>CAYGNE010000123.1:0-10051 GCA_964351155.1 uncultured Rhodobacterales bacterium | reverse complement strand
CTGGCGATCAGCCGTGCGACCCCCAACACCTGGGTGTTTCGCCCTGCGGACACGGTGGAAACCGCCGAAGCCTGGGAACTGGCGCTGACCGCCAGGGAGACACCGTCGGTCCTGTCCCTGACCCGTCAGGGACTGCCCACCGTCCGCACCGAACACCGGCAAAAGAACCTGACCGCCCAGGGAGCCTATGTTGTGGCAGAGGCCGAGGCAAAGCGGCAGGCGATACTGATCGCCACCGGTTCCGAGGTCTCGATCGCGCTCGAGGCTCGCAAACAGCTCGAAGCCGAAGGCATCGGCACCCGCGTCGTCTCGATGCCCTGCATGGAACTGTTCGCCGAACAGGACGAAACCTACCGCCGCCGGGTTCTGCCCGCCGGTCCCGTCCGTGTCGGGATCGAAGCCGCCGTACGTCAGGGCTGGGACCGCTGGCTGCTGGGCGAACGCGGTCGCGAAGCCAAGGCGGGTTTCATCGGCATGGACAGCTTTGGCGCCTCCGCTCCGGCGGATGTTCTCTATGACAAGTTCGGTATCACCGCCGAAGCGACAGTCGCCAAGGTCAAGGCATTGCTGGGCTGACAATCACCGACCAGACACAGACAGGCGCCTCGAAAACGGCGCCTGTTTGCATTTGACGATATCGCAGAAAAGAAACCGGAAGTTGCCGACGCTGCCCGGCGAATCCCTTGGTTTTTCGCGATTTTTCAAAACCACCGCGGGTTTTTCGCGTTTCAACCGGCCGCGGCCTGAATCCAGATCGTTTTTGTCTGCAGGTACTGTTCCAGCGCCTCGGTGCCGTTATCTCGGGCAAGCGAGCCGGATTGCTTGTACCCGCCAAATGGCGTCTTGATGTCGCCTTCGGAAAACCCGTTCACCGAGACGGTTCCGCAGGGCAGCGACCGGGCCATTGCAAGCGCCCGGTCGATGTCCTGGGTGAACACCGTGGCGTGAAGGCCGTATTCGGTATCACTGGCCACGGCCAGGGCCTCGTCGGCAGTCTTCATCGGCATGATGCCAAGGACGGGACCAAAGATTTCTTCGCGGGCGATCCTCATGTCGGGCGTAACGTTCTGAAACAACGTGGGTTCGACAAAGTATCCAGGCAAATCGCTGTCGCCACCCATGAGCATCTGTGCGCCATCGGCAACGCCGCTTCGAATGTAACCCATGACCCTCTCCTTGTGGTCGCTGGTGATCATCGAACCGATATCCGTCTCCGGGTCCAGAGGATCGCCCAGCCTGAAGGACTTGATCCGCTCGCTGATCCGCCCGGTGAACTCCTCCACCAGCGGGGCAGCGATCAACTGGCGCATGTTGGCCGAGCAATTCTGGCCGCCGTTCCAGAACGCCGACATGGCGGCGTGTTCGATCAGGTCGTCGCTGAGCCTGGCATCGTCCAGCACAATGAACGGGCTTTTGCCGCCCATCTCGAGCCCGACGCCCTTGAGGTTGCTGTCGCCGGAATAGCGCATGAACATGCGGCCGACTTCGGTCGATCCGGTAAAGGACACGGTATCGACGTCATTGTGCAGGCCGATTGCCTTGCCCGCGGTGTCGCCAAATCCGGGCACGATGTTGATCACACCATCGGGCACGCCGGCCTCCCGCATCAACCCGGCCAGCCGGATCGTCGACAGGGGCGTTTGTTCGGCTGGCTTGATGACCGCCGAACACCCGACGGCGAGGGATGGCGCGATCTTCCAGGCCGCCATCACAAGCGGGAAATTCCAGGGCAGGACGGCACCCGCCACGCCCGCCGGTTCCCTTGTGATCAGCGCCATGGATCCGGGACCGGTTGGTGCAATCTTGCCGAATGCCTTGTCGGCCAGTTCTGCATACCATTGAAAGAATTTCGGCACTTCGCCGCCGATTTCGTCCATGCAGTCGTTGATCGTCTTGCCCGTGTCCAGGCTTTCCAGCACCGCCAGTTCATGCTTGTGGTCGCGCACCAGCTGGGCAACCTTCAACAGCACCTCCTTGCGCTCTTCGGGTTCGGCGCGCGACCATGTGCCCGCGTTGAAGACGCGCCGGGCGGCGGCAACCGCGCGATCCACATCAGCAGCCTTGCAGTGCGCCACCTGGGCCAGAACCCGGCCGGTGGCCGGATTGGTGGTCTCGAACCAGTCACCATCTGCCGCATCGCAAAACGTACCGTCGATGAAGGCTTGACCATTGGGTTTCAAAGTGCCGGCGATGGCCCGATACTCGGCGTGAGAAAGCGTCATTGTGGTCTCCGTCGTTTCAATCGCGCAGGGTGCGCGCAAATTCTCGAATATCGGTCAACAGCATCTCGGGCTCTTCCATCGCCGCGAAATGGCCGCCGCGCGGCATCTCGGTCCAATGGGTGACGTTGTAGATGCGCTCGGCATAGGATCTGGGTGGCCACCGCAGCATTTCGGCGGGAAACACCGCACAACCCGTCGGCACCTCGACACGCCTGCCCTCCGGGGACAGGATTCGCCCCCCTTCCTCCCGCCGCCCGTAATAGATCCAGGACGCCGTGTTGAAAGACCGCGTGACGATGTAGATCATGATATTGGTCAGCAATTCGTCCTTGCTGTGGGCGTCTTCGATCCGGCCGACGGGCACATCGGACCAGTCGTGAAACTTCTCCACCAGCCAGGCGGCGATGCCGACAGGGCTGTCCATCATCGCATAGCTCAGGGTCTGCGGGCGCGTGGCCTGTTGCGTGCGATACCCGTTCTGCATGACCTGATCCGCATCGAACTGCCTGGCCCAGGCGATTTCCCCGGGCGTTTGTGGCCCGTCCGGGTGGCGCATGGTCAGCACGTTGATGTGGATCGCCGAACAGGCCGGCGCATGGTCAAAGCCCAGCCAGGAACAGACCGCGCCGCCCCAATCACCGCCTTGGGCCAGATAGCTGTCAAAGCCGAGCGTGTCGGTCATCAGAGAGTTGATTACACTGGCCATCTTGCGCGGTCCGTAAGGACGCGGCGGCCGCCCCGAAAAGGCGAAACCCGGGAGCGACGGCGCGATGACCGTGAAGGCATCCGCGACATCGCCGCCAAAGCGTTCAGGGTGCGCCAGAGGTTCGATGATTTCGAAGAACTCGGCAACCGAGCCCGGCCAGCCGTGACTGATCATCAATGGCACCGGGTTGGTGCCGCTTCCCGGTTCATAGATGAAATGCATGTCGATGCCATCGACGGCAGCGCGAAAATTGGAAAACCCGTTGATCCGTGCTTCTTGCGCGCGCCAGTCAAAGTCATCCACCCAGTAGTCGCAAAGCTCTTTCAGGTAATCCATGTTGGTGCCGTAGTCCCAGCCGCCGTCGTCTGGCATCTCGTGCCAGGGATAAGCGGCAACACGGGCCAGGATGTTGTCCAGAACCGTATCGGGCACTTGGAGATGGAATGGCGTCACGTTCGGATTGGAAGTAACTTGATCTTTCAAAAGTCGGGATCCTTGAACTCAGTGACAGCTTTCCATCGCCCTCGAGACAGGGCGAAGTGCAATTCAGGTAACTAGAGAATCCGGGAAACCGCGAGAGACAGGTAACGCATTTCAAAGGGACAGATGGCCGCCCCGTCCCGCGTCACAGCAATGCGCGGGCCGCGTCTGCGATCAGTTTCACACCGGACTGGAATTTGGAAACCGGCACATAGGCAAAGCCCAACCGGAAGCTTTTGCTGTCGCTGTTACCCAGGTAGTAGCGTTGCCCCTTGTCGATCAAGACGCCTCTTTCACGCAGACGTTCGGCGAGTTTGTTGGTGTCAAACCCTTCCGGCCCGGTCAGCCAGAATGACGTGCCGCCTTCGGTCCGCGACCGCTGCAACATCCCGAGATGCGTGTCGATGGCGTCACTCATCGCAACCCACCGTTCGTTGAACCGCTGACCGATCTTTTGCACATGCGCCTCATAGTGACCAAGGCGGAAGAACAGGGCGAGAATCTCCTGCACGATCGTCGGCGGATGGCGCATCATCACGCCGCGCGCCATGCGGGCCTGGCGAATGATGTCGCGATGGGCAACGATGAAGCCGATGCGGAGCCCCTTGGAGACGATTTTCGACAGGCTTCCCACATATATCACCCGGCCGGTTGTGTCCAAGGAACGCAAGGAAAGCGGGGTGTTCGCGATATAGTTCATGGCGACGTCATAATCGTCTTCGATGATGATCAAGTCCTTTTCGACCGCCGTCGCGATGAGTTCTTCGCGCCGTGTCTGGCTCATGGTGACCATTGTAGGGAATTGATGGCTGGGGGTCGTGAACACCAGCTGGCATCCAGCCGGGATCGCCGACGGGATCAGGCCCTCTTCATCGATCGGAACACCGATGAGCGTATTGCCGGTTTGCACAAAGGCGTTGCGGGCGCCAAAGTAACCCGGGTTTTCCATCGCGACCGGATTGCCCTGGGGTGCAAAAATGGATCCCAGAAGGAACAGGGCATTCTGAGCGCCCAGGGTGATCAGGATCTCGTCGTCCTCTGCATGTATGCCGCGTGTATTCAAAAGGCGCTGGCGCAGCTGTTGCAGCAGTTGCGGGCTGTCACTTTCGACCGCGTCGCTGGCCCAGGCCGGCATGCGGGCGCGGCCCAGTACCTGTCGCGAGCATTCGCGCCAACCATCGACCGGAAACAGATCGGGGTCCGTCTGGTTGTAAATGAACGGATACGGATAGTTGCGGTAATCCACAGGCATGATGATCGGTTCAAGCGTGTTGGGCTTGAAGTCGACCGGACAAACCTGGGTTTCGCGCTCTGCCGCCCGGATCACGCCGCGCTGCTTTTGCAACGCATCCATGTTTGGATGGACATAATAGCCCGAGCGGTCCCGGGACACCAGAAACTCTAAATCTACTAAGCGGTTATATGCTGCGAACACGGTGTTTCTGGACACCGAAAGCTGTTCGGCCAGTTCCCGGCAAGAGGGCAGCGGACGGTCATAGGCCAGCGCATCCGAGATGATCGCGGCACCTACGCCTTCGCAGATCTGATCGCGCAAACTGAGACGGGAGTTCTCCGGAAGCCTCAGAAATCGCAGTGCCGTCGAATTCATGCATGCCCCAATCGAACGCTTTGCCCACGCCTTGGCAATGTTTGCAGGTCCGGCCTGTCAGGATCAAGCCAAACTGTCACCTGCTTTCAATCCATCTGTCACTTTCGGTCATCCGATGGCACGTCAATGATATGGGCAAGAAAAACAACTCAACGGGAGACCAAGTTAATGAAAATGTCGTCCATACTGAAGGCCGCTTGCCTTGCGTCGATTGCTGCCGTGTCCGCGCAGTCTGCCGCTGCGGAAAAAGTTCTGAAACTGGGGACTGTCGGCTTTTTGGGGATGCCAATCGGCGATGCGATCGATCAGGCGCTTATCCCGACGCTCGAGGAAGTATCCGGCGGCAAACTCAAGGTCGAGCCGCATTATCGCAAGTCGCTGTGCAGTGAACAAACCTGCGGCGAGCAGGCAAATCAGGGCCTTTTGACGCTCTGGACCAGTTCGACCGCGAATTTCGGCAATTTCGGCACGGCGCTGGCCATTTTCGACCTGCCTTACATCTTCAAGAGCATCGAGGACGCCGACCGGATTTCTTCGGAATGGCTGGCAGAAAAGCAGTGCCAGATCGCCGCCGAGGAAGCCGGGCATGTCTGCCTGACCGTCTATTCGTCGGGCGGGTTTCGCCAATTGGGCAACGCCCACGGTCCGGTTCATGTGCCGGCCGACATGGAAGGCATCAAGTGGCGCGTGACCAAGAGCCCGATTGAATACACGCTGGTCAAGAACTGGGGCGCCGTTCCGGTTCCCTATGACTGGGGCCAGCTCTATCAGGGGCTGCAAACCGGGGTTGTCTCGGGTCAGTATGTCGCGACACCATGGCAGCACGTGGCCAAGTTGCACGAGGTCGCACCCTATTTCACCGAAATCGGCGGGTCGTGGTCCGGCAATCAGCTGTCGATCGACAAGCGCCAGTATGATGCGCTGAATGCCGACGAACGGGAATGGCTGCATGCCGCTGCCAAGGCCTTTGGTCAAAAGGTCCAGGACCTGGACCGGGCCTGGGTCGAGGCAGGCGAAGCCGAGATCAGGAAGACCGCCAAGGAATGGTATGTTCCGACCGAGGAAGAGATGACACTGTGGCGCGCCGGTGCGATCGACGCCTGGCTGAACGCCAAGGGTACGTATGATCCGGCCACCGCACGCCGGGTCCTGGAAGAACAGGGCATGACCGGCTTCATCGCGCAGCTTGAAGAGGCTGGCGCACTCTAGCCGCGCCCGGCCGTGACGTGACAGGCAGAGGCGCGGGGGCGGGTCCCGCGCCTTTGCACGCAAAGAGGCGCAAAGCTCGGTTCGAAGGGGCATATTGAATGGAAAGCGTTGCACTGCTGATCATCCTGGTCGTGTTGATCATGCTGGGTGCCCCGGTCGGTTTCATCATGATCCTGATCCCGGTGATCTATATCCTGCTCACCGACGCCGCCCCGATGATCCTGATCCCCAGTCAGATGTTTCAGGCGATTGACTCGGTGCCGCTGACCGCGATCCCGTTCTTCATGCTGACCGGAGAGCTGATGACATCGGCCACGATCACCGACCGGCTGGTGGATCTCAGCCAGCGCATCATCGGACGGATGCGCGGCAGCATGGCGCAGGCCAATGTGCTCGTCAGCATGTTCTTTGCCGGCATGAACGGATCGGTCGTCGCGGACACGGCAACGGTTGGCTCGCTGCTTGTGCCGGGGATGAAGAAGGCGGGCTATCCGCCAGAGTTCGCTGCGGCCATCACCGCCGTCAGTTCCACCATTGGCGGCATTATCCCGCCCTCGATCATGATGATCGTGCTGGCCAATGCGGGCGGCATCTCGGTCGGGGCGCTGTTTGCAGGCGGAATCATCCCGGGGCTGATGATCGGCGGGCTTCTGATGGTGATCAACTACATCATCGCGCGCCGCAACAACTTTGAACGCAGCGAGGAACCGTTCAGCCTGAAAGGCATCGCCGTCGCCGGCTACAAATCATCATTCGCACTTCTGATTCCGATCGTTCTGGTCGGGTCGGTTGTCTTTGGAATAGCCGGGGTCGTCGAAGCCGGAGCGCTGACCGCCACCATTGCCCTCTTTGTCGGCCTCTTCATCTATCGGACCATCACGTGGGGCAATTGCAAAAACGCATTCGTGCGCGCGTTCCGCAATTCGGCGATGGTGTTCATCATCATCGCCGCGTCGGGCCCGTTCAGCTGGTTGCTGACATCCCTCGGCGCAATCGGCCAGCTGGAACAATGGCTGTTGGGCTACACCTACAATTCCTTGCTGTTTGCGCTGGTTCTGGTCCTGTTCATCTGCCTTTTGGGTATGGTCATGGACTCGGCGGCGAACATCATCGTGGTGGGGCCGGTGCTCGTGGATGTCATGGTCAAGGCCGGGTACCCGGATGTTCAGGCCGCGCTGGTTGTCGTGGTGGGTTTCCTGATCGGTTCGGTCACACCGCCCGTGGGCGTCGCCTTTTTCACGGCGGGCGCCATCGCCGAGGTCCGGCTGGAAAAGGTCGCCATCGCCATGCTGCCGTATCTGGCCGCACTCTTCGTGTTGCTTTTCGTACTGATCGTCGTGCCGGGTTTTACCATGTTCCTGCCACGCGCCCTGGGCTTTGGCGGATAATGAATCGGAGGGGTTGGACATGATTTCAGTCGTCAAGTTCATTGACGGCGCAGTCAGAAAAACACTGACCGCATTCTGCGCCACGCTGCTTTTGATGATGGTGTCTTTCACGGTCTATTCGGTCGTGATGCGCTATGTGTTCAAGGACCCGCCAATCTGGGGTGATCTGCTGACTGTGCTCAGCAACATCTGGCTGGTCTTCTTTGCGCTGGCCCTGACAGTGCGCGACAAGGATCACATCGCATTGGACCTGATCTACGACTGGCTGCCGCAAAAAGCCGCCTTCTTCATTCGGCAATTCTGGACCGCGGTCATCTTCTGCCTCGGGGTGGTGATGATCGTCTGGGGTCTCGAAGCGGTGGCCACCATGGGCGGCAAGTACTGGGAAATGTGGTATTTTGCCTGGGAGGACGGCAGCATTGTCTTCAAGCCGAACTACATGCCCAAGAAATACGCCATCGCGATTGTGCCGATTTCCGGTTTTCTCGTCTGCGTGGCGGCAATTGCCTCGATCATCGAGGACAGTTTGCGCCTCAAGGCGGGGACATATCGGCAATCCAGGGACCCGGCGCAATCAGAATAACGCGGCGCGCGCAGGTAGAGAGTGGCGACAGGCGAACGGCGGATTTGCCCGGCGCGGTGCTGGCTTTGAAACAGACCGGGACTAGTGCTTCGCTCCACCACCAGATACGGCTGCCCAGGCCGGCATGACCAGCCGGGTCGCCAGGGGTATGAGAACCATCCCCAGCGCCAGGCCGAACACCCCGTCCATCGCGGCTGTTGCAATCCATTCGGCCGTTGCGGTCCAGCCCTCGGAAACCATGTGACCGGCGGCAACCGCAAGATCGTGAATGTGGTGATAGAGCCACGGAAACCCGAGCACCTCCATGCCATGCACAATGATCGACCCGCCAACCCAGAGCATCGCGGCGGTTCCGACCACGGACAGGACCTTCATCAGGACCGGCATCGCCTTGACCAGCCCGCGCCCGAATCCACGCCCTACCCCCGTCTTGCCGTTCTGGGCGATGAACAACCCGACATCGTCCATCTTGACGATCAGCGCGACCGATCCGTAAACCGCGATCGTGACACCGGCCCCGACAACCGCCAGGGTCGCCGCCTGCATCCACACATTCGGCGCCTCGATCGCGGCCAGCGCAATGGTCATGATCTCGGACAGGATGAAATCGGTCTTGATCGCGCCCCTGACCTTCTGCTCTTCCAGATGCCCCGGATCCTGGACCGACATGTCCGCCTCGATATGCTTGTCGCCATGGGGAAACAGCACGTGAAACACCTTTTCCGCGCCCTCGAAACATAAATACGCCCCGCCCATCATCAGCAGCGGCGTGATCATCCACGGCGCGAAATTCGCCAGCAGCATGGCCACCGGCAGCAGCAACACCAGCTTGTTGAACATCGACCCGCGCGCAATGCGCCAGATGATCGGCAATTCCCGCGCCGGGGCAAAGCCCTGAACGTATTTTGGCGTCACCGCCGCATCGTCAATGATCACCCCGGCGGTCTTGGCCCCCGCCTTGCTGGCCGCCGCCGCCACGTCATCGACAGAGGTCGCCGCCACCTTGGCGATCGCCGCCACGTCGTCCAGCAAAGCCAAAAGGCCGCTCATGATCCGATCCTGCACTTGTTCCGTGTGTTCGCACACTAACCGATCCACTCCTCAGGGCAAGCGTTAGCGCAACCGGGACAAGTTTGCGCTAACACCCTAAAAATGCGGCACTTTTTCCCTTTTTTAGCCAGCCCTGCAGGGCTATACGCCCCTCAACGCGCAACTTCTGGAGCGACTGGATATGACCATCAACGTCGGAATTAACGGATTTGGCCGGATCGGCCGCTGCACCCTGAGCCACATCGCGGCCAGCGGGCGGAACGACATCAGGGTGGTCAAGGCCAATGCAACCGGCCCGCTGGACACGGCGGCCCACCTTTTGCGCTATGACAGCATCCATGGCCGGTTCGGCCATGACATCCGCGTCGGCGAACGCACGCTCGATCTGGGCCGCGGCGAGATCGAGATGTTCTCGACCTACGATCCGCAGGAACTGGACTGGTCGGGCTGCGACGTGGTTCTGGAATGCACCGGCAAGTTCAACGACGGCGAGAAGGCCAAGGCGCATCTGGAGCGCGGCGCGAAGAAAGTGCTGCTGTCCGCACCGGGCAAGAACGTGCAGAAAACCATCGTCTTCGGCGTCAATGACGAGATGCTCGCCAAGGGCGACAACATGATCTCCAACGGGTCCTGCACCACCAACTGCCTTGCGCCTCTGGCCAAGGTTCTGGACGAGGCCGTCGGCATCGAACACGGCATCATGACCACCATCCACGCCTACACAGGCGACCAGCCGACGCTGGACCGTCGCCACAGCGACCTCTACCGGGCCCTCGCTGCGGCAATGTCGATGATCCCGACCTC
>CAYGNE010000122.1:1950-10105 GCA_964351155.1 uncultured Rhodobacterales bacterium | reverse complement strand
TGAAATAGAGGATCGGCTGCAAAAGCCGGTGGCAGGCAGGATCCCGCTCGTAAACCGCCACGAGATCCGCGCGCGCCGCATCGACAAGCTCAGGCGCTTCTTCATACGCACCGTCCGCGATCTCACGCAGAATCACCATCGACATCTCGTTGGATGCCAGCTTCGCCGCAATTCTGTAGGACAGAGCCTTTTCCAGAGACCTGTGGTGCAGAATGCAGGCATGCACCAATCCCCCCATCAAGGGCTCTTTTCGAACCGCTTCACGGGCCTCGTCGGTGATCCGGTTCCAGACCGGGTCCACCGGAGCAAGTTTTCTTCGTGTTTCTGCCATGGCGTGTTTTCCTTCTCTCAGCGTAAATTAAGCATCAAGGTGGAAAATGCCAAACGCAAACCTGTGATCCGGAGCATTCCTGAAATGAATGAAGATCAGACATCGCATTTTGCAGATCTCATCTACGCAACGCTAAAGCAGATTTCAGAAGAAAACGCTCTGGGACAGCAAGGACAGGCGGTGGTAACGCTTGACCAGCAATCTGTTGGACGACTCAGCCGGATGGACGCTTTGCAGAACCAGGCAATGGCCAAGGCGCAGCAGGTCCGGCGCGACCAGCAAAGCAAGAGGCTGCGCGCGGCCTTGCAACGGATCGAAGCGGGCGAATTCGGCTATTGCACGGATTGCGGCGACGAAATTGATCCAAGCCGTTTAGAGCTCAACCCAGCGGTAACAATATGCATCAGTTGTGCGAAAGGATAGGAGCGCGATCCATCAGGCATCGCAGAACCATCTCGAAACACTGGCAATAATCCTTGTCATCAAATCCCGGTTCATCGGCGAGCACGCGTTTTCGGGCCGCCGCCATCAGCGACCCATTACCCCATAACGGGTGTACCCGACCATATCGGCGAACGAACTGGTCCGCCCTTTCGGCCTCTTGGACCAAACGGCGACACAACTCCCTCCTCATCGCGTCAGGAACGTTCAACAAGGCCCGCGCTGCGCATGAAACGTCGCCATGAAGTACCGGCCGCATCACGCGATCTCCGGCAATTCGACCGCTGAAAACAGACCCGGTCCGTAGCGACTGGATAGCTGCGCGATCTCTATCCGCGCAGGCAGCGTCAAACCATCGGCGATTTGCGCGTCCATGTCATACGTCCATTCCGGCGTCTTAACCGTGACTTCCCGCAACACCTCATTTCCGACGCGCACGCGCACCAGATAGCTTTCCGCTTCTTCGCCCAGCGGTACTTCGGACAGGTCCCAGCTGTCCCCTTCTATCCGTGTCCGCCTGATCCAACTCAACGACAAACCACCCGCCCCATCTCTTTTGACCCGCAAATGGCACGGTGCATAGGGGCGCAGACCATTGCCATCAAAGGCCTCAAACAAATGGGTGTAGGATGGATCGTCATAGCCACGCCTTGCCGGCCCGATCCGGTAATGCCGTGCAATCCGCCGCTGCGCACTGGACAAGCTGATTTGCCGGGGAGCCCCATTCATGAGGACAAACAACGATCCAGCTGGCCAGACGTCAGGCATCAACGCGTCACTTCCCAGTTGCCCGCGCAGCCGTCCGGACAACAGGTAGGTGTCCTTGTCGATCAGTTCGGCTTCCCGGAATTGAAACAACTCCCAATTTCCGCTGCTGCCATCGCCAATCGCCGCAAGGTTTGCTCCGCTCAATACGGCCAGCGAGTTCCGCGATTCCAGTTCGCCGGACACCAGCTTGACCTGCAAACCTGCCCCAAGGTCCCAGGCGCCGGACCGCGCTGCAAACAGCGGGCTTTCGGTCTGCCCGATCACGGCCCGCTGCGAAAGTACGTCACTGACCTCGTAATTCTCATCTGTCACCGACGAAAACACCGCAACCGATCCCGGCCAGGGATTTGCCGCCACGGCCAGATGCGGCGCATGGGGAATTTCGTCACCACTCATCAATGGCAGGTCCATGAACACCGGCGACACCGGCACCGGGGGGGCAAAGGCTCTCACCGACGGCAGATCATCAGCCATTTCGCTTGGAAGATAAACGCCCGGATCAATTCGAACGGCTTCTATCAATTGCAGTTCCGACTGCTCGACCCTGTCAATCCGGTACATGGTGTTCTCGCCAATATCCGCAGGGAAACGGACGACGTCCCCGGCGCCAAGATTGATCTTGGACGGCGGCAACGCAAACCGAAGCGTCTCGCGCGAGATCCTGGCTTCGCTCAACCAACGCTCCACAACCTGGCGGGCTTCCGAGCGGGTCATCGACATCGGCAACTCGCTCGCTGTTACTGCATGAGTAGCGCTGTCGGGCAAGACGGCCTCTTCGGCAGCCGTGTTGTAATCTCCCCCTGCCTCGACAAAGCGAAGTCTTACCCGCCCGGTCATCTCGGCTTCGGCTTCCCGCCGAAGTTCAAACGCACCCTCAAGTTCGCTCGATTCGACCAAAACGTCATGCTCCATCAGGTGTGCATGCCGCCCATCACGCATGGCAAACCGCAACAATCCATCTCGTTCAATGGCATCAAACCCGTACCGCAACATCAGCGGCTGCAACGCCGCCCGCGCATCGGCGATCTCTTCGACGAGGTAGCCTCTCACAATTCCGAACAATCCGGATGTATCGATCTGGGTAACACCTGAACGATGACATATTTCCTCGACCACCGACGCAAGCGTCCGCGCGCCGATCCGGCCATTCAGCCAGTGACCGCGTGCATGGTTCGATCCGTCGCTCCAAAGCTCGACATTGTTCGGAAAATTTGGATAAGGCCGCGCGTCCCATGCCCAGACATAAGCGTTGTCCAGATCGACCATGGGACCCCCGTAAACATCGGACACCGGATTTCGGTCGACGTCGCCCCAATAGCCCAGCACCGTTCTCAGGTACTGCAACTGCAAAAAGTCGTCTCGCAATCCATTCGAGTATTTTGGAAGGCTGGATTCCGAAGACTTGGGATCGAGGAACTTGTTTGGCTGGTTGGTTCCCTTGTCTATCGCCGCACATCCCAATTCAGTGAACCAGATGGGCTTTGATTGCGGTATCCAATCCGTCGCCAGCGCCTGACGCTCTCCGCCTATTCTCTCGTGGTGCGGGTTGCTCCACCAGTTGCGCACATCCTTATAGCGCCAGATCCACGGCTCGTCATGATCCGCATCAGTAATCGGTGTGCGGATCTGGGCCGCCTCGGCTTCCGGCGAGTGATAATACCAATCATAGCCCTCGCCACCTTCGACATTGGCCGCCAGATATTTTGGGTTGTAGATATCTTTCCAACCGGCATCGGCATGATCATCGCCATCACGCCAGTCCGACAGGGGCATGTAGTTGTCAATCCCGACAAAATCTATGTTCTCGTCGGCCCACAGTGGATCCAGGTGAAAGTACCGATCCCCCGACCCATCCTGCGGTTGATAACCAAAATACTCCGTCCAGTCGGCTGCATATCCGATTTTCGTCTCCGGTCCCAAGATGGCGCGGGCGTCCGCCGCAAGCGCGCGCAACGCTTCAACTGCCGGAAACCCGGTGGCCCCGCGAATCTGAGTAACGCCCCGCATTTCTGATCCAATGCAGAACGCGGCGACACCGCCGGCCGCCTTGCACAACGCTGCATTGTGCAGAATGAACCGTCTGAAACTCCATTCGGCGGGACCTTGATAGATGACTGAACCGTCCGCAATCGCGAAATCACCCGCCTGCGCCGTCCCGAAAAACCCTGCAACCTCCGCCTCCGCAATGGCCGTACCATCGGGCGAGCCTTCTCGACCCGGTGCCACGGAGGTCGTGATGCGGCCGCGCCACGGAAGCGCCGGCTGATTGTCCGCCCCACTCCACGGGTCGGGCAACCCGTTGCCCTCTGCTTGATCCATCAGGATAAAGGGATAGAACATCACCTTTTTCCCCGAACTGTTGATGTGGCGGATCGATTGAACAACCGAAGCATCCGCCGGGGTTCCGCCGTAAATCGGACGATCATCCTGACGCGTCAGTTCCTCTGCGGCGGCGCGTGTCAGCCCCGAAACGGTCCAAGGCATATTGCTGCCTTCATCGGTTCTTCGCTCGATTTTTGGTTTTACACTGCAAGAGCCGCAACGAAGATCATTCCCGAACCAGGACACGATCAGCGAAGCCGATCCACACCCCGGCAGTTCATCGGACAACGTCTCAAACGAAGTGACAAAGTCAGCCTTGCCTGACGGGCTGTTGATGTTCGCCGCCCAGGCACTACCGGGCCCGTTCGAATAATAGACCGGCGCCGCCGCGAGGCTGTATTCCCCGGTTCCGGGAACCAGTGCAACACCCTTGATCAGTTGCCCAAGGTCCTCATCATGCGTGGTGGAATTGGTCTGCTCCGCCCGAATAACTTCAAATGAAAACTGGGGAACACGATTTCCGAACCGCTCCAGCCCAAGATCTTCCAAAACCACATAGGCCGTACCGCGATATGCAGGAACCTGACCCTGCCCTTCGATCGCTTCAATCAGTGGATCGGGCAACTGGTTTTTCGATCCTGAGTAGACCCGCATGTTGAGAGCGTCGCGTGTGACCTCCTCGCCATCAGCCCAGATCCGTCCGACCGACGCAATCTCACCCTCGCAGATCGCTATTGCAAGCGACACGCTGTAGCTGTGGGTGGTGACTTCCGGTGTGCTCGGCGTCCCCTTGCCGCCTCCGCCGCTTTTCGTGGTCGTTTCCAGAAAATCGGATGCCCAGACGATCTGGCCGCCAACACGCATTCTGCCATAGATCTGGGCGATTGGGTTTCCCTCGCCTGCATGAGTCAGGCGAAACCTGTCGACCTTGCCAGATTCCACCGGTTCCGAACCTTGCCCGAGTACGCGCTGATCTATGACCTGACCCAGCGTCGCGCCGACAGCGCGACCGATCGCAACGGACGACAGTCCGGCCACAGTTCCGCCGACCGAACCACCAATGGCCGCACCAGCAGCTGAAAGAAGAAGCGTCGCCATCAGAGTTCCTCCAGAGGAAATTTAAATCGTGCCACGATGCGTCGCCGCCACGGCTCGCTCAGCGAACTCTCGACCACACCGAACTTGGAGTAGGCATGAATGAAACTGGAGTTCGCCCCGGTGTTGCTGACGACCCCAAGGTGCTTTGCCACGGCCGAACTGCGCATTCGGAACAGGATAATGTCACCGGCTTCAATCGCGTCCGGACCGGACGGTTGTTCAACCAGATGCCGGGCGGCCGCTGCCCAAAGGTTTTCCTCACCCTGAGGCTCTGACCAATCCATCGAATATGGCGGCACCTTTTCCGGTTCTTCGCCAAACAATTCGCGCCAGAGTCCTCGGATCAGACCCAAACAATCCGTGCCTGCGCCCTTGCAAGCGCACTGATGGCGATACGGTGTGCCAACCCAGCCACGCGCCAAGCCCACAATTCGGGATGAATCACTCATCAGCGCAGGCTTCCGCCTGAGTTCGGCCGCCCCTGCTTGGGCACCGCCATCACCCAGTCTTCACCGGGAATATCTGGAAACCCTTGGAAATTCAGAATGTTGTTGAACTTCAACCGGCAAGTCTCCAGCCGCTTGTCGCATCCTGCTTCCAGCCTGACCAGATCACCAGAATTGATAGCTGCGCGGATCGGCTCCCACAACTCTACGACCCTTTTGCCGTCTCGAAACTCATCATTCTTGATCATGCCCCACAGTCCCTCTGCCCGTCCCGACAGAACCACCAGACGCCCGCGCGCGAACCAACCCGGCTCAAAACCCGTCATCTCAGCCCAAGACAGCTCCCGGTTTTCCTTGATATCCTCAACCACGCTTTCCCCTGCGTAACCGGGAGTGTTCAGGTCGAAACGACAGGTCTCATCGCCCAAAACCGCCGCACAAGGTTTCTGATAAACACGCCCCAGGGGCCGGTTCAGTCCTTCGGCAATACCTCGCAATTCGGCACGGAACGCACCGCCCCCTCGCCGGATTTCACCGATAGTTCCGCGAAATTGCAGCCAGCGGACATCGACATCCATCCAGTTGACCAGCCAGGCACGAACCTCGGCGCTGTCAAAACGGCCAGCGTCGATGTCTTCGTCCCTGATCGCCGCATCGCTCAGTGCACCAATGGCTTCGCTGTTGTCGATTGACAGGCCGGTGCTTTGCTGCAGGGCCATGGCCGAGAGCCCGGTCTCGGCCCTGAAGGTCAGTCCGTCAAAGGACAGATTCACATCGTGATCGGTAAAACCGAACCGGACGCCGTCCGTGCGACGGATTTCCCAGCACCGGCTCAGTGTCGTCACACCGGTTTCCACGTGCTGCATAAACTTTTGATCCGGTCCCACCATCAGACGCGCACCTCGACGATCGGCACATTGGGCACATCACCAGCTTGAAAACTGGCAACGCTCGTCTGAATCCGATCAGTGTCGAACCGCACCGGGACATCGAACTCGAACCCCGCCGTGATCACCATGTTTTCGGCGGGCGCCATCTCGAAGCGGACGTCCCCGGTTGCAGTATCCACCGAGAAATCAACAGCCTCGCGCATTTCGTCCTGCTCGATTCCGATTTGCACCGTTCCCGCGACGGGCTTCACGATTGGACGCGCATAGCTGAACTCGCCGGACCGATAGGTCTTGATCAGCTGAAAATCGGTAGTCGAGCCATCGGCAACTGCGATGACCTGGTCATCATAAGCCGTTTCAGCCGTAGCCCGGCCTGACTTGAAATCCGACCAGTCCTTCCACCGAAACCCGTACATCTGCCCACGCCGGGCCTCAAAGAAGGAAACCAGCGTTTCTACGTCATCCAGTGATCGCATACCAACACCCGCGTCGTAACGCCGGCGCGAATGGGCCCAGGGCGTGTTACGTTCCTCGAAACCATTGGCCAACGTCACCACATCCGTGCGCCGTTCCGGTCCACCCACCGAGCCAAAGCTCAGCGAAGCCGGAAACCTCACTTCATGAAAGTTCATGTTATTCTCCCCTCCGATCGGCATTACCGGTTGCGATTGCCACGGCTGATTGCGCGGCCCATCTGCGCCGCAATCTGGCCCTGGCTACGATTGAATCCCTGTACGTCCGGAGTCGTGATATTCATCACCACGTTGACCGGCCGGCCGCCACCGCCACGCACACCCAGCTTGCCGTCGGCGCCACGAGCCAGCGGCATGATCGCTTCAGGACCCGCTTCACCCATCAGCCCCATTCCTCCCCGCATGGGGAATGTGACCGGTCCGGACACAACGCCACCATTGGCGAACGGCATGACCCGTCCCTGCGAGAAACTGCCGCCATCGGCAAAGGGCAGGATGCCCTCGACCAAGCCGTTCACACCCTGCGCCAACATGCCGCCAAAATGGTTTGCCACCGGCTTGATTGCGGCGGAATAGGTGGTTTGGATCATCGAACGTGCAACTGTTTCCAGCGCATCGGACAGCTTCATGCCGTCAAAAACGACGCCGTCAAACGCCCGACGCAATCCCTTGGACAATCCGCGTTCCAGCGTCGAGACATCCTTACCGGTCGCCGCGAGAGACTCGCGGACCCTTTGCAATTCGCTGTCAAATCCTGCCGCCATTGTTGCGGCCGCCCCGAGACTGTCCTCAAGCGCCTCGGCCCGATCTTCCAGATCCGAAATTCCGTCCCGATCACTCATCGTTCTCTCCTCGATTCTCGTCCGGATAAGCCGCCAACAGAGCGTCCAATCCGGCCCGCGACAGCGGGCTTTGTTCCCCACCCTGCCCCAGCATCAGCCTCAGTTCGGCGGGTGTCAGCCGCCAGAATTCGCCCGGCGTCATGCGCAATCCCTGCATTCCGGCCCGCATCAGGGCGGGCCAGTCGAATCCACTCATGTCTCCCCGGGCAGCATGAATGCCCGCGCCAGAAGTTCCGCGGCGACCCGAGCCGCATTCATCGGTCCGCCCTCGATGTCTGCTTGTCCAAGCTCAGCGGCACTGATCTCGCCGCCACCGCCTTTCAGGCCCGCCGCGATCAGCGCCAGAACGTCGCGCGTCGAAAACGACCCGCCTTCAAAACGCTCGACAAGCGCGACCAGAGACGGCGTCTGCAACACCTGCTCCAGCTCGGCCAGCGCCCCAAGCGTCAGCTTGAGCACCCGGCGCTCTCCGTCGATGACCAATGCCACTTCGCCCGTCCAGGGATTCGCCATCGGATTACAACGCCGTAAAGTTCAGAGCGCC
>CAYGNE010000122.1:0-1940 GCA_964351155.1 uncultured Rhodobacterales bacterium | reverse complement strand
GCAACGCCTGCTCCTGCCAGCCCCGCCACCCACACATCGCCCGCGCTGGCCAGCGACATCTCGTATGTCGCCTCACCATTGTGGCTGCCGGAATACTCGATCGAGGTCACCTGAAACGCCCCCTCAACGATCCCAAAATCCGGTATGATGACCTGAAAATCCGGGGTTTCGCCATCAAAGAACAATTGCCGCGCACGCTCATCTGTCCCCGCGTCCTTGAACACGCCGGATCCTGAAATCGATGCGGACTTCACGCCGGCACCGGACAGCAACTCGCGCCATCCCCCCTGGCTTTCCAGACTTGTTACATCCACGCTTTCCGCATTGAAGCTGACCCGCGTGGCGCGAAGCCCGGCGATCGTTTCAAACAGACCGTCACCGGTCATGTCCACTTTGACCAACAGATCTTTTCCGTTCTGGGCACCCATATCGTGTCTCCAAAGATTGTGTGTTTAATTGTCTTCCACGCGCGCGCGGAACCTCAGATCGATACGCCGGACCCGGCCGGCCTTGCCGGTTCGACGTGCATTGGCGCGTTCGAACCAAAGGCCGACCAAACGGCCTCGGCCAAGCGAAAGACTCGCGCCAACCAACGCATCGCTCACCGCCGCCGCCACGTCCTTGGCCCTTCCGAATCCGGCGGCATCTGTCACGATCGACACGAGGAACCGGTGTACTGCTCCTGCCCCGTCACTGTCGGACTGGTCCCGAACATTTTCAGGGCCAAGCGAGATGTAGAGACTCGGCAAATCTCCAACCGGCACCGCATCATAAACCGCATCGCCCACCAGCGCGTTCACGCCGCCATCCGCCAGAAGCTGCTGGTAGACTGCGGCCTGCAAAGCACCCGCCATCGCATAGCTCATGCCACGACCTCCTCATCCGCAAAACAGGTCAGGAACCGACCCTCGGGATCGCGCTCGGCGACCGCCTGGATCACGAACAGGCGGGTGCCCTCGCGAAACCGCTGCTCCGGCATCGGACGCGCCGCCGATCCATAAGGTGCACCACGGACCACGATGTTGTAGCTCACCGCAGAAACCGGAACCCCGGCTTCGGCCCTTTCCCGCCCGGTGCGGGCCCGGACTTCAGCCCAGTGCTCGCCCATCGGCACCCAGCTTTCTGAGTACCCCCCGGCACCATCTGGCAACCGTTCCGGGGCTTCCAAAACAAGCTTTCGGTTCAGATGCGGCGTCGTCATATGCCCGCTCCGATCCCAATGCGTACCGATCGATACCGTTGGATCAGACTACTCACCCCGAACGGCATACACCCGTCGCTCAAGGCGGTTTCGTTGCGATACTCATAGTAATGCGCCGCCAGCAATAGAACCGCCTGGCCGAGATCCGCAGGAAGCCCGCTCCAATCCGCGGACATGCCCGCCCGAAAGCCGATCCGGACCGACCCGCCGGTCATCACCATCGGCAAGAGACTTCCTGTCGGACGCAAACGTGGGCGTTGACCATCGGCCTCCAGACGGAACTGATCAGCCGGGAGGTCGGTTTCGACTTCGAGGGCATTCACCATGGTGACCCCCAAGATCTCCGTGACCGGTGCAACGGGCAGCACCTGGCCAGCCCGGTCGCGCCATCCGGTCAGCGTCCAGGTGAATTCCCGATTAATCAGGACCTTGCCGGTGCGCGCCTCGATCGCTGCAATGGCCGCTCGAAGAAAACCTTTCAGGACGGTGTCCTGCAGGCTGTCCTCGCCGAACCCGGTCCCCAGCCGCAAATGCGCCTTGAACTCAGCCACCGGCAATGCCGTATCAGGCACGGTGGTTTCTTCGATCAACATCATCCATTCACTCCGCAAGCTCGGACCCCTCCGGGTCAGTTCGTTCTGTTCTGGTGGACACGCGCCGCCCCACATTGCTCGGACGGAGGGGAGCAGCTAGACAACATGGAGGTTCTCGCATGACACGTGCCCACCACGGGGCCGGT
>CAYGNE010000121.1:0-10138 GCA_964351155.1 uncultured Rhodobacterales bacterium | reverse complement strand
ACCGAGGAGACCCACCCCGACTACCGGATCGAGGTCAGCTCGCCCCGGGGCACGCTAATCCGCGTCGGCTCAGCCTGGATGGCGAGAAGCAGCCGCACTGGCAATGACTACCTGTCGCTGCTGATCAACACGCCCGACGGTGACCTGCGCGTGAACGCCGTGCAGAACGAGGAGCAGCGCGGCGGGCAGACTTTCTCGATCATCCCGTTCATCGACAGCGGTGAGCAGCCCCAGGGCGCAGGTGCGGGGCTGTCGCTGGTCGCATGATCAGCGGACGAGAATTGAATGACCAGCTACAACGCCGGTCGGCGGCGGGAGTCTCGGAAACGTGGCTCCCGTTTCGTGTGTGTAGATCGTATCTGAACTGATCTCGAAGGGCCCTTTCGGCGGACCAACCGAAGTCTTCCGCTGCAGACACTGCTGTTGAAGCTACCTGACTCCTCGCGAGTGCTGACCAAGGAGCCCGAGACTTGTGCTAGACGTCGTAAGGACCAACTTCGTCCCTGTTGCGCTTGCAAAAACGATTGCTCGGATAACAACTCTTTCTGGAAACCCGTTACCTGTCTTAAACTTTCATGCTCTCTAGAAAACTGGAAATAACGTGAATAGCAGCGCCCATATCATTGTCAGTCGCAAATTCTTCTGGCTTATGACTGAGCCCATCTTTGCATCGAACGAACAGCATGGACGTGCGGCAGAGGTCAGCCATAGCTGAGGCATCATGGGTGGCACCGGACGGCAGGCGAGGTGCGGTATGCCCGATAGCAGCTACGGCTGCCTCTAGCTCGCCTATCATATTGATATCACATGGTACGGCGGGCTGTTTGTAGGTTCTTTCCATTGAAAACCCCACACGGCGAAACTCCGATATCCTGTCTCCCACCGACCGCGCTGATCGTGCGAATTTGTCTCGAACGGTGTCATCCAGCGCCCGGATTTCGAGGGTCAGTTCCACCTTGCTCGGTATCGCATTTACCACGTTTGGATGCAGGGACAATGCACCAACGGTTGCACGCAGGTCGGGGATCTTCATCGCCGCGTCATGGGTTGCAGAGATGAAGTCAGAGGCCGCCACCAGCGCATCGCGGCGGCTGTCCATGGGCACTGTCCCAGCATGGCCCGTATCCCCGGTAAAGGTAACGGTGTTCCGTTCAATCCCGCAAATCCCTGTGACGATCCCGAGCGCGGCATCGGCCGCCTCCAGAACCGGGCCCTGTTCGATATGGATTTCCAGATATCCCGCCGTTTTGGAAGGATCGCGCGCGAGCGATGAAACCCCATCTGGATCACCACCAAAGTCGGCAAGAGCGCGGCGAAGCGACACCCCATCATTATCTTTCATGTCCAAAACGGCTGGATCAAACGTGCCTGCCAAGGCGCGCGGCCCCATCAGAGCCGTCGGGAAGCGGACCCCTTCCTCATCAGCGAAGGCAAGAATTTCGACGGAAAAGGGGAGTTCGACTGCTTCTGCCTTGAGCTTCTCGAGTGCGAGACACCCCAGAACAACCCCCATGATCCCATCGTATCGACCGCCGTTCCTGACGGAATCCTGGTGCGATCCGATCAGCAATACTGGTGCGCCGTTTGGCCCTTGCTTCCGGCCGATGAGTGTGCCAGCGGCGTCCATGTGCACCTGTAGACCGGCCTGCGCCATCCATGACTGAATAACACCTAATGCAGCCTTGTGCTCGGGCGTAAAGGGAAACCGTGTAACTCCGATTTCATCGACGCTGCATTTTGCAATATCCGACAAACGGTCCTGAGCGTACTGACCCCAGTTCATCACATTCCTCATTTATCATGATAAATTATCCTCTACACATAGGGCGCAGAGGTGTCTATGATTTTATCATGATAAAATATGAGGTGCAGAATGGACGGCAGCGGGCCCGCATCGACCAAGCCAAGAAGATCACGTCCGGTTCTGGTTGCTGATCAAATCAAACAATGGGTGGTCGAGCGCGATCTGAAGGCGGGTGACAAGCTGCCAAATGAAGGCGAGATGATCGAGCAGTTCGGTGTGTCGAAGGGGACAGTTCGCGAAGCGTTGCGCATTCTTGAGGCTCAGGGCCTGATCGTGACCAAAACTGGCCCCGGAGGCGGCAGTATCGTAGGTGAGGTCTCGACCGAACGCGCGCGGTCCTTGTTGGCCAATTACTTCTACTTTCAGGACCTGTCTGTCGCTGACATCTATCAGATGCGTAAGGTTCTGGAGCCTGAGCTGGCGGCAAGCCTTGCGGGGCGTCTCGATGAAGGACAACTGGAGGAACTGCACGACCTTGCGTCGCGTTACCCGGAACCGGCGACATCGGCTGAGGAAGAGAAGGAGCAGCACATCGCCTCTCTCGACTTTCACGCCCGGCTGTCGGACTTCGCGGGCAATCGGCTGCTTGGGTTTGTCATCGGGTTCATGGCGCAGGCCCTGACCGATTTGACCGTGTATCGCAGGCTCTATGATCCGCCGAACGTGGAACTCTGGCGCAAAGGGCGAGAACATCAACTGCAACTGGTCGAGGCGTTGCGGCAAGGCGAGCAGGAACGGGCCCGCAGCACCATGCATTCGCACATGCAGATAGCCGAAGAGTTGATGAGCGTACAGGAAGCCCATTTGTTGCGTCGCTTTCTGGGAGAATAGAGTGGCCCTGAACGAGCGTGTTCTGCGTGATATCCATGATGAGATCTTTCGCCAGGACGATTGGGGAACTCCTGCCCAGTACATTCCGGAACTGGCCTGTATTCCGCCGCGCCAGTTTGCTATCAGTGTTTGCCTTGCAAATGGCGGATGCCTGAACGCCGGGGCATCGGATCACCCCTTTTCTATCCAAAGCGTGTCCAAGGTTTTTTCCCTCGCGGCGACGCTGGGGCGTATCGGCGACCAACTCTGGAGCCGGGTCGGACGTGAGCCATCGGGCACGTCGTTTGACTCCGTTGTCCTTTTGGAACGGGAAAAGGGCCGCCCGCGAAACCCCTTTGTCAATGCGGGGGCCATTGTCACAACTGATGTGCTACTTGCGGGGCGGCAGCCCAGACAGGCCCTCGCCGAAATCCTTGGGTTGATCAGGGCAATGGCGGAAAGCGATCAAATCCATATCAACGAAAAGGTCGCAAATTCGGAAAAACTGACGGGTG
The DNA here is from genome assembly GCA_964351155.1 of uncultured Rhodobacterales bacterium. Classification (GTDB taxonomy): domain Bacteria; phylum Pseudomonadota; class Alphaproteobacteria; order Rhodobacterales; family Rhodobacteraceae; genus CAYGNE01. The sequence continues at coordinate 7,009 of CAYGNE010000121.1, read as the reverse complement.
CTCGGAACAAAGCGTTGGCACACTACCTGCATTCTCATGGCAATTTGCAGAATGAACCAGACCTGACCCTTGGGACCTATTTTCATCAATGTGCAATCGAGATGACCACACGGCAGCTTGCTCTGGCCGGAAGATCGCTTGCCCGCCTTGGGACAAGTCCAAACGTGATGTCGAAGCGACATGCCCGTCGCATCAATGCACTCATGATGACCTGTGGCCATTATGATGGGTCGGGCGAGTTTGCCTATCAGGTGGGACTTCCTGGCAAGAGCGGGGTCGGTGGCGGTATTCTGGTGATCGCGCCAAAGGTCGCGTCGATCGCGATCTGGTCGCCGGGGCTAAACCACTATGGAAACTCGCATGCGGGCACCCGCGCCGCAGCGATGCTGGCCCAGGCAACGGGCTGGTCGGTGTTCTAAGGTCTGATGTTATTGCGGGGCACGGAATTTGCTCTCGAGCACCGGGACTTCGGCAAGCCAATCAAAATATGGTGATGCTCGGGTTCTGAGAAAAAGCCTTTCAAGGTCCGCTATCGGATCGTTACTGTGGTCGATGCGCAGGTCCAACGGTGGGCGATCGGGTGCAAGGATCAACATGGCCGCAGACAACAGCCCGCGGCTGTCGCCGCCCGCCAACCGGGCAGCATTCAAAACTTGAATCATTTTCTGATCCGGTCCGTCCGTGCAGGTTTGTGCTTTCGCCACCATCGCTTCAAGAACCTCTGGACCCTCGATCATGTTGCCGGCAACCACCAACCCTTGTTGCGTCAGATGACCAGCATACGGCACGCTGTCCGCGCCCGTGAACCCGTGAGTTGCACCGTAGCGATCCATGGCAATCAATTGCCTATGCCCCTTCCCGGGGTCATCTGAGGTCACCGCCTCGACAGCGTCACGGGCGGTCTGACCACGGTACATCGCGCGCATTGCATCGTCCCGCCAAAAACAGCTGGGCGCGGTGCCCTGTGATGCCACAAGACCCGATTCGATATCTCCCCGCAGGACCCAGCCACCCACGCAGAGGCTTCCCGTTGCAGCGGCGGCGGCAAAAACGCCTGATTTATCGTCGAAAGTCAGAATCGAGAAGGTCATTCTACTGCCCTAGCACATTTTTCTTGTATTTATCATGATAATTTGCATCAATGCAATTCATCATGATAAATAACAGGGAGACACCTCATGAAACTGCTGAAACTGTCCCGCAGGGCAATGCTGGCTGCTGGTGCAGCCACGGCACTTGCTCTCTCTCCGCTCACGGCCCAGGCGCAGACGCCCGAAGACGTTCTGATCGTTGGGCAGATCGCCGAACCCAAGGCGCTTGATCCGGCAGCCGTGACTGCCGTCAACGATTTCCGCATTTTGATGAACGTTTATGATGGGCTGGTGCGCTACAAGGACGGCACTCTTGAAGTCGAACCATCGCTGGCCACGTCCTGGGACATCAGTGAAGACGGCACGGTCTATACCTTTTCCCTGCGGGACGGCGTGACCTTCCACGACGGCAGTGCCTTCAACGCCGATGCGGTAAAGTTCAACTTTGACCGGATGCTGGACGAAAACCATCCGTATCACAACACGGGTCCCTTCCCGCTCTCATTCTTCTTCTCAGCTGTTGAGAACGTGGAGGTTGTGGATGATCTTACTGTCCGCTTCACGCTGAACGCGCCCTATGCACCGTTTCTGTCGAACCTGGCCTATCCAACCGGGCTGATCGTTTCGCCTGCTGCCGTCGAACAGCACGGCTCGGAGTTCGGTCGCAACCCGTCCGGCACCGGCGCGTTCAAGTTCGCCGAATGGCGCTCGAACGAAGCGGTGGTGATTGAAGCCAATGCCGATTACTGGGACGGTGCGCCGGAATTGCAGGCAGTCGTCTTCCGCCCGATCACCGACGCCAATACGCGCACTGCCGAAATGCTGGCTGGCGGTATCGATTTGATGGTTGAGGTTCCTCCGGTCGCGCTGAGCGAGTTCCAGGGCGCAACCTATACCGTCCATGAACAGGCCGGGCCGCACGTCTGGTTCCTGATTCTGAACGCAAAAGAAGGCCCGTTTGCTGATGTGCGTGTCCGCCAGGCGGCGAACTATGCCATCAACAAGGAAGCCATCGTCAATGATGTTCTGGAAGGTACTGCGGCAGTTGCCGCTGGTCCGACCCCGCCGGCGTTCGCCTGGGCCTACAACGAAAGCCTGGAACCCTACCCCTACGACCCTGACAAGGCGCGCGAACTGCTTGCCGAAGCGGGTGCAGAAGGTGCCGAGTTGACTTTCTATGTCACCGAAGGCGGGTCCGGCATGCTCGACCCTGTTGCGATGGGGACCGCGATCCAGGCCGACCTTCAGGCTGTTGGCCTGACCGTCAATATCGAGACCTATGAATGGAACACCTTCCTCGGCGAGGTGAATCCGGGGCTCGAAGGCAAGGCAGACATGGCCGAAATGGCGTGGATGACCAACGACCCGGACACGCTTCCGTTCCTCGCGCTTCGTACAGCTGCTTGGCCGGATCAGGGCGGGTTCAACTCGGGCTACTACTCCAACCCCAAGGTTGACGAACTGCTGGAAGCCGCCCGCGCGGCAACCGATCAGGCAGAGCGTGCGCGTCTCTATCAGGAGATGCAAGTAATTGTGCAGGAAGACGCTCCCTGGGTCTTCGTTGCCAACTGGAAACAGAATGCGGTTACCTCCGACCGTGTCGAGAACTTCTCGCTCCAGCCGTCGTTCTTCCTGCTGCTGGACGACGTGACCAAAGACTAAAACGAACCGTGCAGCCGCGCGTTTTGCGCGGCTGCACCAATTTGGGAGGGGCAATGGCAGGCTATATCCTGAAAAGGCTGATCTCCGCGATTCCGGTCCTGTTCGGCATTTCGATCATTGTCTTCGTCATCATGGCGATGATCCCCGGCGATCCGGCCACAGCGATCCTGGGCTCCTACGCAACCCCGGAAAATGTCGAGAAGCTCAACCGCGACCTTGGCTTGGACAAGCCTATGGTTCAGAGGTATTTCATCTGGCTCGGAAACATGCTGCAGGGAGATTTCGGGCGCAGCTTCTCTCTTAATAGACCGGTCCTGGACGAGGTGCTCGACCGTTTCGGGGCGACATTGATCCTTGCCGGCACAGCATTTGTCCTGTGCTCGCTCCTCGGCATCGCCGCAGGCGTCGTATCCGCTGCCCGGCAATATGGTTTGGCTGACAAGGCCATTACTTTTGCAGTTCTTCTGGGAATTTCCATTCCGTCCTTCTTTCTCGGCATGATGATGATCCTCATCTTCGCGGTGAAACTGCGCTGGTTTCCGGTGTCCGGCATGTGGCCCATCTATGGCGCGCGCGACCTGTCCGCGCTGATCAGCCACCTGACCCTGCCCGCGCTGGCGCTGGCGGTGGTGGCAACTGGGGTCATCGCGCGCCTGTCGCGCTCGGCCATGCTCGAGGTGCTGAGGCAGGATTTCATCCGCACCGCCCGGGCCAAGGGTGTGCACGAACGATCGGTCATATGGCGCCATGCCCTGCGCGCCGCCATGGTCAGCATCATTCCGGTGCTGGGGGTGCAGGCCGGGTTTGTTCTCTCAGGTGCGGTCTATATCGAGATGGTGTTCCAATGGCCCGGGGTCGGGCGGATGCTGGTCGACGCCATCTTGAAACGGGACATTCTGCTGGTGCAAGGCGGCGTCGTCTTTGTTGCGGCCTGCTACGTCATGTTCAACATCGCTGTCGATGTCGCACAAAGCCTGCTCGACCCGAGGATTAAGACATGAAGGGTTTCCTGCAGCTTCTGGCGCGCAACCGGCTTGCGCTTGGCGGGTTGGTCGTGATGGGTCTCGTCGTTCTCCTGGCCTTGGTGACGCCGCTTCTGCCGCTGGCAGATCCGGACGTGACCGATACAGCGAATCGCTTCAAGCGGCCGTTTTCCGACGGCGCCCTGCTCGGCACCGATCACCTTGGGCGCGATCTTCTCAGCCGTCTGCTCTGGGGCACACGCCTGTCGCTGGCCGTGGGCTTCGCCGCCGCGATCGTAGCCGCGACGCTCGGCGCGGCCATCGGCATCATCGCTGGCTACTACGGCGGGCGCACGGACAACATCATCATGCGCGGCGTCGACATGCTGATGGCCTTTCCCTACATCCTGCTTGCGCTAGCCATTGTCGCGGCCCTTGGGCCGGGACTGATGAACGCGCTGATCGCTGTGGCCGCCGTCAACATCCCGTTCTTTGCCCGCAACATCCGCGGGATCACCGTGGGCATCGCCCACAAGGAATTCGTCGACGCGGCGCGGCTGTCTGGCATGACGGATGCCCGCATTATCCTGACCGAGGTGCTGCCCAACGTGATCCCGGTGATCGTAATCGCCATGTCGACAACCATCGGCTGGATGATCCTGGAGACCGCCGGACTCAGCTTTTTGGGTCTCGGTTCGCAGCCGCCGCAGGCCGATCTGGGGTCAATGCTGGGCGAAGCGCGCTCGGCCCTGATCACAAATCCGCATACTTCCATCGTGCCCGGTGCGATGATCCTGATCATCGTCATGGCCATTAACCTCTTGGGTGACGGCGTGCGCGACGCGCTGGACCCGCGCCTGAAATCCGGCGCCTTGTCTCGCCCCATGCCGACAACCATGGTCAAACGGACGGGACTTCCCTCCGAGGCGAAGGCAGATACCTTGCTTGCGCTGCGTGGACTGAAGACGCAGTTCCAGGTCAAGGACCGCGTTTACAAGGCCGTGGGAGGCGTGGATTTGCAAGTGAACCCTGGCGAATGCCTTGGGGTGATCGGCGAAAGCGGCTCTGGCAAATCGGTGACAGCCCTCAGCATCATGGGACTGGTGGCCTCGCCCCCCGGAGTGATCACCGGTGGCGCGGTGCATTACAAGGGGGAGGATCTGATCGGCGCGCCCTATGAAAAACTGCGCTCGCTCAGGGGCGACAGGATCGCCTACATTTTCCAGGATCCGCTGGCGACAATGCACCCGCTGTACACGGTTGGCGACCAGTTGATCGAGGCGGTTCGCGCCCATCGCTCATTTGATAAGTCAAAGGCTCGGGCCCATGCTATCGACCTGCTGAAATCGGTGCGCATTCCCAATGCGGAACAGCGCGTTGACAGCTACCCGCACGAGATGTCCGGTGGCATGCGACAGCGTGTGGGGATCGCAATGGCGCTGGCCAACGAGCCCGAGGTCATCATAGCGGATGAACCGACCACGGCGCTGGACGTCACCGTGCAGGCGCAAATCCTGTCGTTGCTGGATGATCTGCGGCGGGAACGCGGGTTGGCCATCATCTTTATCACCCATGATTTCGGCGTGGTCGCCCAACTGTGTGACCGGGTCGCGGTGATGTACGCGGGCCGCATCGTCGAGGAAGGCCCGACAAAAACCATTCTCAATGCACCGGCCCACCCCTATACCGCGCGGCTCATGGCTTGCGTTCCTGAACTGGGGCAAGGCCGACGCGAATTGGCAGCCATTCCCGGCCTCCCGCCTGTGGTGGATAAGTTGCCCAAGGGCTGCGCCTTTGCGGATCGGTGCCACAAGGCGACCGATGCCTGCCGGCAAGGGAACATCGCGCTTGTGCCGCACGGTGCCGAAAACATGGTCCGTTGCATCGCCCCGGAAACCCCGGCGCAGGAGGCAAGCCAATGACAACCGCCCTCAAACTGACCGGCCTCAGCAAGTCCTTTCCTGTCGGCAAGCGCCTTTTCGGCCCGCCAAAGGCGCTGGTGCGTGCTGTTCAACCGTTGTCATTGGCAGTGGAAGCGGGTGAAACTCTTGGCATCGTCGGTGAATCCGGTTGTGGCAAATCCACGCTCGCGCGGATGCTTGTCGGCCTGTTGCCACCCAGCTCCGGCACGATCGAGATCAATGGAGAGCCCCTGGACAATGCCGATCCGGCCGTTTTTGGCCGCAAGATCCAATATGTGTTTCAGGATCCGATCAGCAGCCTCAACCCGCGCAAGACGATCCGTCAGATCATGGACGCACCCCTTAAGCATTTGCACGACATGCCCGCGGCGGCCCGCGCGGACCGCATACGGGAGATCTTTTTCGCGGTGAACCTGCGCGAGGAGTTTCTGGATCGCTACCCGCACGAGTTCTCCGGCGGTCAGGCGCAGCGGATCGGCATAGCCCGCGCGTTGGCAGCGGATGCACGTATCCTCATCCTCGATGAACCCGTATCGGCACTGGACGTGTCGGTGCAGGCGCAGGTTCTGAACCTTCTGGCCGAGCTGAAAAGACAGTTTGGGCTGACCTACCTGTTCATCAGCCACGATCTCGCGGTGGTTGAGGCCGTCAGCGACCGGGTCGCAGTGCTGTATTTTGGCTCTGTCGTCGAGGTCGGTCCCGCGGATGAAGTCTTTGCGCATCCCCGACATCCTTACACCAAGCTTCTGGCCGAGAGCGCGCCGGTGGTCGGACGTCCGTTGACCGCGCCAGAGGGGCGCGAAACCGAGTTGCCCGATCCGCTGAACCCGCCGGGAGGATGTGCATTCCGCGCGCGCTGCGCGTTTGCCAGTGACCAATGCGGGAGTGAAGCGCCACGTCTTGAGGGACAATCGGATGGCGTGTGGGTCGCCTGCTATCACCCGATTGCCGACTGAATACAGGTCACAGGCTGTTCAGGACCACTTGGTGCTCTAGCCAAAATTTTAGTCTGTTCAGATTTTCGGTGCCAAATGAAGCCCGCATCACACGCTTTGAAAGCGTACAATCCTTCCTGCTGAGTAACGAGCATTGAATTGCTTGTGCAGCCAAGACGCAGCTGCGTGTGCGGGCCACGAGAAAATGAAATCACAGTCAGGACTCAAAGAAGTCATTGTTCGCAGTACAAAACTTTCGAAGAGTTGAGGTATTCAAAGCCTTGCGGCCTCCCCTGCTCGTTCGCCATGTCGCAGGGGAGAACGGCCCTTCGGTCCGTCGCGCATTCGGCCATGCGGCCTCACCGCGGCGTTGCACCCGGCGTCCCGGTTTGCCCGCCTCGCGAGCACGTCCCTCCCCGGCCGCTCCGCCGGATTGC
>CAYGNE010000120.1:0-10299 GCA_964351155.1 uncultured Rhodobacterales bacterium | reverse complement strand
GGCCTTGGGTACCAGCCTCCTGACAGACGGATATTTGCGGCGGCGCGGCGCGATTGCGGATCGCGATTTGCCGTGACAGAGTGCGCCCTGTTCATTGAAGAACGGGTCGGAGCAGGGACAGGCAGAATGGCAGAAATTTCGTCGCGCATCGCGAACATGCGTCACATGGAACCGGGTGAACGCCTTGCGGCGATTGCCGCGGCGGCGGGGTTGTCCGACGCGGATGCAGCGGCGCTGTCGGGGGCGGACAGCCTGCCCCTGACGCTGGCCGATGGCATGATCGAGAACGTCGTGGGAAAATACGAGTTGCCGCTTGGCGTTGCGACGAACTTTACCGTGAACGGGCGGGATTACCTGGTCCCGATGGTGACGGAGGAGCCGTCGGTGGTGGCGGCGGCGTCCTACATGGCGCGAATCGTGCGCGGTTGCGGCGGGTTCGCGGCCACGGCGGATGCGCCGGTCATGCGGGCGCAGATACAGGTGCTGAGGCCGGCCGATCCGGAGGCGGCCCGGCAGGGGCTGCTGGCGGCGCGGGACGAGTTGATGGCACGGGCCAATGACTGCGATGCGCTGCTGGTGAAGCTGGGCGGGGGATGTGTGGATATCGAGGTGCAGGTGTTTGCGGACACGCCGGTGGGGGCGATGGTCGTGCTGCACCTGCTGGTGGATGTGCGCGATGCGATGGGCGCCAACACGGTGAACACCATGGCCGAGGCGCTGGCCCCGCGGGTTGCCGAGATCGCGCGGGGCGAGGTGCGCCTGCGCATCCTGTCCAACCTTGCCGACCGGCGGCTGGTGCGGGCGCGGGTGGAGATCCCGCCGGCGGCCTTGGACACCGAACGGCTGGGCGGGCGCGACGTGGTGAGCGGCATGGTCGAGGCCGGTGTTCTGGCCGAGATCGACCCGTATCGCGCGGCCACGCATAACAAGGGGATCATGAACGGCATCGATTCCGTCGTCGTGGCCACCGGCAATGACTGGCGCGCGATCGAGGCGGGGGCGCATGCCTTTGCCGCACGGCACGGGCGGTATGCCAGCCTGTCGAGATGGCAGGCGGATGACGCCGGCCGGCTGATCGGCACGCTGGAGATGCCGATGGCGCTGGGTCTGGTGGGGGGCGCGACCAAGACGCACCCGGCGGCACAGGCGGCGATCCGGCTGATGGGGGTGACATCGGCGGGCGAACTGGCCGAGGTGGTGGCCGCGGTCGGGCTGGCGCAGAACATGGCCGCGCTGCGCGCGCTTGCCACCGAGGGCATTCAGAAAGGCCATATGGGCCTGCACGCCCGCAATATCGCGATTCTGGCCGGGGCCACGGGCGCAGAGGTCGATCCCGTTGCGCGGGCGCTGGTCGCGGCGGGCGAGGTCTCGGTGGATCGGGCCAGGCAGGAGCTGCTGCGTCTGCGGTCCTGAGCCGGGGGCCGATTCGGGCGATTTCATGGCGGATTGGCGGGCGGGTTTCCAACAGTCACGCGGGCGGCAGCGGGACTGGTTCCAGTTCGGAAACAATGACCGCGCAACCGTGTCGCGCCGCGCGAGAGCGTTGCGCTGCCCGCCAGCCGGTTATCGGGTGTGCCGATCGGAAACAATGCGCGCGCGCCATTCGCCTGACGCGTGTATTTGCGGCCCCCGCGCGGCGGTGCGCCCGTGCCGGTGGAAACAAAGCGCAAGGCAGGGTTGAGCCGGGCCTTGGCGGTCTCGCGCGGGGCATGCGGGGGCGGTGGCAATGAAGCGGCGGCGGCGACCGGTTTGTGTTTTGATCCGGGTCCGGGGCGGGGTATCAATGGACCTGTCCCGCTGGGGGACTGAATTTGGCCGCTGGGGGCGGTCGACATGTTGCAACGGTGTTATTGATGAGTGGTGTGTTTTTGGTGAAGGGCGGAACCTGCAATTCCGCAGCGGAAGATCCGGGTGGGATCGGGTCCGCAAAACCCTGTGGCGTGGGGGAATTTCGACCCCGCGTCACAGTCTGTTTCACACCCGGAACCCGGATTGCGACGCCAAAGGGCGAAAAGCGGGTTGAGGACCTGACGACCGATGACCGGGTGGTCACGCGGGACAACGGGCTGCAGCGCATACGCTGGATTTCGCGCCGCGAAATGACGGCGAAAACCCTGGCCCATGCCGCGCATCTGAAGCCGGTGCTGATCCGGCGGGGCGCGCTGGGGAACGATCTGCCGGAACGCGACATGATGGTCAGCCCCAATCACCGGGTGCTGATCGCGGGCGACAAGACCGCGTTCTATTTCGAGGATCAGGAAGTGCTGGTGGCGGCCAAGCATCTGGTCGGGCTGCGCGGGGTCACGGTCGCGGATGTGGTCAGCGCGTCCTATATCCATTTCATGTGCGACAGGCACGAGGTGGTATTGTCCGACGGGTCCTGGACCGAGAGTTTTCAGCCGAATGACACGTCCATGCAGGGCATGGGGAATGCACAGCGCACCGAGATCATCGAGTTGTTTCCGGAACTGGGCACGCGCGAGGGCGTGAACAGCTACAGGGCGGCGCGCCGGACACTGGACGGGGAAGAGGTGGACCTGCTGGTGCGGTCCTAGGGCAGGGGCTGGCGAATCCGCACGCCGGAAAAGGCGAGGATGGCATTGACCAGCACGTCGAGCGTGTCCAGCACCGGGACCGGGGACCGGAAATCGCGGCTGATCAGCGAGAATTCGGAACATCCGACGATGATGCGCGCGGCGCCGCGGTCGGCGAGGGCCTCGGCCTCACGCTCCAGCAAGGCAATGTCGGCCCCGGACGGGCCGGTTTTCTTGATCCGCCGGATCGATGCGAGCATGTCGGCTTCGTTTTCGGGATAGGTGGCGGTGATCCCGGCCGGTTTCAGAAGATCGCTGAAAAGACCGGTGCTGTTGGTTGCGGGCGAGGCGAGGATGCCGGTTGCATCCCCCGGTGACATTCCCGCAGCGAGCGCGTCACAGGCGAGTTTCGGCATGTTCAGCAAGGGGATGCCGACCGCCGCCTCGATATCCGGTGCAAAGAGATGGGCGGTGTTGCAGGGCATGGCGAGCGCGCCGGCGCCCGCCATTTCCAGTCTCCTGGCCATCTGGGCGAGGACCGGGCCGGGGTTCGGCCCGTCCTGTTCGACGAGATAGCGGATGCGGGAGGGCACCTGCGGGTTCATGTCCACGAACATCGGGACCTGATCCTGGTCGTCCTCGGCCGCGGTCGCGGCATGCACCCGCTTCATCAGTTCAAGCGTGGCCTCGACGCCCATGCCGCCCAGTATGCCGATCTTGCCGAACGGGGTTGCGGTGTCCTGCATGGCTGTCTTGTCCTCGCTCCCGGTCGGGGTCAGGTCCAGCGGTCCGAGAAATCGAACGCGGAGTCGTATCCGAACAGGGCGGCGGAGCCGCCGGTGTGCAGGAAGATGACCCGTTCGCCTTTCTTGAAATGGCCCTTGCGGATCAGGTCGATGAACCCGGCCGCGCCCTTGGCGGAATAGACCGGGTCGAGCAGGATGGCCTCGAGCTCGGCGAACATGCGGATCGCCTCGAGCCCGCTTTCGGTCGGGATGCCATAGCCTTCGCCAACGTAGTCGGTGTTGGCCACGACATCCGCGCGCGCGACGACGCCCGGACATCCCAGTTTCTCGGCGGTCTTGACGGCGAGGTTGTAGACGTTTTCCTCTTGCTTGGGTTTGGGCGCGCGCACGCCGATGCCCAGAAGCGGGATCTGTGCATTCATGGCCTGCAGCCCGACAACCAGGCCCGCCTGTGTGCCGGCGCTGCCGGTGGCGGTGACGATGTGGTCGATCTTCATGCCGCTGCCGTTGACCTGGTTCAGGATCTCGAAGGCGCAATTGACATAGCCCAGGGCGCCGGTGGGGTTGGACCCGCCGCCGGGGATGGCATAGACGTTCTTGCCGTCGGCGCGCATTTCGGCGGCGATCTCTTCGATCACGGCATTGAAGTCGCCCCCGCCGGCGCGCTTTTCGGTTGTTGCGCCATGCAGGTGATCCAGCAGCACGTTGCCGTTGTTGTTGTAGTTCGCGTCGTTCGAGCCGGTGCGTTCTTCGAGCACGATATGACATTTCATGCCCAGCTTGGCGGCAAATGCGGCGGTCTGGCGGGCATGGTTGGACTGGGTCGCGCCCTGGGTGATGACCATCTCGGCCCCCTGCAACTCGGCCTCTGCCATCAGGAATTCCAGCTTGCGCGTCTTGTTGCCGCCGGTCGACATACCGGTGCAATCGTCACGTTTGATCCAGATCTCGGGCCCGCCGAGTTCCCTGGTCAGGCGGTCAAGACGCTCCAGCGGGGTCGGCAGATGGGCGAGAAAGCGGCGGGGAAAGCGGGCAAGATGCATTTTTGGGTCCTTAATTTGCTCTATCCGAGATTTACCCTCCCAATTTCGGGAATGCTAATGCAAAGTGACGCATGTAACTTGCGTAACTCGCAATTTCTGCTTGGCTGGATCAACGCATGCGTTTGGAATGGATCGACGACATCCTGGCGGTGCTGGACACCGGGTCGCTGGCGCGCGCGGCGCAGAAGCGGCTGTTGACGCAATCGGCGTTCACCCGGCGCGTGCGTCTGATCGAAGAGAGCATCGGCGCGGAGCTGTTTGATCGGCGGCGCAAACCGGTGACATTGATGGCCGGGGTCGAGGCGCTGGCCCCGGAATTGCGGGAGCTGGGGATGCGCCTGCGAAAACTCCGGCAGAAGCTGAAATCGGCCGCCGATCAGACCGGTGGCACGCTGAGCTTTGCATGCCAGCACGCGATCACCACGACGGTGTCGCCGTGGATCGTGCGGGCCCTGACAGCCCGCGACGAGGTGTCGATCCGGGTGCGGTCGTGCAATCAGGAGGAATGCCTGATGCTGCTGTTGTCGGGCGAGGTCGATTTCGTGCTGATGTATGCGTTGCCCGACGAGGCGACGGCGTTTTTCGAACAGGCCTTTCAGACGCTGACTCTGGGCCATGATGTTCTGATCCCGGTCTGTACCCCGGCGCTGGAGAAGGCGGGTGGAACGACCCGGATTCCGATCATCAGCTATCCGACGGATGTTTTTCTGGGCCGGGTTTTCGTGAGCAGTATCGCGCCGCGCCTGAAGGATGAGGTCACGCTGGTGAGCAAGGCGGAAACGGCATTGACGCTGGCGGCGCATGAATACGCGATTGGGGGGATCGGCGTGGCCTGGCTGCCGCGGTCGATGGTGGTGACGGCGCTGGATCAGGGGGCGCTGGTGTCGCTGGAAGGGCAATTGCCCGTGCAACCGCTGGACATCAAGGCGTTTCAATTGTCCGAGGGCCGGGCGGTGCCGTCGGATCCGGCCTGGCGCAAACGCCTTTTGGAGGTCGAGTTGCCCGCGCATCTGAGACGGCCGGGAGCGGCATCCCCCAATCCGGGGCCGAAAGGCTGATGCCGGGCACAGGGCAGCGAAATCGGGTGCTTCCGGTGTTGCGGGGTGTTGTCCCGATGGCCGACAGGCGTGTGCAAGATGCGCAAACAAGTTGCAGTATGCGCAATTTATATGCTGCAATTTGCATTAGACTAGGGGGGCAAAGGGCCTCTAATACTGTTCCATGCAACACGTGGTTCACCTTTTTGTCAGGTGCCGTGCAAAGTGCAGGGTGATGCATCAGGCGGATCACACGCGCCGATAACCGAATGCAGACAACCATAACCAACAGGGAGCAAACAAATGAATTTCAAAAGGATAATGCTGACAGCGGCCGTCGCCCTGGGCGTTTCAGCGCCCGCGGCGATCGCGGAGGGGCACGGCGGAACCCTGGACAAGATTTCGTCCAGCGGTGAGATCGTGATCGGTCATCGGGAAAGCTCGGTGCCGTTTTCCTATCTGGATGAAAACCAGCAGCCGGTCGGCTATTCCATCGATCTGTGCATGAAGATCGTCGATGCGGTCCAGGCGGAACTGGGCAAGGAGCTGACGGTCAGGTTTGTTCCGGTCAATCCGAAAACCCGGATTGCGCTGATGGCGAACGGCACGATCGACCTGGAATGCGGATCGACAACCAACAACCTGACGCGTCAGGAACAGGTGGAATATCTGCCCGTCACCTTTGTCACCGGAACCAAGATCATGGCGCGCAAGGATTCGGGGATCAATTCCATCGCGGATCTGGACGGCAAGGCGATTGCGCTGGCGCAGGGCACCACCAACGAGCGTGCGGTGATGGCGGCGGTCGAAGCCGCCGGCATGGACGTCAAGATACTGCCGGTACGGGACCATGCCGAGGGCATGCTGTCGCTGGAAACCGACCGGGTGGACGCCTATGCGACCGATCACATCCTGCTGTTTGGTCTGATCTCGAAATCCAAGACGCCGGATGATTTTGCGGTCGTGGGGGATTTCCTGTCGTTTGATCCCTATGCGCTGATGGTGCGCCGCGATGACAGCGCCTTTGAGCTGATCGGCAAGAAGGCCCTGGCGGCGGTGTTCCGCTCGGGCGAGATCGACGCGATCTATGCCAAGTGGTTCGACCCGCTGGGCGTGCCGGCGGATCCGTTGCTGAAGGCGGCGTTCCAGCTGGGCGCGTTGCCCGAGTAAGCACTATCGAACCGGCGGGTCGGTGACCTGCCGGTTCCTTGAACGACGGGGCGCGACAGATGAATTACAACTGGAACTGGAGTGTTCTGTTCGAGGAACAGTACCTTGGCTGGCTGATAAGCGGCTTTGGCTGGACTGTCTCGGTTGCGCTGAGCGCCTGGTGCATCGCGCTGGTGATCGGGTCGCTGGTTGGTGTCGGCAAGACCGTGCCCAACCGCGCGATCCGCGCCATCTGTGCGACCTATGTCGAGATCTTCCGGAACGTTCCGCTGCTCGTGCAGATGTTCATCTGGTATTTCGCGGTTCCCGAATTGCTGCCCGATGACTGGGGCCGGTGGATGAAGCGCGACATGCCCAATCCCGAGTTCGTGACGGCGGTTGTCGCGCTGGGTCTGTACACGGCGTCGCGCATCGCCGAGCAGGTGCGGGCCGGCATCGAAACCGTGCCGCCGGGCCTGAAGGCCGCCGCAACCGCCCATGGGCTCGGGACCGCGCAGACCTACCGCTATATCCTGTTGCCGATCTCTTTCCGGATGATCGTGCCGCCGCTGACCTCGGAATTCCTGACCGTGTTCAAGAACTCGTCGCTGGCCCTGACCATCGGGTTGCTGGAACTGACCGCGCAAAGCCAGCAGATCGCCGAATACACGTTCCAGGGGTTCGAAGCCTTTACGGCGGCGACGGTCATCTATGTCTGCATCGCGCTGGTGGCGACGGTGCTGATGCAGGTCCTGGAAAAATACACCCGGATCCCGGGCTATGTCGGCAAGGAGGGTTGAGCGATGACGGACTTTGATTTCAATGTCATCTGGTCCTCGCTGCCGTTCCTGTGGCAGGGGCTGCAGCTGAGCCTGTGGCTGACCTTCCTGTCGATCCTGGGCGGTATCTTTCTGGGCACGCTGTTGGCGCTGGCGCGGCTGTCCGGCATTCTGCCGCTGTCGCTGTTGGCGGCGACCTATGTGAACCTGATCCGGTCGGTGCCTCTGATCCTGGTGATCTTCTGGTTCTATTTTCTCGTGCCGCTGGCGCTGGGGCGGCCGATCGGCGGGTTTTATTCGGCGCTGATCGCATTTGTGCTGTTCGAGGCGGCGTATTATTCCGAGATCATGCGGGCCGGCATCCAGAGCGTGAAGCGCGGGCAGGTGCATGCGGGCCAGTCGACCGGGCTGAACTACTGGCAGATCCAGCGTTATGTCGTGCTGCCGCAGGCGTTTCGCAACATGATCCCGATCCTTGTCACCCAGGGTATCATCCTGTTTCAGGATACGTCGCTGGTGTTCGTGGTCTCGCTGCGCGACTTCATGACGGCCTCGTCCATCGTCGCGCGCACCGAGGGCCGGCTGGTTGAAATGTATCTCTTTGCCGCCGTCGTCTATTTCGTAATCTGCTTCTCCGGTTCCATGCTGGTCAGAAGCCTCAAGTCCCGGATGAGCACATGATCAGTATCGAAGACATCAGCAAGTGGTATGGCGACTTCAAGGTCCTGTCCCATTGCACCACGGCGGTCAGCAAGGGCGAGGTGGTCGTGGTCTGCGGACCGTCAGGGTCCGGCAAGTCGACGCTGATCAAATGCGTCAACGGGTTGGAGCCGGTGCAGGAAGGCAAGATCACGGTCGACGGCGATGAGGTGACGGCCAAGCGGGCCAACCTGACGGCCCTGCGCTCGCGGATCGGCATGGTGTTTCAGCATTTCGAACTGTACCCGCACATGTCGGTGCTGGATAACCTGTGCCTTTCGCAGGAAAAGGTGCTGGGCCGAAGCCGGGAAGAGGCCGTGGCGCGTGCGCAAAAGCTGCTGGAACGTGTCGGCATGGGGGATCATGCCCGGAAATATCCGAGCCAGCTGTCCGGCGGCCAGCAGCAGCGGATCGCGATCGCGCGGTCGCTGGCGATGGACCCGATCGCGATGCTGTTTGACGAGCCGACATCGGCGCTTGATCCGGAGATGATCAAGGAGGTGCTCGACGTGATGGTCGAACTGGCGCAGGAGGGCATGACGATGATGGTCGTCACCCACGAGATGGGATTTGCCCGCAAGGTTGCCGACAGGGTGATTTTCATGGACGAGGGCGCGATAATCGAGGACCGCCCGACGGCAGAGTTCTTTGACAATCCGGCCAGCGAACGGGCGCAGGATTTTCTGTCAAAGATCCTCAATCACTAGGCGGCGGGACTCCGGGATCAGCCGGGGTGGTGTTTCCGCCATGCGGCCCAGTCTTCGGGCGTGTCGAGGTCAAGCCGGGCGCGGTGTCCGGGCAAGCGGACCAGTTCCACCCGGTCGCCGGCGGCCTGAACCACTTCGCGTCCGCCGCTGTCGCCCGAAAGTGCCGCGATCAGGTTGAAGAGCCGGGCGGAGAACACCACCGGATGGCCCGGTTTCCCGGCGTCTGTCGCGCCGCGCCAGATCAGGGTTTCCGTTGCAAGATCAATGGCCTGAAAGACCGTGTTCAGGTCGTCAAGTTCAAGCGCGGGCAGATCGCCCAGCAGGACCATCGCGGCGGGTACGCCCGCAGGCAGTGCGGCAAACCCGGCCCGCAGCGAGGCGTTCATGCCTTCGGAGGCATCGGGCACCTCGATCAGCCGGGCGCGTGAACCGGTCAGGGCGGCGTGTCGCGGATGCGGCGCAACCGGAACCGTCACCAGGACCGGACCGCCGGTTGCGGCGCAGGCGATGTCGACCTGCCGCCGGATCAGCGGTTTGCCATCGACCTGCTGCATCAGCTTGTCTTGCCCGCCCATGCGCGCGGATTGGCCCGCAGCCAGCACGATGATCGGAAGGTCGGATACCGGTGTTGTCATGAGGACAGTCTAGGCCGGTGGCGCGCGGGTGCAATCACCCGCGCATCCGCGCGCCGTCCGGGTCGAACAGGGGCCGGGTGACGAGGCGGGCGGGGCGCATCTGGCCCAGGATCTCGATATGCACCGAAAGGCCATCGGCGATCCGGTCGGTGGGCAGGAACCCGAGCGCGACGGATTGCCCGGCATGGTGCGCATAGCCGCCCGAGGTGCAGAACCCCTGGACCGCGCCGTCCAGCCAGATCGGTTCGTATCCATGCACATCCGCATCCCCGGCCTGGACGAGAAACGCGGCGAGGCGTCTTGTGGGGCCGGTGTTGCGTTCGGCCTCGGCGGCCGCGCGGCCGATGAAATCGGCGGATTTACCGAAGGAAATGAAGCGGTCGAGACCGGTTTCGGCCGCCGTGTAGTCGGGCGAGTATTCCGCCAGCCAGCTGCCAAAGAACTTGTCCAGCCGCAACGACATCATGGCCCGCATGCCAAAGGGCACCATGCCCGAGGGTTCCCCCGCCTGCCACAAGGTGTCCCACAACTGTCGCTGGGCCATGGGATCGCAGTAGATTTCATAGCCAAGATCGCCCGTATAGCTGACACGCTGAACGATGCAGTCGGTCATGCCGACCGTCATGCGGCGCACATCGAGGAACCTCATGCCGGAAAGATCGGTTCGGGTACAGCGCGCCAGAACGTCCCGGGCGTCGGGGCCGGCGATCTGGAACCCGTTGCATTTATCGCTGATATTTTTGATATTTACGCCGTCTTCCTGATGTTGCTTGAGCCATCTGAAATGAAAGGCCTGACTGCCATAGGAGGCGGTCAGTTGAAATTCGGCCGCGTTGAGACAGGAGATGGTGAAATCGCCGATCAGACGGCCCCGGGGTGACAGCATCGGCGTCAGGCGGACCCGGCCCGGATCGGGAATGCGACCGGCCATGATCCGGTCAAGCCAGTTTCGGGCGCGCGGGCCGGTGAC
>CAYGNE010000119.1:249-10307 GCA_964351155.1 uncultured Rhodobacterales bacterium | reverse complement strand
GGCGGAACCCGTAGATGACGCGCGCCAGCACGTCCCGTTTCGTATCGTCGGTGCCCAGCCAGTTTTGCGAGTTCGGAGGCAGCGGCGCGGCGCCCGGGCGATCCACGGAGGTGTTGAACGAATAGGGAATCGGCGGCCAGAGCGCCCAGCCGCGTTCGATGGCCTCACCGCCGATCATGCCGGTCCTGGCCTCTTGCATGATGCCTTCGGGGTCGTCGAAACACAGTTCCGATCCGCCGGACTCGATCAGGCAGGCGACTTCGGGATCGCGATAGATCGCCTCGGTCTGGAAATCGCCGCCAAAGGCGGTTTCCGGGTAGAACTTGAAGATCGGGGTGAAATACGCCCCGCGATACTGAACCAGGATCGGCTTGTCGTTGGCGATGAATTCGGCGAACAGGGACAGGCCGAAAAGCACCGCCAGAATCCATAGCGACCAGTAGGCCCGCCCGTTGCGGCGGAAATTGCGCCAGCGCCGCGCATTCAGAGGGGACAGCGCCATCAACCTTCCCTCTTTTCGAAATCGATCCGCGGATCGACCAGCACATACATCAGGTCGCTGATGATGCCGACCACGAGGCTCATCAGGCCAAAGATGAACAGCGTGCCGAAAATCACCGGGTAATCCCGGGCCACGGCGGCCTCGAACCCCAGACGTCCCAGCCCATCGAGCGAAAAGATCGTTTCGATGATGAGTGAACCGGAAAAGAACACACCGATGAACACCGCCGGAAAGCCCGCGATCACGATCAACATGGCATTCCGGAACACGTGGCCATACAGAACCTGGCTCTCGCCCAGTCCCTTGGCCCGCGCGGTCATGACGTAGTGTTTCTTGATCTCGTCCAGAAAGCTGTTCTTGGTCAGCAGCGTCAGCGTCGCAAAGGCGGAAATCGTGCTGGCAATGACCGGAAGAGCGATATGCCAGAAATAGTCACCGATCTTGCCCAGGAGGCTCAGGTCCGACCAGTTGTCGCTGGTCAATCCGCGCAAAGGGAAAATCTGCCAGTAGGATCCGCCGGCAAACAGTACCAGAAGCAGGATCGCGAAAAGGAACCCGGGGATGGCGTAGGCGACAATGATCATACCGCTGGTCCAGGTGTCAAAGGACGTGCCGTCCTTTACCGCCTTGCGAATACCCAGCGGTATGGACACCAGATAGGCAATGATGGTTGACCACAACCCGAGACTGATCGACACCGGCATCTTTTCCAGAACCAGGTCAATGACCCCGATCGACCTGAAGTAACTCTCTCCGAAATCCAGCCGCACATAGTTCCAGAGCATGTTCAGGAAGCGTTCCAGCGGCGGCTTGTCAAATCCGAACTCGCGTTCCAGCTCTTCGATGAACTCGGGCGGCAAACCGCGTGCGCCGACATAACGTTCGTTTGTCCCTGTGGTCTGGGTATCGACATCGGCGCCACCGCCGGCAAAGCCTTCGAACACATCGCCCCCACCTTCCATCTGGGCGATGATCTGTTCAACCGGTCCGCCGGGCACGAACTGCACCAGCGTGAAGTTGATGATCATGATGCCCAGCAGGGTTGGTATGACCAACAGCAGGCGTCTGGCAATATAGGCTCCCATGCTACCGCAGCGCGCCCGAAGCTTTCAGCCCAGCGGCTTTTTCGCCATTGATCCACCACAGGTCCTCGTCGCCCAGCGCATAGGGCGGCAGGTTGTCGGGATATTCGTACATATCCCAGAAGGCGACCCAGTATTTGCCAAGATACCACGTCGGCACGATGAACCGTTTCGCCCGCAAGACGCGGTCCAGCGCCCGTACATTGGCGACCAACTCGTCGGTTTCGGTCGACGCCACGATGTTGTCGATCAGCGCCTCGATATCCGGACCGCTGACCCCCGCCGGGTTGAAGACGGAAAAGGCAGCGGCTTCTTCGCCATATTGCTGATACAGACCGGTCGACGGTTGCAGCGAGGTCCGGTAACCGTCCGAGATAATGTCGAAGTCGCGTTCGCGCCGGCGCAAAGTGTATTGTGCATTGTCGATCCGGTTGTAGACCGCGTCGATGCCCATGGCCTTCAGGTTGTCGACAAACGGCGTCACGATACGGTCCATGACCGGATTGTCCGACAGGAACTCGATCTCCAGTATCTGGCCTGACCCGTTGCGGCGGACGCCGTCGTTGCCAACCATCCAGCCAGCTTCATCCAGCAGTTTCATTGCCTTGCGCAGGTTACGACGGTCGTTTTGCCGGTCCGGCTTGCTGGCATGCGCGCGCACCGGTTCGGAAACCAGAATGGCGGGGTCCAGATCGTCGCCAAGCGATTTCAGGATTTCCAGCTCGCGACCTTCCGGGAGGCCATGGGCCTCCAGATGCGTACCTTCCCAGAAGGAATGACGCTGCTGGAACAGCCCGTATTGCAGGCTTTCATTAGTCCATTCAAAATTGAAGGCCAGTTGAACTGCCTCACGCACCTTGGGGTCGGCGAATTGTGGACGGCTCAGATTCATCACGAAACCGGTCGCACTGGGCACATTGCCGTCGGGCAGCTCTTTCCTGACCACGTTTCCAGCCGACAATGCGGGGAAATCGTAGGCGGTTGCCCAGCTTTTGGAGTTGTTTTCCTGCCGGAATGTGAACTCGCCCGCCTTGAACGCCTCCATCGCGGCAATTGAATCGCTGAAATACTCGATCCGGATCACGTCGAAATTGTTACGTCCGACATTCACATTGACCTGGTTGCCCCAGTAATCCGGATTGCGCCGGTAGATCACACGGCGATTGATGTCGAAACTGTCCAAGACATAAGGCGCCGAACCGATTCCCGGTTCCATTCTCGGTTTGTCCAGACGCCGGTTTTCCGGGTCCGCCATGAACCACGCCTTGGACATGATTGGAGTGCCACCGACCTGGCTGACAAGCGCACGGCGAGGAATGTCGGGCGCAAAATGGAATTTGACACGGTGCGGACCCAATGCCTCGGCCTTGGGAATACGCTTGCGAACCGCTTCGGCATAGGATTGCAAGCCCTGCTCCAAAAGGATCTCGTGCGAAAAGACGACATCCTCGGCGGTTACCGGCGTCCCGTCGGAAAAACGCGCTTCGGGACGCAGGTTGAAGATCACCCAATCCTGGCTCTCGGGATATTCCAGGCTCTCGGCGACCAGACCATAATAGGAGGCTGGTTCGTCATAAGACGGATACAGCAGTGATTCATACTGATCCGCGGAACGCGCGCCGGCGCGACCCTGCCGCGAAAACGCGTTGAAGCTGTCAAAGGTTCCCTGCGCGGCATATGACAACTCGCCCCCCTTGGGTGCGCCCGGGTTCACGTAGTCGAAATGTGCGAAGCCCTCCGGGTATTTCAGATCGCCAAATTCCGAGAACCCGTGGCTCTTGATGATCTTGTCCTGCGCGAACGCCAGCGTGGAAAAACCCAGCAGCATCAGCATAGCCAGACCAATCAGGCCAGTTGGGCGCGGAAAAGTCATCGCGCGTGTCGCAGGCGCGGCGGGGTCTTGGCTCATCGGGCTCTTCCTCCATTTGGCAGGGCGTTGACGCGCCTTGTCTGTTGTGGATGTAAGCTAATGGTCCGGCCCGCCAACATTCAAGTTGAGAATATGTGAGAATTCGTCAACCGGCTGTCAATCCGGACCCCGACTCACTTCGGCAGGCATTTTTGGACCGGTTGACCGGCCCCACAAGCAACAAGCCGCTGCGAAGGGCAACGGCTTGTGCATTCGTCGGAAATTTTTTCGCGTCAGTTGTCGAGGCTGTCCAGATAGGCAATCAGGTTGACCCGGTCGCCGACCTTGCTCAGACCCGAGAAGCTCATCGTGGTGCCGGATGCGAATGCGCTCGGCTTGGCCAGGAATTCGTCCAGACGCTCGGCCGTCCAATCGCCGCCCAAACCTGTCAGCGCGGCAGAGTAGCCAAATCCGCCGGCGCTGGCGACGGCACGGCCCACAACGCCATAAAGATAGGGACCGGTGCTGTTGGCGCCGTCTTCCAGCTTGTGGCAGGCAGAGCATTTCTTGAACACCTTGGCGCCCTTGTCGACATCGGCCGAGGCAAGCATCTCTTCAAAGCTGACTTCGGCCACCTCTGCGGATGCCTCTTCCGATTCGGTTTCGATCACATATGCGGCCTCGCCGTGGCCATCAACGTGGTACAGGGCTTCAGCCGCCCATTTGCCCAGCAATAAAACCAGAAAAGCTCCGAGGAACCCGGCCGCCGCTTTGGTGAAGGTCATCGTATCCATTGGGTCGCGTGTCCATTTGATCTGTTTGGGCCGGTGTCTAAGCCTTTCCCTTGGCTTGGGCAAGGTATAGACACCGCGACCAAACGCCCAATTTGAACCTGTTGCACGGAAAACCGCCCTATGACCAACAGAATTGCCTTCCAGGGAGAGCCCGGAGCCTACAGCCACGAGGCCTGTCGAAACGCCCGTCCGAACATGGAGGCACTGCCCTGCCGCACATTCGAGGACGCAATCGAAGCGGTTCGGGCCGGGCAGGCCGATCTGGCGATGTTGCCGGTTGAAAACTCGACCTATGGCCGCGTTGCCGACATTCATTCGCTGTTGCCCAAGTCCGGGTTGCACATCATCGAAGAGGCATTCGTCCGGGTGCATATCAACCTGTTGGGCGTGCCGGGCGCCAAGTTATCAGGTGTCACCCACGCGATGAGCCACACCGTGCTTTTGGGACAGTGCAAATCGTTCCTGCAGAAACATGGCATTCACCGCGTCACCGGCGCGGATACGGCCGGTTCTGCCCGCCACGTGTCGGACACCCACGATCTGTCGCTTGCCGCGCTGGCCAGTCCACTGGCCGGTGAAATCTATGGCCTGGACCTGTTGGCCGAACATATCGAGGACCAGTCCAACAACACGACAAGATTTCTGATCATGTCGCCCGACGCAGACGAAAGCCGCCGTGGCAAACATGGCATGATCACCAGTTTCGTCTTTCAGGTACGCAACATACCCGCGGCGCTTTACAAGGCGATGGGCGGGTTTGCGACCAACGGCGTGAACATGACGAAACTGGAAAGCTACATGGTCGACGGGTCGTTCACCGCGACCCAGTTCTATGCCGATATCGAAGGCCACCCCGAGGACACCAACGTCGCGCTGGCGCTGGACGAACTAAATTATTTCACGACCAACGTGGAAATTCTGGGCGTTTATCCGGCCGATCCGGGTCGGTATTGACCAATCCGGTCATCGGTCGACTGCCATTTCGTTACGACCTGCCCCGGTGGCGATCTTCCAGTTTCTTGGCATAGTCGGCAACTTTCAGTTTGAACCGCTTGGTCAGGTTGGTCTTGGCCAGTTTCAGGGACTGGATCAGCAGGCGCGCCGACAGGTTGTTGGGTTTCAGGTTCAGCACGATGGCCATGCGCGTGCGGCGCTGGGATAGCGGGACCAGCTCGACTTCGAGAAACGCGTCCAGCCCGCTGGATTCGGATTTGAAACGCATCACGTTCGCGGGATCGTATGTTTCCAGATACACCCGCAGGTCACGGGGTTTGCCCCGCATGGTGAATTGCGCCTGCCACGCCATGCCGGGCGCCGGCTCTGTTCCCTCGGTCAATCGCTGTAGCTCGACACCGCGCCGGATCACCGACCGTTCGAATCTCTCGAATTCCGACAGCATGCGGAACACCTGATCAATCGGTGCTTCGATGTCTTCCTTGCTCGAAAACTGCATCTGAGGTCCGTCTTTGTGTCTGATCGGAGTTTGAGTCTAATCCAGTGTGTCCGCAAGCCAGTTCTCTATCAGGAAATGCGCGATCGAACCTTTGCGGGCGGGCTTGAGCAAGCGATGTTCGCCCGAATATGCCATCATCATATCATCGCGGCTGACCCATATCGCGTCTTCGATTTCCTTTGGGTCGATCGTGATCTCGCGTCCCAGCGCCACGCCGGAGCATCCGATCATCAGCGACGCCGGAAACGGCCAAGGCTGACTGGCCAGGTAGCCGACTTGCCCGACCCTGATCCCCGCCTCTTCGAACACCTCGCGCCGAACCGCGGCTTCGAGTGTTTCGCCCGGCTCCACAAACCCCGCCAGGAGAGAATACATCCCCGCCGGCCAGAAATGCGAGCGCCCCATCAGTACCGAGTTGCCATGCGTGATCAGCATGATCACGACCGGGTCGGTGCGTGGAAAATGCTGACCGCCGCAATCCGGGCAGCTCCGCTGCCATCCGGCCTGGGCGATTTTGCTGGCAGCACCGCATTTTGCGCAGAATTTGTGCGTTTCGTGCCACCCGATGATGGCCTTGACCATCGCCGCAAGTTCGGCATCCCGCGGGGACAATCGGCCCATCACCCGGCGCAGTTCGGCGAAGACGCTGCCAGTCGGCAGGTCCGGATGAACCTGTTCGGTCGAATCCAGAAACTGACCCAGCGCGGCGGGATCGAGATCATCGGGCTCCCAGCCCGAGATGTCGCAGCCGAACAGTGGCGCACCGGCCTCGTCCCGGCCAAGAAAAACCGGCATCATGACCGCGCGCCCCAGCCCGGCACGCAAAACCGGGTGGTCCATCGGAACAAGGATCAGTTGATCAAGCGATCCGGCCGCCAGCAACGGCTTGCCGCGCCAGAGGACAACCGCCTTGGCCAGCGGGTGGGAAACCGCGGCTTGCAACGCCGTTTCATCGTCGCGAACATGAGCGGCGCGGTCCAATCCTGATCCGCCAAAAGTTACGTGTTCCGCCAGTCTCATCATCTGCCTCTTTTTTCCCTGCGCTTCCAGCTACTGTATCTGAACGAATGACGCCACACCTGCGGGCATTCCGCGCTTTGGGCGTGATGCGGAATGGCATCAAATTTGACACAAAGTCGCGCGTGCGAACTGGTTTTTCGACGCGAGGGTTCCGTGTTTTCATACAGAAATCGGGTGCTTAGGCGACAATTGCAGGTCAATATCAACTCATGTTTTCTCAAATCGCTGCCGAAGAGGTACAGATCGGTGACTGATCGGCGATGCATACCGGAAGGCGCACGGGCCCGCCTTCGCCTGCTTGCGACAACCGATCTTCACATGAACCTGACCAGCCATGATTATCACGCGGACCGGCCAAATCCCGCTGTTGGTCTGACACGTACGGCGAGCCTGATCCACAAGGCCAGACAAGAGGCCGCTGCCCAGGGCGCGCTGGTTTTGTTGTTTGACAATGGCGATGCGTTGCAGGGCACACCGCTCAGCGATCTTGCCGCTGCTCAGCCGGATCGCGACCACCCTCTCATGCGTGCCTTTGGGCATCTGCACTACGACGCGATCGGGCTTGGCAACCACGATTTCAACTTCGGGCTCAAATCGCTGGATTCGATCCTGCAGCAGGCGCCCTGCCCGGTTCTGAGCTCCAACATGCGACGACTGGGCAAAGGCAAACCGGCCGGGTTCGAGCCGTTTGCCATTCTGGACCGGATGGTTTGCACCAAGGATGGCGAATGGCCGATCCGGATCGGGGTCCTGTCGTTTCTCCCCCCCCAGACGCTGCGTTGGGACGCGCACCACCTGCTTGGGCGTGTCGAGACAAGTGCAATCGTCGATACGGCTCGCCGCTGGCTACCCGAATTGCAGGATGCCGGATGCGACCTGATCGTTGCGCTTGCTCATACCGGGTTGAGCGATGCCCCGGATCATGCCGAACTGGAAAATGCCGCAAGACCCCTGGCGGAACTGGATGGGATAGACGTGGTGGTCTCGGGTCATACGCATCTGCGCCTGCCCGGACCCGATCATTGTGGTCTGGAGAACGTGGATTCGGTAACCGGAGCCGTCCACGGAAAACCCGTGGTGATGCCGGGAACGGGCGGGTCACACCTGGGTATCATCGACCTCGACCTGACCGTGACCCCGAACCAACGATGGGCGCCCGCCGGGTTTTGTTGCGAACTGCGCGCCATTGCGCGCCGCACCACCTGCGGAAAGGTCGAACCGCTGGTACAGGAGGACCCGGCGCTGCTGGACCTGTTCAGCGACGACCATCACCAGACCCGCGCGCTGATGAACCTGCCGGCCGGGTCCAGCCGGCAATCTCTGCACAGCTTCTTTACGTTCTTTGCGCCGGATCGGTCGCTGGCACTCGTTGCGGCGGCACAGGCGGCTGCATTGCGCCCGATGCTCGCCGCGACGCCGTTTTCCGATCTTCCGGTGTTGTCGGCAACCGCTCCCGGCAAGTTCGGCGCACGCGCTGGCCCCGATCACTATACCGATGTACCTGCCGGACCCTTGTCGCGCCGCCATGTTGCCGATCTGCATGTCTTTCCGAACGAATTGCGTGCACTGGTCGTGTCGGGGCAGCAGCTGCTGGATTGGCTCGAAATGACGGCCAGCCTGTTTTTCCAGATCAAGGCCGGCAAACCCGGGCAGTATCTCGTCAATCCGGCAATGCCGGGCCACGACTTTGACGTTGTTCATGGCCTGGCATACGAGATCGATCTGGCGGCACCCGCACGCTATTTGCCCGACGGCACCATCCGCCCGGGTGACAACCGGCGCATTCGCAACGCGAGATGCGCGGGCAGGCCGGTGGCCCAGGCTGATCGGTTCGTCGTTGCGCTGAACAGTTACCGGGCCAGCGGCGGCGGGCCATTTGGAATGCTGGCAGAGGCCCAGGGTATTGACCTGCCGGCAATTGCGCTGAGCGACGTGATCCACGATTACGTCAGTGGGAAGTTGCCGCCTGATCCGTTGCAGGACGCCCCGCCGCCTTGGTCGTTCACTCCGATGAAGGGAACGGTTGTCATCGCCCGGACCGGCCCCGGCGCGATGGCGCATGAGGCCGAAATGCGCCGGCTCGGTCTCTCTGCAAGAGGCAGTTCACCGGACGGATTTCTGGAACTGGATGTTCCGCTGTAACCGCACAGCCTGCCGGTTGCGAATCCGTTTCACAGGCCCTATATCCGCAAGTGAGAGGTTGGCGCGGGCGAGCGCCTCGCCAACCTGGTCAGATCCGGAAGGAAGCAGCCACAACGAGTCCCGCTTGGGTCGATGTCCAACCTCTCACTTCCAGAATGTTTCAACTACAGGCGTTCGGATGCGAATGTATCGCACGCTGAAACCGACCCGCTGTCAAATCCACGTTGAAACCAGCTTGCTCTCTGCTCCGACGTTCCATGGGTAAACGTATGCGGTCTTGGCACTTGCCCGGCCTGCCTTTGAAGATGGTCGTCACCGATCATCCGGGCAGCGTTGAGTGCCTCGGCCAGATCCCCGCGATCCATCAGCCCGTGAACCGACCGCGCCCAGAGACCGGACAGGCAATCCGCCTGCAACTCCAGCCGCACCGTCAACGCGTTGGCCTGCGCTTGCGACGACTGACGGCGAATCTCATCGACCTTGCCGAGGATGCCGACCTCGTTTTGCACATGGTGCGCAACCTCGTGCGCGATCACATAGGCGGCAGCAAAATCGCCGCCCGCACCCAACTGCCGGGACAGCGTGTTGAAAAAGGAAAGGTCCAGATATGCCTTGCGATCAGCAGGGCAGTAGAACGGCCCCGTCGCGCCCGAAGCCCCGCCGCAGGGGCTTTGCGTCACCTCTGAAAACAGCACCATGACCGGTGGCTGATATCGCGCGTTCAACTGATCACGAAACACACCGGTCCAGACCTCTTCGGTGGTCGCCAGCACGCGTGAGGCAAATTCCGCGGCCTTTTCTTCTTCAGGCGATGCGGCGTAGGGCTGGTTTTGCGTCGCGGGCTGCTGTTGTTCCAGCAAGGGCGTAACATCGATACCGGCAAAATAACCGATCGCCAGAACAACAAGCAGACCGATGCCGCCGATCTTGCCGACCGGGCCCGCCCTGCGCGAGCCGCGCCGGTCTTCGACATTCCTGCTTCCTCTCACGCCGCGCAACCGCATGGCCACCTCCACTCATAATTTCTCAATGCTTTAGCACAAAAGCTGTTCCCCAGAAGGGCCAAATCCGTTGACTTCTCCCCGCGACGGACATCAGGCCGGCTGGCGGGCACAGGCTTGTGGACCTCGACGCCAGTGCGCATTACGGTCGGCCAGACACGAATCCAACGGGATCCTTCATGACCGACACCGACGCGCCCGCCTATCAGGTTCTG
>CAYGNE010000119.1:0-239 GCA_964351155.1 uncultured Rhodobacterales bacterium | reverse complement strand
AATACCGGCCCGAAACCTTTGCCGACCTTGTCGGACAGGACTCGATGGTGCGCACGCTCAAGAATGCGTTCGCCGCCGACCGGATTGCGCAGGCCTTTATCATGACCGGCATTCGCGGCACCGGCAAAACCACGACCGCGCGGATCATAGCCAAGGGGATGAACTGCATCGGGCCTGACGGCAGCGGCGGCCCGACCACCGAACCCTGCGGAGAATGTGAGCATTGCGTGGCGATCATG
>CAYGNE010000118.1:6619-10343 GCA_964351155.1 uncultured Rhodobacterales bacterium | reverse complement strand
CCATAACCTCAAGCGGCTTGCCAGCCTCCATCGCAACCGCAGCTCGCGTTCTCATTCATCTGTCCTCGCTGTTAGAATTCGTCTTGTCCTGGCGAGGGTGCGGCAAGGGCGCGCCCAGTTCAAGCCCTGAAAGCGCCTGATTATGCCTGCGCATTTCCGCGTGTTCGACAAATTTGCGCCCGATTGGGCGGGTTATGTGGACCCATAGATAGTGTGGGTGATCTGTATGACATTGTTGAAATATGGTATCGGCGGGTGTGGCGTGGCCCTCACCGGATTGGCGGTGATCATGGCGCTGGCGCCATCGGGCGCAACCAGCCTGGGTGCGGCGGTTGCCGATGCGCTTGCGCCGTTTTTCGCGATAACCTGTCTTGGAGCCCTGGCCCTGTTGCGGTTTGCACCTGATGCGGTTGCCGCGCCCTGGCACCGTGCGTCACCGCCGGCGGTCAAACCGGAGCGGCGCGCGCGGCCGGAGCCTGCCCGGCAGGCTGCCGTACCGGAAGAGGCGCCCGCAGAGACATCCGTGCGCCTGATCCCCGGCACACCGACAGCCGGCCCGGTTGACAGCTGGCTGGGAGGATGCCCGCATCTTCCCGAGGGCACCGGGTGGCCCGAAATCGCCGGACAACCGGCGCAGTTCCTGGGCCAGGTCGATTGCCGCAGGCTGCCTGCGGGTATCTGGCGCGGGCAGGGTCCGCGCAGCGGATCGCTGGTGTTTTTCCGCGCGGATCAGCTTGGAAACGGGGCATGGCCGGTCCGTGTGATGCATGTGGAAGGCCCGGTTGTCCCGATACGGGGTCCGGAAGGCGAGCGGCTGCATCCGCGCTGGCCATTGCAGGTCGGCGGATCCGGCGCGGGTTTCGCCGCAGAGCGCGCGGCCGACCCGGACTGGGCGCTGCTGCACGCGGTCGATTTGTCGAATGCCGCCTACCAGCCCTTTGACTGGGCCAGCGCCGGGCTGCTGCTGAACCGGATGAAGGCCATGGTCGGGTCCTGCGCCAAACAGCTGGGCACCGACAGTTCCGACGAGGACCGGGCGCAACTGGCCGATACGGCACGCCGGCTTGCCGACCTGGCAGAGGCGTTCATGGCGGTGCGCGGCACCGTGGCGTTCACCGGGGAGCTGCGCGACCTGCTGATGGAAGGGTTGGACGGGCTGTGCCTGCCCGAGAAATCCCTGGACAATGGCCGGGGCGCGCGCGCGTCGCGGCCCCTGACCCGGCATCGCTGTGTCACGAAAGCGTATTTTGCGCCGTTCGAACGCCATTGCCGGCTGGTTTTCGCGGCCGATCCCGAAACCCTGCCCGATGCGCAGCGCGCGCTGTTCCAGCCGCTGTGGGCCCATAGCGCGTTGTATGAGACCGGGAGCATGGGTGCGGATGAGCCGGAGGCCGGCGGCGACAGCCCGGACGAGGGTGACGCGATGCTGTTGCTGGAATTGCCGTCCAGCGAATTGCTGGGCTGGACATTCGGCGACGCCCGGGCGTTCCGGATATTCGTGAGCGCGGGCGACCTGTCGCGCGGTGACCTGAGCCGGGCATGGGGCAACGTGGTGGCGCGGCCGGCCTAGCCGATTGTTTCCTTCCGGGTTGCCTTGTGGCACAATTTGCCCGTTATCACGGGAGATGCGGCATGTTACGGCAATCCACGATCTGTTTCCTGACAACCGTTCTTGTGGCCGGGCATTCGGTGCCCGCCCGCGCCCTGTCCAACGAGGACGGCGCGCGTTCCGATCCGGCGGCGGTTGAGGACCCGACCAGGACGGCCTGCCTGACGGAAGAACAGAAGGCCCTGCTGGGGCAGGACGAGGCGGCGGCGCGGGCGGTTCTGCCCGACGATGCGCGGATCATTCCGCCCAACAGCATGATCACGCAGGATCACCGGCCCAACCGGGTCAATGTCGATCTTGACGAAGCCGGAAAGGTGATCCGGATCTGGTGCGGCTGAAGCCTCAGCGCAGGGGTTTGCGATAGGTCCGGTGACAGCTCAGGCAGGCCTGTATCATCCGGGGCAGGGACAGGCGCAGGCGCGGCAGGGTGTTTGCGTCCAGCGCGCGGGCGGCCCGGCGGGCGGCCTTGGCCCGGGTTGTGAAATCATCCCATTGCGCCCAGACCAGGGGGTCCGCGTTTGACAGCGGATCAGCATGCGGCTTGCGAAAAGCGGATGGAATGGCGCGGGTCGCGGACAGCAGCCGGCTGCGCGCGGCGCGGGCGCGGTCGCGGTCGAACAGGGCCCGCCCGCCCATCATGTCGGTGAGCGTGGTCAGCGCCGTATTGGCCCCGGTCATCAGGTCCATCCGGGCCTGCACGCCGGGATGTTCGACCCGGCTGATCTGACCGGTCTGGGCCAGCGCGGCCCCGGCCAGGACCAGCGCGGCCAGCACCGCGCCGGTCGCCATCCGCCCTGGTTGATCCGCATGTTTCATTGTCATCGCCTTACATTCTTCTCGACTCGCCGGGTGTGGGAAATATAAAGAACAAAGTATGAACATTTAGATGCCAACGCGATGCCCAACCGTCGAATCCTGTCTGTATGGTTCCCGCGCCTGGGGGCGGAGCGGGTGCTGCGCGCCACGCGCGGGGTGGAGGACCGGCCGCTGGCCGTGGTGGCGGAACAATCGAACATGCAGGTTATCACCTCGTTAAACGCCGCGGCGTCGGCGGCGGGCATCCAGGTTGGCCAGCCGGTGCGTGATGCCCATGCGATGTGCGCGCAACTGGTGACCCGGACCCGCAATGCCCCGGCGGAGGCGGCCTTTCTGACCGCGCTGCGGCGCTGGGCGGGGAAGTTTTCGCCCTGGGTCGCCGAAGAGGCCCCCGACGGCCTGATGATCGACCTGACCGGCTGTGCGCATCTCTTTGGCGGGGAAGCGGCGTTGCTGGGCGTGATCGAGGCCGATTGCGCGGACATGGGGCTGACCGTGCGGCCGGGCATCGCCGATACGCTGGGGGCGGCCTGGGCGCTGGCGCGTTATGCCGGCGTGGCGGCGGCGTCGGACCGGAACGGCGACGCCATAGACCAGGAGGCGCGCGCGACCCGGTCGCGTGCGGGCAAGCGGCGGCACTGGACCCGGGGCGGGGCGGCGCCGCAGGTGGTGACACAGGCCGGGGAGGCCGGGCGGATCGCGGCCCCCGGGCAGGGGTATTCGGCGCTGGGCCCGCTGCCGATTGCGGCGCTGCGGCTGGATGCGGACACGGCGGCGCAGCTGGGGCGGCTGGGCCTGCGCCGTATCGGGGATCTGCTGGGCCAGCCCCGCGCGGGGCTGGCGCGGCGGTTCGGCAAGGGGCTGGTGCTGCGGCTTGACCAGGCGATGGGCAGCGCGCCGGAGCCGGTATCGCCCGCGCGGACCCCCAACCATTTCGCGGTGCGCCTGACCCTGCCGGAGCCCATCGGGCTGACGGATGATCTTTTGGCAGGGATCGACCGGATGCTGCCCCGCCTGTGCGGGCAGCTGGCCGACAAGGGGCGCGGCGCGCGCAGCCTGCGGCTGGAGGCGCATCGCACCGATCAGAGCGCCGAGACCGTGACCATCGGCCTGGCCCGGCCGAGCCGGGACCCGGCGCGCATTCGTCCCCTGCTGGAGATGAAGCTCGACCAGATCGACGCGGGGTTCGGCATCGACATGCTGCGGCTTGAAGTTCTGCAGAGTGAACCGATCCATGACCGTACCGCCGTTGGCCACCTGCAGGCCGGGCGCGCGGTGAGCGAGCGGCTGGCGGGGAAC
>CAYGNE010000118.1:2343-6609 GCA_964351155.1 uncultured Rhodobacterales bacterium | reverse complement strand
GGAAGCTGGGCGCGCGCATCGGGCTCGAGGCGATCACCCGGCGGCACCCGGTGTCGAGCCATATCCCCGAGAAAACCGCGCAGACCCGGGCCGCCGCCTGGTCCGCCCCGGCAACGGACTGGCCGCTGCCGCCGCGTCCGCGCCCCTTGCTGCTGTGGCGGCCCGAGCCGGTGAATGCGCCGGACGATCCGGCGGTTCCGGCGCGGTTCCGCTGGCGGGGGCGGGACTGGGCGCTGGCAGAGGCGCGCGGCCCTGAACGGATCGCGCCGGAATGGTGGCTGGACGATCCGAACTGGCGGTCCGGGGTGCGCGATTACTGGGTTGTGACCACGCAGACGGGCGACCGGCTGTGGCTGTTTTACGGCCATGGCGGGGCGCTGTCGTCGGGCTGGTTCTGTCAGGGCAGTTTTGCCTGAAACGGCGTTCAGACGGCGCCGAAACCCCGCGCAACTGGACTCAAGGGAATGCAGGTATTGGACGTAACGTGGGGTAAAGATGCAACCTAAGGTAAATGATCCGGATGAATTCGATACCCGAACGAACCCGAGACACCAACAAACACGAACCAGAACAGGGAACGAAAAACATGGAAAACGTCGTTCTGCTTGCGATCGATGGAAGCGAAGGTTCCAAACGCGCACTGGCGCATGCCACGAGCCGGGCAAAGATCGGGGGCGCAAAAGTCATTGTTGCCTATGTCATCGAATGGTCGCCCTACAGTTTCAACACCCCGGAAGAAAACGCGCTGCGGCACCAGCGCCGTGAAGCGGAAATCGACCGGGCCCAGACCGGGGTCGTTGATCCCGCGCTCGCCTATCTGAGGGGCGAGGGCGTTGCGTGCGAAGGGATCGTGCGGCATGGCCCGCCCGCCGAGACGATCGTCGCCATCGCCGAGGAACGGCAGGTCGTGCAGATCATCATCGGCCGGCGCGGGCAGAGCGGGCTGAAGACCCTCTTGTTTGGCAGCGTGGCTGGCAACCTGATCCAGACCGCCCCTGTCCCGGTACTGGTCGTGCCCTAGGGCATCCTGTTTCCGCCCCAAGAAACCTGTCAAACGAAAAGGAGTTGCCAAGATGCGCCTTGTATTCTCAATTCTCGCGTTGGCCGTGATGACGGCGCCGGCCCGGGCCGGGATCGATGAAACCATCAACAGCGCCACCGCACCGATCGCCAAGCTGGTCGGGGACCTGGTGTTCTTCAAGATCAACATGTTCGGGGCCGGGCTTCCGCTGGTCGTTGTGTGGCTGGTCGCGGGTGCGGTGTTCTTTACGTTCTACATGGGGTTCGTGAACCTGCGCGGTTTCGGCCATGCCATCAGCCTGGTGCGCGGCGATTACGCGGACCCCAACAGCGCCGGCGAGGTGTCGCACTTTCAGGCGCTTGCAACCGCGGTATCGGGCACGGTCGGGATCGGCAACATCGGCGGCGTGGCCGTTGCCGTCACCGTCGGCGGCCCCGGGGCGACATTCTGGCTGATCGTTGCCGGGTTCCTGGGCATGTCGACAAAATTCGTGGAATGCACGCTGGGGGTCAAATACCGCAACGACAACCCCGACGGATCGGTGTCGGGCGGTCCGATGTATTACCTGCGCAAGGGGTTTGAAGAGCGGGGCATGGCCGGGTTCGGCAAGTTCATGGGCACGTTTTACGCCGTCGGCATCTTTGTGGGCGCGCTGGGCATCGGCAACATGTTCCAGTCCAACCAGGCCTATGTTCAGCTGAACACGGTCGCCGGTGGCGCGCTGGACGGGTTCGGCTGGCTGGTCGGGCTGATCCTGGCGGCGGTGGTCTTCATGGTCATCATCGGCGGCATCAAGTCCATCGCCCGGGTGACGGAAAAGATCGTGCCGTTCATGGCGGTGTTCTACTGCGTGTTCGCGATCATCGTCATCCTGATGAACGCCACCGCCATTCCCGCGGCGATCGGCAACATCTTTACCGGCGCCTTCACCGGCGAGGGTGTGGCGGGTGGCGCGCTTGGGGCGCTGATCATCGGGTTTCAGCGTGCGGTGTTTTCCAACGAGGCCGGGATCGGGTCAGCGTCGATCGCCCATGCCGCGGTGCGGACCGACGAGCCGGTGACCGAAGGATATGTCTCGTTGCTGGAACCGTTCATCGACACGATCGTGATCTGTACCATCACCGCGCTGGTGATCGGAACGTCGCAGGTGGCGGACCCGCTGTTCGCGGGCGACGCCACGGGCGTGGCGATGACATCGGCGGCGTTTGAACGCCAGCTGAGCTGGTTCCCGCTGCCGCTGGCGTTCGCGGCGTTGCTGTTTGCCTTTTCGACCATGATTTCATGGTCCTACTACGGGTTGAAGGGCTGGACCTACCTGTTTGGCGAGGGCCAGGCCGGCCAGACGATCTATAAGCTGATCTTCTGTGCGTTCGTCGCGCTGGGCTGTGTCGTGCAGCTTGGGCCGATCCTGGATATTTCGGACGCGCTGGTGTTCCTGATCTGCGTCCCGAACATCCTGGGCCTGTATTTCCTGGCGCCCATCGTCAAGGCGGAGATGCAGAACTATCTGGCCAAGCTCGAGAGCGGCGAGGTCCGCAAGTTCGAGCACTAGCCGCAAGCAAGCCGGGGAATGGCCCCGCTCCCGCAGGGACCGGGGCCTTTTTCATGTCAGATCCGGGTCAACCCGCCCTGAACGAATGCCGCCGCGAGGTCAGCGTATTCGGCGCGCGACAACCCCTTGCCGGGGCGATGCCACATGTAGAACCAGTTCAGGATGCCGAAAACGGACATCGTCACGGCGCGCAGCCGGTCGCCGGACAGCGCGGGGTTTTCACCGGCAACGGCGCTGGACATGATGCTGACCAGTCGTCTTTGCAGGTCGATCAGCGGTTTCTGCAGGTCGTCGGGAAGTGTGGCCAGCGCATCCAGTTGAAGCTTGTGCTCGGCATCGGCATCGGAATAGGCGGCAAGGATCGCGTGGATCAGGCCGGGCAGCCCTTCGGTTCGCGCGGCCTCGACGGTATCGGTCAGGCCGGACAGATGCGCCTCCAGAATGTCGAACAACAATACCTCTTTGCTTTCGTAATAGTGATAGATCAGCGCCTTGGAGACCCCGCATTCCCTGGCGGCGCCGGTCATCGAGGCACGGTCATATCCGTTCCGGGCAAAGTACCGCGCGGCCCCCTTGCGCAGGGCCGCGCGCTTTTCGTCGTAATCCTTGGCGATCCCCCGGGGCATCAGGCTTTGGGGCGGTTGTCGATGATACGCACCGCCTTGCCCTGGCTGCGTTCAACCGCGCCGGGATCGGCCACGTTCACCTTGACCGACACGCCGACATTCCGTTTCACCTTGGCCCGCAGGTCGGCGGCGGCGTGGACGCGTTCCTCGTTCGAGGAAAACCCTTCGGTGGCTTCGACCTGGACCAGCATTTCGTCGAGCCGGTCCGGGCGGGACAGGACGATCTGGAAATGCGGGGACAACCCGTGCACGGTCATCAGCTGTTCCTCGATCTGGGTCGGGAACACGTTGACGCCACGCAGGATGATCATGTCGTCGCTGCGCCCGGTGACCTTTTCCATCCGGCGCATGGAACGGGCGGTGCCCGGCAGCAGGCGGGTCAGATCGCGGGTGCGGTAGCGGATGATCGGAAACGCCTCCTTGGTCAGCGAGGTGAAGACCAGTTCGCCCTGT
Organism: uncultured Rhodobacterales bacterium; assembly: GCA_964351155.1. Classification (GTDB taxonomy): domain Bacteria; phylum Pseudomonadota; class Alphaproteobacteria; order Rhodobacterales; family Rhodobacteraceae; genus CAYGNE01. The sequence continues at coordinate 2,957 of CAYGNE010000118.1, read as the reverse complement.
TCGCCATCCGAGACCGGCGCGCCGGTCTCGGGGTTGATGATCTCGGGATAGAAATGGTCTTCCCAGATGTGCAGCCCGTCCTTGGTTTCGACGCATTCCATCGAAACACCCGGACCCATGACTTCGGACAGGCCGTAGATGTCCACCGCGTGCATGTCGAACGCGGCCTCGATTTCCTGGCGCATGGCATTGGTCCAGGGTTCGGCGCCGAACACCCCGACCTGGAGCGAGCAGTCGCGCGGGTCGACGCCCGCGGCGGCGAATTCATCGAGAATGGACAGCGCGTAGGACGGGGTCACGGTGATGCCCTTGGGTTTGAAATCGCGGATCAGCCGGACCTGGCGTTCGGTCATGCCGCCGGACACCGGCACCGTGGACAGGCCCAGGGAATCGGCGCCGAGGTGAATGCCCAGCCCGCCGGTGAACAGGCCGTAGCCATAGGCGTTGTGCAGCATGTCCCCGGCCCGCATCCCGGCGGCGCGAAGCGAGCGCGCGACAACCTCGCCCCAGATCTTCAGATCGGCCTCGGTATAGCCGACGACGGTGGGTTGCCCGGTGGTGCCGGAGGAGGCATGCACCCGGCGCAGTTTCTCGCGCGGCACGGCGAACATGCC
>CAYGNE010000118.1:1257-2333 GCA_964351155.1 uncultured Rhodobacterales bacterium | reverse complement strand
CGCGCAGGTCCTGCTTGACGGTGAAGGGGAATTTCCGCAGATCCTCGAGCGTGTTCAGATCGTCGGGGTGCACCCCGGCGGCGTCGAACGACGCCTTGTAGAAGGGCACGTTGTCATAGGCATGCCCGAGCGACCATTTCAGGCGCTTGACCTGCACCGCGGCGATTTCGTCGCGGCTGGCGGTTTCGATGGGCTCAAGATCGCCGGGGCGGGGGGACAGGTCTTTCATCAGGCTTTCTCCAGCAAGAGGGCAATGCCCTGACCGACGCCGATGCACATGGTGCAGATGGCCCGGTTCAGATCATGGGTGACCATGTTGATCGAGGCGGTCAGCGCAAGCCGCGTGCCGGACATGCCCAGAGGGTGGCCCAGCGCGATCGCACCACCATTGGGGTTCACGTGGTCGGCATCGTCCGGCAGGCCAAGCCGGCGGGTGACGGCCAGCCCCTGCGCGGCAAACGCCTCGTTCAGTTCGATCGTGTCGATGTCGCCGATGGCCAGCCCGTGCCGTTCCATCAGCTGTTCGGTGGCGGGGGCCGGCCCGATCCCCATGACGCGGGGGGGCACGCCGATTGTCGCCATGCCGGTGATGCGGGCGCGCGGCGTCAGGCCGTATTTCGCGACCGCCGTTTCGGAGGCGACGATGACGGCGGCGGCGCCGTCATTCACGCCCGAGGCGTTGCCCGCGGTCACCGAGCCACCCACCCGGAACGGGGTCGGCAGGGCCGCCAGTTTTTCCAGTGTCGTCTGGCGCGGATGTTCATCGGTCTCGACGATGACCGGGTCGCCCTTGCGCCGGGGAACCGATACCGGCGTGATTTCCCGGGCCATCCGCCCGGAGGCGATCGCCGCAAGCGCGCGGGTCTGCGAGCGCAGGGCGAATTCGTCCTGCGCGCCGCGTTCGATACCGAAATCCGAGGCGACGTTTTCCGCTGTTTCGGGCATGGAATCGGTGCCGAAATGGGCGTGCATCTGGCGGTTCACGAACCGCCAGCCGATGGTCGAGATCTACACGTTGACGGGCACTCTTTACGCGCCCTACGCTCTTCCCATCTATGGGGGCGCGCGGCTCATGC
>CAYGNE010000118.1:0-1247 GCA_964351155.1 uncultured Rhodobacterales bacterium | reverse complement strand
GTGTCATAGATTTCGGCGCGGCGCGTAAAGGCGGCATCGGCCTTGGGCATGACCAGCGGCGCGCGGCTCATGCTTTCGACGCCGCAGGCGATCACCACATCGGCCTCGCCGCAGCGCACGGCGCGCGCCGCCGACCCGATGGCATCCAGACCCGAGCCGCACAGGCGGTTGATCGTGGCCCCCGGCACCGTGTCGGGCAGCCCCGCGAGCAGGGCCGCCATGCGGGCCACGTTGCGGTTGTCCTCGCCGGCCTGGTTGGCGCATCCGGCCAGCACCTCGTCGATCTGCAACCCGTCATGGGGGGCGACCACATCGCGGATCACGTTGGCCAGCATGTCATCGGGGCGGATCGACGACAGCGCACCGCCATAGCGGCCGATGGGCGTGCGAAGTCCGTCGCAGAGAAAGGCCTGGGTCATGGGGTCTCCTTGAAATTCTGGCCCCGGATGGTGCGGGACAAGCCACGGAACAGCGCCACCTTGCGCCCGTCTTCACCGGTCACAATCACGTCATAGACGCCCGAGCGCCCGTTACGGGCGGCTTCCTGGGCGGTCGCGGTCAGCCGTTCGCCCGGCTGGCCCGGCGACAGGTAGGTGATCGTGTTTTCCTGGGCCACGGTGACCTGGTTGTAGCTGTTGCAGGCAAAGGCAAAGGCGCTGTCGGCCAGCGTGAAGATGTACCCGCCATGGCAGATCCGGTGACCGTTGAGGTGATGGTCCTGGACCGAGAAGGACAGGGTCGCCGTGCCCGGGCCGACGGAGTCCAGCGTCATGCCGAGCCATTTTGACGCGGCATCGGTCGCCCACATCGCAGCCGCGCTGCGTTCGGCACGCTCTTGTGGGGTCATGTGGTTTTCCTCCGGTTCCGGCCAGAATGCACAAAACCGACCAGCCGGTCAATAGTGTTGAATCCGCGTTAAATCCCGGTCATACTGGCTGGGCACCATATGTGGAGAGAGATCATGTTGAGACCGGCAAGCTATGCAATGGCCAGTTGGATAGGGCCGGGAGAAGCGGCGCGCGCGATCCACGGACCCGTGACCGGCAAGCTGATCGCCGAGGCGGGCGGTGCCCCGCTTGACGTGCAGGGCATGCTGGATTGGGCCCGCGGCACCGGTGGGCCGGCATTGCGCGCGATGACGTTTCACGAACGGGCCAGGCTGATCAAGGCGCTGGCGATCTACCTGGGGGACCGCAAGGAAGAGCTCTATGCGATCAACCCGCTGACCGGCGCGACCCGTCGGGACG
>CAYGNE010000117.1:7720-10430 GCA_964351155.1 uncultured Rhodobacterales bacterium | reverse complement strand
CACAAGTGACTCGGGCCGCATGCGCAGGTCGGAGGACACCAGCGGGCGATTGGTCCAGCCCAGAACCGGCGAGGACTCGACAGCGGATTTCAGGGCGCGGATGATCTCTGTCTCGGTTATGCCGCGCTCTGTGCGCAACACGAGATCCACCGCCGAAACGCTTGCGGTAGGAACCCGGACCGCGGCACCGCTGATGCGCCCGGCAAGTTCGGGAAGGACTTCATCGATCAGATTCGTGGCGCTGGAGGTGGTGGGGACCATGGACAATGCCCCCGCACGGCTGCGGGCCATGTCACTCCTTGGCGCATCGACCATCGGCTGGCTGTTGGTGTAACAGTGGATCGTGGTCATATGCGCGGTTTCCACACCGCAGATCGCGTGCAAATCCTTGAGCAGCGGGGCAAGCGCGTTGGTTGTGCAAGAGGCGTTCGAAACCAGCCTCGAAGACCTCAACGCGTGTTGGTTCGCGCCCAGCACGATTGTAACCTCTGCCGCGGGCGAAGGACCCGAGATCAGAACCGACCGTGCGCCGGCCAGTAATCCGCGCGTCGCGACATCGGTTGTGCGCGCAATTCCGGTGCATTCCATCACCACGTCAACCCCGGTCAGGTCGAGCCGCGTCAGGTCTGTTTCGTGCGTCACCGGCACTTCTCGTCCCGCAACTGACAGAATGCCGTTTTTCGCTGCGACCGTTCCCGGAAACGGACCGAACGTGCTGTCGAACTCGAACAGGTATGACAGCATGTCCAGCGGCGCTATGTCATTGATCAGCGCCACCTCGACAGCATCATGATGCGGCAGAGTCAGGATCTGTCGCAGGATGGTGCGGCCGATGCGGCCAAAGCCATTGATCACGATACGCATGCGCAAGCTATGGCAGAGCCTTTGACCAATCTCAATGGTCGGCAGTCAAACGATCAATGGGTGGTTTGTGCGCCCGGTTCAGCCGGGACAGGACATTTCAGCATAATACTCGGCCGAGGTGTTCTGCCAGAGCTTGCCGCGCACAACCCGGCATCCGGTTGCGGTCTGCAATGCCCGCACCGCCTGTGGCGTCCGAAGCGCTGCCGGCCGACCAAAGGGGTTGAGATTGTTGTTGTCCCGCCGGGCGATATAGCCGTTGGTCACCCCCGGAAGTTCGGTGACCGTCCATGTGCGCCCAAGCACCTGGACCTCCTTGCTGACGGTTTCGCCCGTGCTCCACGGCACCGTCGTGCAGCCGGAGAGCGCCAACCCCGCGCCAAGCGCAACAGCTTTGAGCAGGCCAGGAAGCAGGGTGACTCGGGTCATAGGACATGTCTCCGCATCATTGGACCGGGCGCGGGACTTCGCGAACGGCAGCATCTGTCAGCTCCAATGTGGCCCATTCCGGAGATCGGCGCAATGATCGTTGCTTTGCGTCAGCGCCGGGACAGCCGCAGTGGCATGTGGCGATTGACGTCCTTGTAGAGCAGATACCGGAACGGACCCGGTCCACCGGCATAACAGGCCTGCGGGCAAAAGGCGCGCAGCCACATGTAATCGCCCGCCTCGACCTCGACCCAGTCCTGATTCAGTCGGTAGACGGCCTTGCCCTGCAACACGTAGAGCCCGTGTTCCATTACATGTGTCTCCAGGAACGGGATGACCCCGCCCGGCTGGAAAGTCACGATTGTCACGTGCATGTCATGGCGCAGGTCGTCCGGATCCATGAAACGGGAGGTGGCCCAGCGGCCTTCGGTGCCCGGCATCTCCTTTGGGGTGACCTCTGCGTCGCTGGTCACGAACGGCTCGGGGGCCGCCACCCCGTCGGCGGGTTCATAGGCTTTGCGGATCCAGTGAAACCGGGCCTCTGTGCCCGCGTGATTGTGCAGGGTCCAATTGCACCCGGCCGGGACAAAAGCGAACCCGCCCGGTTCCATCACGTGCCGGTCGCCTTCGATGGTCAGTGTCATGGCGCCGTCAACGACAAACAGAACCGCTTCCGCCTCCGGGTCGCTTTCGGGCCTGTCGCTGCCACCGCCGGCGGAAACCTCCATGATGTAGTGCGAAAACGTCTCCGAAAACCCGGTCATCGGGCGCGCAATCACCCAGAGCCGGGTCGCATTCCAATGCGGCAGGAAACTGGTTGTGATGTCCCGCATCGTACCCTTGGGAATCACCGCATAGGCTTCGGTGAACATCGCCCTGTCGGTTAGCAATTGGTCCTGCGCGGGGTGACCGCCTGTCGGAGCGAAATAGTTGGATCGGGACATGTGTTCCTCGGTATTCGGCATTCCCTGCCATGATGTGGCATACCGTGTCCGGGTCCAAGCCAGTCCGGCCAAGTAGCATTCTTCGCGCTTTTTTGAAGATCGATCCGGTCCTGTGGCAATCCGAACGACATGCAAGGCTTGGACAAGCACCGAAAGGGCATGTAACCATGTCTGGGATAATGGGAAAAACCGAACCGAGGCACATATGAAACACCTGTTGATACCCATGCTGGCAATGGCCGTTCTGCTTGTTTCACCGGCGGGTGCGATCGCCCAGCCACTCAGCAAGATACTGGCCAGCTCCGGGCTGACACCGCAGGATTTCGAGATGATGGACGCTGCAGAACAGTCGCTTTATGCAAACGCCGCACCGAAACAGGGGCACAAGGCCGGCTGGACCAATCCGGCCAGTGGTGCTGCCGGTGACGTGCGGCTTGAAGCGGTCGAGGGTAAATGTGTCCGGGTGCATCATGCGA
>CAYGNE010000117.1:0-7710 GCA_964351155.1 uncultured Rhodobacterales bacterium | reverse complement strand
GTGATCCGGGTGGCCAAGAAGCCCGACGCCGTCGAGTTTCGCAAGCGCATGTGCCAGGGTGCGGATGGCCGTTGGCTGTTGACACCCTGACACCCTGGGGTCCTGTCGGGATGTATCGGGGTATTGTGGCGGCAGTCTTTGCCTTTCTGGCCACGGGCGTATGGGCGCAGGTGTCGGAATGGCAGTTCCGGTCCTTCGATGACGGGTCCTTTTTCAGCGCTGCAATCACGCCGACCGACAGGCCCGGATTGGCTCTGCTATGCGGCGAACGCTCGCCCACCGGCCTTTCGGCATTGCAGACCGGGAACATGGAGCCCGATATCACCCGCCCCGACAGTTATCGGCTCTACCTGGGTGAAAATGATATCGGCGCGTACGAAGGTTACACCGAAACCCGGCAGGACGTTCTGATCGTTATCGGTACAACCGGGTACCGTGTCCCGGTTGTACGCTGGAACGAGTTGTTCGGGACCTGGGAAGCGGACCTGCCGGCCAATGATCCGGTCTTTGCGGCGCTCGCTGAACAACCCGCGTTCGAACTGCGCAGCCAAGCCGGTTCCCCGGTTGTAACCGCCAACGGGTTTGGACGCGCGTTGACCCGGCTTGGCGGCCATTGTCAGACGATGTTCACCGCAATCGGTTTGCCATGGCGCACGGTGGCGGCGGCACCGGCGCCACGGCCGGATATGCAGCAATTGGCCGAGGCGGCAATTCAGACCGGGTGCGGCGGGCCCGCGATCATGGGTCCAAAAACCATTCAGACCGGAGAGATCGACGGCGATGGGCAGCCCGATGTCGTGGTGTTCTGGGACGGGATCACTTGTTCGGGCGGCTATCCGCGCCCGTTCTGCGGGGCGTCCATGTGTTCGGTTCAGCTGTTTGTGTCCTCGCTGTTTGCACGGCGCGGCAAACCCGAGGAGCTCCTGGCCCAGTCGGTCTGGTTGCAGCCCTTGACCAACGGCAATTCGGGCGTCGTAACTGTCGGATCGCTTGCCACCTGTCAGGGTCGCGGTAACTGCGAATTCCTGTGGTATTGGAACGGGACGGATATCGTCCAGTTGCAATAGGCCCTATCGGCGGTCATTCAGCCGGTGAAAGATATGCGTAAAAGTCGCCGCACCCAGGATTGGTATGATCAGATTGATCAGCGGCACCGAAAGCGGAACCGCCATCAGCGTGCCGGCCAGCCAGATGGTCCCGGTATGACGCGACCGCAAACGCTTGGCGCCGTCCCGCCCGACCCGGCGCATCGCCGCCAGTGTGAAATATTCCCGGCCCAGAAGAAACCCGTTCAACGCCCAGAAGATGAAGGGCGCCAGCGGCGAGAAAATCGCATAAAGGATCAGCGCCAGCAGGTTGGCCCCGACCAGAACGCCCAGAAAGTTGACGGTATCGCGCACCGCATCGCCGAACGGGATGCCGGACACTGGCGGCAATCCGGGGTAATGCCGGTCCTCGACCGCCTGGGCGACATCGTCGAGGAACATCGACGTGATGGCGGACGCGACCGGCACCATCAGGAACACCGACAGCACCATCATCAGCAAAAGCGATCCCCAGCTTGCCAGATCTTTCAGCCACGTGACCGGACCCAAGAACGGCAGGGTCACGTCCTCTCCGACGCTCCAGCTTATCAGGGCGACAAACCCGGCGGTCGCCCCGATCAACAATGCGAGCGTCAGGGCGACGCCCAGAAACAGAACCCGCCGGAAACGGGGATCGCTGATTTGGCTGACCGCGAGCGAGAAGCAGGAAAAGATCATGCGTCGCGCCATTCGGTAATGGCGTCGATGTCCGGGCGGGGGCGTTCCGGCGGCGCGCTGCGTTCGGTGCCGATGTGGATGATCCCGGCGATCCGTTCATGTGTGGCAAGACCAAAACCCTGCTCGCAAAAGGCGCGATCATGGCTGATCCAGCCGCTAAGCCAGTTTGCGCCCCATCCCGAGGCCAACGCCGCGTTCAGGAGCGACAGACACACGGCACCGGCGGAATAGCTTTGCTCGATGGGAGGAACCTTCTCGGTCGGCTTCTGCACTTCGACTACGGCGACGGCAAGCTTGCCTTGATCGAACTGGCTGCGCGCCTTGGCGATATCTTCGTCCGAACGGCCCATCTCGGTGCCACGTGTCGCGCAAAGGTCGGCCAGACGGGTCATTGCAGCACCCTGGATCCCGACGAACCGCCACGGCTCTAGCTTGCCGTGATCCGGCCTGCGCGCGGCGGCGGTCAGAATGCGCCGACGCCCGTCCCGGCCCGGCACCGGCAGACCCAGCGTCTTGGCCGGGCGCGAGCGCCGGGACAGTAAAAAATCGAGAGCGGCGGGATTCGGGTCGGGCATGGATCGGCTTTCATGTCAGTGACTGGCTCCATGTCGTCGCTCTTGTCGCGGTTTTCAACCCGGAAATCGCCTGTCGACTCCGCGCGCTACCAAAGCGACCGGCGCGCCGAGACGCGGTTACCGGTCCAGAAGGCAATGGGCGGCATCCTTGACCACCTCGCGCAGAAAGGCGTCGAAACGTGCAGAGGGCTGGCGCACTGCAAAGGTTTCGGCCATCGGATCGGGGGCCGTGATGGCGCTGCCGGACAGGGCTTGGATCGTTGCGTGGCCGCAGAACGGAACATACATCTCGGAATACCCGCCTTCGTGGACCAGAACCAGCCGGCCACCGCATAACGCATCCGCCGCCTGCATGATCCGAAGGGTCATCTGGCGGAACGTATCAGCCGTCGCGAGCATCCGCGCCATCGGATCGCAGGCCGAGGCGTCAAAGCCGCAGGCAACGATGATCAGGTCGGGCTGAAAGGCGTCGAGCGCCGGGCGCACGATTTCATCCATCACCGCAAGATAGGCCGTGTGACCAGCCCCCGCCGGCAGGGGAACATTCATGTTGAACCCTTCGCCGGCACCGCGACCGCGGTCGGTGATCGCGCCGGTATCGAGCGGGTAGTTGCCCTCCTGGTGAACCGAAATCGTCAGTACATCATCGCGGTCGTAATAGATCGCCTCGGTCCCGTTGCCGTGGTGCACATCCCAGTCCAGAACCGCGACCTTGCCCAGCCCGTGTCGCGCCTTGGCGGTTTCAATGGCAATGGCGATATTGGCCAGCAGGCAGAACCCGTTGGGGAAATCCGGCAGACAATGGTGCCCCGGTGGGCGCGAAAGGGAATAGGCATTGTCCAGCTGCCCCGTGACAACCGCCTCGACCGCGGCAACCGACAATCCGGCCGACAGTGCCGCGATTTCGTATCCGCCCTTGGCAAAAGGTGTCCGGAGCCCGAGTTCCCCGCCGCCGGCATCTGAAAGACGTTTGAATTCGGCCAGATAGCTTTCCGGATGCACCCGCATGAGGTCTTCTGATTCTGCCGGCGCGGCCCCCCGCACCTCCAGTTCGCCGGTCAGGCCGGTCACGTCCAACAGGTTCTTCAGGCGCCGTTTCGTTTCGGGGTTTTCCGGAAGGCCGCCGGCGACCTGCGGCTGGACAAGTCCACCGACCGGCAGCGTGAATACGTAGTTGCCCCCGGCATGCCAGAAACACCGTTCGTCCCAGAAAAATCCCGTGGTCATCTCTGCCCCCTTATGGCTTGTCTTTCCAGATACCCCCGACAACGGCAGAAAGTCTATGGCGCTGACCGCTCGATCCGGCGCAGTATGAAGCTATGGCGAAACCAAAGCGCAAGGATTTGCCGGACTTGTCCGACCTGGCCCGGCCCGATTTGCAGATCAACGTCCGCGTGACGCCCGGGGCCTCGGCCACGCGGCTGTCGAGGGATGGCGATAATCTGCGCGTGACGGTGACCGCGGCGCCCGAAAACGGCAAGGCGAATGACGCGGTTCAGCAATTGCTGGCACGGGCGATGCGGGTGGCCCCATCGCAGCTGACGCTGTTGCGCGGCCACGGTTCACGATCCAAGATTTTCGTCTACTCCGGGTCTTCGCGCAGCTGATAGACCCCTTCGGGCAGATCCAGCGCCGCGGCCAGATCGCGCAACTGTTCGGGCGACAGGGTGATCTTCTGCATCCGGTCCGTGCGCGGATCATGTTGTTCCAGTGTGACACATTCCGCGAAGCTGTTGATCACAACATCTTCCAGAAGCGGGGCTTCTCCTTCGTCCACCAGGGTGATCACGGTGGCGTCAAATTCGTGCTCGATCGAAAACATGCCGCCACCCTGCCGCCCTGTTCGCCGCATTGCAAGCGCGCTGATACATGCCCACATGTTCGATGACTCTGGCACCTGCAAGGAGCTGTGATAGTCTCTGCACGGAACCGGGAAGCCGATGGATCGAGAGAGTTGAGGGAAAGTATGCCTCGGATTGTTTTACTATTGATGATTATGGCTGTTGCCGCCTGTGACGTCGTGACGACCCCGGTGACGACTCGGCCCGAAACGCCGGTTCACGCCACGGCATCGGAACTGTCACCCGAGGAAGCCGCCGGTACATTCACCCGCGTCGTGCGTGCGGTTGAGCCGGTGGCGGAACGCGAATGCCAGCGCCGGGGCAGGGGGCTGAACTGCGATTTCCTGATCGCGGTCGATCCCGATCCCCGGGCACAGCCCAATGCGTTTCAAAGCCAGGATGAACAGGGCCGCCCGGTGCTGACCTTTACCGCCTCGCTCATTGGCAGCGTGCATAATGCCGACGAGATGGCATTTGTCATGGGGCACGAAGCGGCCCACCATATTGCCAACCACCTGGCCCGCCAGCAGGTGAACGCGGCGACCGCCGCCGAGATTTTCGGCGGGCTGGCGACCCTGACCGGGGGCGGGGCCGGCGACGTTGCCAATGCACAGAAACTTGGCGCAGCCGTGGGCGCGCGGGCCTATTCCAAGGAGTTCGAGCTGGAAGCCGACGAACTTGGATCCGTCATCACCTTTCGCGCCGGGTTCGACCCGCTGCGCGGCGCCGAGTTCTTTACCCGCATTCCGGACCCGGGAGACCGGTTTCTCGGCAGTCATCCGCCGAATGCACAGCGGATGGAGACCGTCCGGCGCACTGTCCGCTCGCTTGGCGGCTAGCCACCCGGCACCCGGGACCGGTTTGCCACCCAGGCGCGTGGCCGGACCATTCGCAGGATGATCGCCCAGCTTGACAGGATGATCCAGAACACCTGGATCATCGCAGATGCGAGATTGAAATTCACGCTCAGACCGATCAGCACCAACACGGCGGCGGACAGGTTGATGCCAAAGAATGCCGGGGATTCGCAGGACAGCCAGCGGTTCGTCAGCGCGGTGTAATTCAAAACATAAAGGCCAAAACCCAGCACGCCAAGACCGTCGGCCAAGCCGAGTTCAATTCCGAAAACCATGTAAAACCTCTTAAAAACAAATGGTAACTTTACGCTCCACCGACACAGGCTATCGGGCTTTGACGGTGTGGTCAGGTGTGGATTCCCCTACTTTTGCGCCGCATTCTACCGATTGTTCGTCCGCTCGGCAGGATTGACTTGGGTCAAGGAAATTCGCGCCGAGATCCCTGAGAATTGGGTCGCGACAGCGCGAGGGAGGAGTTCGTCCGGATGCCGGATCAGGCGCAGATCAGACGCCATGCCGATCTTCTGGGCCGCATGGCCGCGAGCCGGGGAGTCGACCTCTGCGAGCAGGCGGTCGCCGGGGAACTGAGCATGGATGAGATGGCCGAAGCGGTCTTGCGCTGCACCGGTTGTGGCCAACCCGATCAGTGCAATGACTGGCTGGCAGATGCGACCGGTACTTTGCCGGACTACTGCCGGAACCGTGCATTGCTGCACCGGCTTTCTGCGCGGGAGGATGTGACGGAATGAAAGGATACTGACATGCGGATGTTGGGAAACCGAATGCATCATGTCCGGCTTGTGACCCGGATGGCGCAGGCGACCCAAACGGATCTGGTGTCCTCGGTCAGTGCCGGTGATCTGTGTCAGCGGGATTGGGCGGACATGGTTGAAACCTGCCGCAGCTGTGGCTGGGCCGATGCCTGCCCGGACTGGTTGGACGCCAACACCTGTGCTGTAAATGCGCCGGATACCTGTCCGAACCGGATCAGGTTCGCAACATTGAAGGCAATGGCCGAACTGCGTGAGATGGAGGACGCATGACATGGACGGCAGTCTGTCCTTTGCCTCGGGATATGAACAGAATTTCTGGCTGACGCGTTCGGTAGCCCGGGTCATGGGGGTGAATCTCGGCCACGCCATCCGCAATGGCATCCTGAAGCCGGAAGAGTATCAGGAGATGGTCACCCGTTGCCATACGGCCAACTGCCACGAGACTTGCCAGCAATGGCTGGCAGGGTGGGCGGGCACTGTTTCCGAGGCCCCGGCCCATTGCGTTCACCGGGACCTGCTGAACCGGTTGCGCTAGGGCGACAAAGACGCGATCCTTGCCGTCATGTCATGGCCGGGGATGGGATGAATGGGCTTGCAGGCGATCTTTTATATGTCATGTCCCGTGATCCGCTGATCGCCCGGCATGCAGGTTTTTGACGGTATTCTCAGCGATCGGGGCAGCAAGTACGCGGTGTCCGGCGGGCCGGTCAGGACGCGTGAAGAGGCGCAGCGTTTCATCAGGTTGCTGTGCCGGGACAAGAAATTCGCCAAGGCTACGCACAATAGCTGGGGCGTGTTGCTGCCGGAGGGGCCGGTCAAGAACGATGACGGCGAGAGTGGTGCGGGCATGGTGATCCTGCGGATGCTCGAGCGCGAAGACCTGCAGGGTCATATCGTGGTGGTCACGAGATGGTATGGCGGTCGAAAACTGGGCGGTGACCGGTTTCGCCGGGTGCAGGACGCGGTCCGCTATTATCTCGACAACCGGAGAACGGCGGCAAGAAACGGCTGACACAACCTGTGCAGACCGCGTGCATATCGCGTGCATACGCGCGGCATGACCGTGGCCATCAGAGTTTTGAATGGGTGCCGTCGCAGAGCGGCTGCCTGTCACTGTGTTTGCAGCCGCAAAAGAACACCTTCTTGTCGGCGTCGGCGGTGTATTTCACCGGCGTGATGCCGGTGTCCTTGTGGCTGCCGTCGCAGAAGGGCTGGTTGGCGGACCGCCCGCAGGCGCACCAGAAATAGGATTTGCCTTCGGTCACCTCGACCGGATAGGGGGCTTTCTGGGCGATGAGCGGCGCGTCGGACATGGCTGGGATTCCCTGGTCTGTTTGCCGAAAGGATAGCGCGCTTTTCCGGAATGACCAGCCCGGCGGCCGGGCCGGCGAGGCCTGTGCGCTGCGCAATCCGGTGGCGCGTCTATCCGCGGCGGGCTGTTTCCAATCTGCCCCAGAGGTCATACTCCCCGGCCTCGTCGACCTGAACCGTCACGATATCGCCGGGTTTCAGGTCACCGAAATCTTCGTCGATGAACAGATTGCCATCGATCTCGGGGGCGTCGGCCATGGTGCGGCAGGTGGCGGCGTCGTCATCCACCTCGTCGACGATGACCTGCAGGGTCCGGCCGACCTTGGCTGCCAGCCTGGCCTCGGAAATTGCCTGTGCCTTTTGCATGAACCGGTTCCAACGGTCCTGTTTCACCGCGTCGGGCACATGGTCGGGCAGGGCGTTCGAGCGCGCGCCCTCGACATTTTCATATTGAAAGCAACCGACCCGATCCAGTTGTGCGGCCTCCAGCCAGTCCAGCAGGTGCTGGAACTCTGCCTCGGTCTCGCCGGGGTAGCCGACAATGAAGGTCGAGCGCAGCGTGATGTCCGGACAGATCGCGCGCCAGGCGG
>CAYGNE010000116.1:7588-10446 GCA_964351155.1 uncultured Rhodobacterales bacterium | reverse complement strand
GCAGATGCGCCCGCCGCGCCTCCTGCTTCTTGGCCATTGCCTCGGCCAGCGCGATCTTTTCGGCCCGTTGGCGGGCAAACTGATCATACGGCCCCTGGTACAGCGTCAACTGACGGTCCTCCAGATGCAGGATCGCGCCAACCGCACGGTTCAACAGGCCCCGGTCGTGGCTGATGATGATGATCGTGTGCGGATAGCGCGCCAGATAGTTCTCCAGCCACAGCGCGCCTTCCAGATCGAGATAGTTTGTCGGTTCGTCAAGGAGCAGGTAATCGGGCTGGGCGAACAACACCGCGGCGAGCGCAACGCGCATCCGCCAGCCGCCGGAAAACGCACTGCAGGGCATGGCCTGCTCCTCGGTGTCAAACCCCAGACCGCGCAGGATCGACGAAGCGCGCGCCTCGGCGGACCACGCATCGATATCCGCCAGCCGGGTCTGAACTTCGGCGATTCGCTCCGGATCGGTGGCGGTCTCCGCTTCTGCCAGAAGGGCGGCCCTTTCCGTGTCGGCCGCCAGAACCGTATCCAGCAATGACACCTCGTTGCCGGGCACTTCCTGTGCCACGCCGCCGATCCGGGCCTGTGCGGGAAGCGTGATTTCGCCGCCTTCCAGCGCCAGTTCGCCCCGGATCAGGCGGAACAGCGTGGTTTTGCCGGCGCCATTGCGCCCGACAAGCCCGACCTTGTGACCGGTTGGAATGGTCGCACTGGCGCCCTCGAAAAGGGGGCGGCCCTCGACCGCATAGGTGATATCGCTGATCCGTAACATGTCGCGGCTCTTAGCAGAGCGGGGGACGCTATGGCCAGCCTGTCCATTACATGTTAGCGCAGGGTCGTCCCGCCCCCAAAAATGCGCATTGATCGCCATGCGACCAGCCCAGAGCCCGCCCCACCTTCTGACCCTCGTGATCCTCACGGCGGTGTCCGTGGTGACGCTCAACATGATCCTGCCGTCGCTGGCGCATATGGCTGCCGAATTCGGAGTGCCCTATGGCTATGTGAACCTGGCGATTTCCGGTTATCTGGCGATCACCGCCGTCCTTCAGATCATCATCGGGCCGATGTCCGACCGTTTTGGCCGCCGTCCGGTTCTCCTGGCTTCGCTGGCTGTGTTCGTTCTGGCCTCGATCGGATGCGTGCTGGCCCAGAATATCTGGGTGTTTCTGGGCTTTCGCATGCTTCAGGGCGCAATTGCCGCCGGGCAGGTCCTGTCCCGCGCGATCATCCGCGACATGCATCCGCCGAACCGGGCGGCCAGCCTGATGGGTTATGTCTCGATGGCGATGGCGATCGCACCGATGCTGGCCCCGGTCCTGGGTGGGGCGCTTGACATGCTGTTCGGCTGGCGCGCCAGTTTCATTCTGTTCACACTTGCCGGGTTGGCGGTTTTCGCGTTGCTTTGGGTTGATCTGGGAGAAACGAACCAAACGCCTTCGGCGACCTTCGGTAAACAGATGCGCGCATATCCTCACCTTTTCGGGTCGCGGCGGTTCTGGGGCTACAGCCTGTGTGTGGCGTTTTCGGTCGGCGGTTTCTATACCTTCATCACCGGCGCCCCGCTGGTTGCATCGGCTTGGTTCAACCTCAGCCCGGCGACGCTGGGTATTGGCATCGGGATCATCACCACGGGCTTCATAGCGGGCAATTTCCTCACCGGACGCCTCGCGGCCCGGACCAGCCTGATCCGGCTCATCCTGTGGGGGCGCGTGGTCGCGACATTCGGACCAATGCTTGGCTTTCTTCTGTTTCTCTTGGGCCTGGGCAATCTGTGGGTGTTTTTTGCCTCGGCGATTGCGGTCGGGTTCGGCAACGGCCTGACCATCGCCAATGCCAGCGCCGGCCTGTTGTCGGTTCGCCCCGATCTCGCGGGCAGTGCCTCGGGTCTGTCCGGGGCTCTGGCGGTCGGACTGGGCGCCGTCCTGACCAGCAGCACCGGCGCAATCGTCACGGCACAGAACGCACCATTCGCGGTTCTGATCATGATGTCGCTGATCAGCGGATTGGGTCTGCTGGCTGCGCTTTACGTGTATTGGCTCGATCTGGTTGATCCTTTGCCTGAAAGCGCGTGACCCCTGCGCCGGGCAATTGCGGAAATGCAGCCATGGGGCGCTCGACGCGCCTTTTCAAACCTGCCCGCCCGTGTTAGGCGGCGCGCGATAGACAGACCGGCGGGCCGTTCCGCCGGACAATGATGGAGACGCCCGATGGCACTGGAACGCACATTCTCGATCATCAAACCCGATGCAACCCGCCGCAATCTGACCGGCAAGATCAATGCCAAGTTCGAAGAGGCAGGTTTGCGGATCGTGGCGCAAAAACGCATCCACATGACCAAGGCACAAGCCGGCGTATTCTATTCGGTCCATGCCGAGCGCCCGTTCTATGACGAATTGTGCGAATTCATGTCCTCCGAACCGGTTGTCGTCCAGGTTCTGGAAGGCGAAAACGCCATCACCAAGAACCGCGAAATCATGGGCGCCACCAACCCGGCAGACGCCGCCCCCGGCACCATTCGTGCCGAGTTCGCCGAAAGCGTCGGCGAAAATTCCGTGCACGGGTCGGATGCGCCGGAAACCGCGGCCGTTGAAATCGCCTATTTCTTCTCGGGGCTCGAACTGGTCGGTTAAGCCGGTCGGATCACCCTGCTGACAGGTTTGCAGCCGCTCCGTCCGGGGCGGCTGTTTTCATTCGGGTGCGTGCATCGCGCCCGACCGCGCCCGGGTTCACACTCTCACGCCAATCCGGTCGAGCTCTCGCTCAAGGTCGGACAACCCCTTGTCAAACGACCTGGACTTGATGGCGTCGAACCGTTTGCGCAGCGCCGCTTTTTCCTGTCCCTTGCAATCGTTCCAGGGACG
>CAYGNE010000116.1:0-7578 GCA_964351155.1 uncultured Rhodobacterales bacterium | reverse complement strand
TCCGGACCCAATTCGCGCAACGCTTCGGCCGACTCGATCCCAGCCCGCGAACAGGCGGCCTGGTAGGCGGGGCCAAGGTTTCGGATTGATGAAACGGGGTTCGTCATGCCCCGGAGCCTAATGCGCGGCAAACGGGATGTCACCCGACTCGATCGGGCCGACATGATTGACACCGCTTCGAGTCCGGGGAACGGTGTCGCAACAGGGCAGGGTACCGGAATGGACAGGAACAACCAGAGGACAGAGGCCGAGGTCGCGCAATCATTCAACCTTGCCGACCCGCCGCCCGGTTTCGTCGACGACCCGTTTCCGGTATACGATGCCCTGCTGAAACACGCGCCGGTTCTGCCGCAACCGGACGGTTCGGTGCTGATCAGCCGCCACGCCGATCTCGATCGGATCTATCGCGATACGACCTTGTACAAATCCGACAAAACCGCGGTCTTTGGCCCGATATTCGGCGTCGGCAGCCCGCTGTTTGAACATCATACCACTTCGCTTGTCTTCAATGACCCGCCCTTGCATACGCGGGTGCGCAAGATCATGGCCGCCGCCCTGACCCCGCGCGCGATCGCGCGGATGGAGCCAGGACTGATCGACACGGTCGAAGCTCTTCTGGACAACATGGAGGACCAGGGCGAGGTCGATCTGATCGATGATTTCGCCTCGTCGATCCCGATCCAGATCATCGGCAACCTGCTGGATGTGCCGGTTGATGAGCGCGGTCCCCTGCGGGGCTGGTCGCTTGCGATTCTGGGTGCGTTGGAACCATCGCTCACCGAACCGCAACTGGAGCGTGGGCATCAGGCGGTCCGCGAATTCAAGGCCTACCTCGCGGATCTGATCGCGCGCCGCCGGCGCAAGCCGGGCGACCCGGAAACCGATGTCTTGACGCGCCTGATCCGGGGCGAAGGGGCGGATGCCCAACTGACCGAGATCGAGCTGATCCAGAATTGCATCTTCATCCTGAATGCCGGCCATGAAACCACGACAAACCTGATCGGGAACGGCTTGGCACTGCTCAACGATCATCCCGACGAGAAAGCGCGGCTGATTGCCGATCCCGACCTGATCACACCGGCGGTCGAAGAGTTCCTGCGGTTTCGGTCACCCAACCAGCTTGGCAATCGTGAAACAACGCAAGAGGTCGAAATTGGCGGGCGGCGCATTTGCGCGGGCACCAACCTTCACCTGTGTATCGGCGCAGCCAACCGGGACCCTGTTGTGTTCGACATGCCCACGCGTCTGGACATCAGTCGCAAACCCAACCGCCATCTCGCTTTTGCCGGCGGTCCGCATGTCTGCATCGGCCTGACGCTTGCCAGGATGGAAGGACGTGTTGCCATCGGACGGTTCATGGCTCGGTTCCCGGGCTATCATGTCCTGCACGGTCGCAAGGGGGGCGGGCGCATGCGGTTTCGCGGCTACGCATCGCTGCCGGCCGAGCTGAGCTGAACAAGGGTCAATTCGCTCATCTTGTCAGGCGGCGCGCAGCCCCAGGATATCCCTTGCCTGCGCCGGTGTTGCGACAGGACGTTCATACTTGTCGCACAACGCCGCAGCCCGGCGGATCAGGGCCGCGTTGGATGGCGCCAGCGTGTCGCGATCCAGACGCACGTTGTCTTCCAGGCCCGCCCTTGTGTGCCCGCCTGCCGCGATTGCCCATTCATTGACGACAACCTGGTTCGCGCCAATTCCAGCGGCGCACCATTGCGCATCGGGCGCCCGTGTCCGGATCATCCGGACATAAAAATCGAACACCTCGCGATCGCAGGGCATCGCGTTTCTGACCCCCATGACGAATTGAACGTAAAGTTTGCCAAACAGCTTGCCCTCGCTGTGCATGCGTATTGCGTGCAGAACGTGACTCAGATCGAAGGCTTCGATTTCCGGGGTGATCCGGTATGTCTGCATCTCGCCGGCCAGCCACGCGATAAGGTCAGGGCTGTTCTCGTACACCCGGGTCGGGAAATTGTTGGAGCCGACCGACAAAGAGGCCATGTCCGGGCGCAAGGGCAACATGCCCCCGCGTTCCTGTCCGGATCCCGACCGCCCGCCGGTGGAGAACTGGATGATTACCCCGGGGCAATGTTTCTGCAGCCCTTCCTTGAGACGGGCGAATTTCTCCGGATCGGAAGACGGTGTTCCGTCTTCGTTGCGCACATGGGCATGAATGATGCTGGCCCCGGCCTCCACCGCTTCATGGCTGCTTTCGACTTGTTCGCTGACGCTGATCGGCACCGCCGGGTTGTCCGCTTTTGTCGGCACGCTTCCCGTGATGGCGCAGCAGAGAATGCAGGGTCGGGTCATGGCTCACCTCGTTTCCGGTCCCCAACAGTCATCTTCATCCAGAAGGCGGTTGTCAAAAGATATGGGGACACACCACTGGTTTTATACCGGCAGCTTTGAAGAGCCCTTGCCGCAGCCTCTCGTCAGCACCGTGCCCTGTCTGCAAGGCAACCTCGTTGCTTGACCTCGCAGGCCTCGCAAACATGACAGGAAACAGATGCGAGACGAATGGGGAATCAAGAAAACAAAAAAGGGCCTAGCATTTTTTGCTAAGCCCTTGAAACTTTTGGCTCCGGCGGTAGGGATCGAACCTACGACCAATTGATTAACAGTCAACTGCTCTACCGCTGAGCTACGCCGGAACGGTGCCGCGCGTATAACAATCTGGTTTTGCCGCGTCCAGAGGGTTTTGGTGGAAACTCCAAAATTCTCGCGTGGATTATGCGATGCGCCGGAAACGGGCGGCGGCAGAGATGGCTCCGATTGGTTCGATCCGGGATTTTCCCGTCAAATCAACGAGGTGTGCAAATACGTTGCGTTCGGCGGCTGGCAAGAGAGCGGTCGGCGTTTCGGTATAGATCTGCTCGGCCAGTTCTCGGGCGGTTGCGGGCGAGTCCGACAGGGCCTGTAGAATGGCGTCTTCACGGCCGAGCCGGTGGTTGACCAGCCAGTCCAGCCGCTCTGCCGGTGCAGCGATCGGTGCGCCGTGGCCCGGGTGAAACATCCGCCAGTCCCGCTGCCGCAGTCTGTCGCAGGACGCCATGAAATCCGTCAGGTCGCCATCCGGCGGAGACACCAGCGAACTGGCCCATCCCATGACGTGGTCGGCGGTGAAACAGGCGTCGTTCCAGCCCAGCGCGATGTGATTTCCCAAGTGGCCGGGCGTGTGAATGACGTCTAGCCGCCATCCGTCGCCTTCGATCATGTCACCATCCGTAACGGTGTGGTCGGGATCAAATGTGGTGTCGATTCCTTCACCGCCCCCTGCCAGCCCGGCGGCGGCCAGTTCGCTCATGATTGCGCTGCGCCCGGCATGAGCGGAGCCAAAGGCATGAATCGCTGCGCCGGTCCGGTCGGACAATGCGCGCGCCAATGGTGAATGGTCCAGATGCGCATGGGTGACGACGATATGGCTGATCGACTGACCCGGGGAAAGCGCGGACAGGATCGCGGCCAGATGCGCCGGATCATTCGGGCCGGGATCGATGACGGCCAACTCGCGGTCGCCGAGCAGGTAGGTGTTTGTACCCCTGTAGGTCATCGGCGAAGGGTTCGGCGCCAGAATGCGGCGCAGCCCCGGTTCCAGCGTGACCGGCTCGCCTGGCGCCGGGTCGAATTCGTCGGTCTGCTGGATCATGGCTCTTTCTCTCTCTGCAGCGTCCCGCTAGGCTTAACCCATGTCCTTTGGCTGGCTCAAACACTATATGCCGCGCAGCTTGTACGGGCGGGCGGCTCTGATCCTGATCGTTCCGGTTGTCAGTGTGCAACTGGTTGTTTCCGTTGTGTTTATCCAACGGCACCTGGAAGATGTCACCAGCCAGATGACCATGACTCTCGTGCGCGAACTGGATTTTCTGGCTGACCTGGTGGCGTCCTCGGGCACAGCAGAGGAGGCAACGGACAAGATGTTGCCGTTTCTGCGCGCCTTTCAGATGAGTGTCCGTTTTGTGCCGCCCGTTGAGGTCCCCCAGGCTGACCATATCCGCTGGTACGATTACTCGGCGCGCGTGGTGCGGCGCACCATCCGGGACTCCGTTCCGGGCATGCTGGCCGGCAATTTTCCCGACAACCGGCTGATCCAACTGTATTTCGCCTCCGATCTGGGTCCGGTAGAGGTCAGTTTCGGGCGTCGCCGCGTGACCGCCGCGGCACCCCATCAGCTGATCGTGACAATGGTGTTTTTTGGCGCCCTGATGACGGTGATCGCCTTTCTCTACATGCGCAATCAATTGCGTCCGATCACCCGGCTGGCCCGCGCTGCGCAGGCGTTCGGGCGGGGGCATGTGGTGCCCTATTCCCCGTCCGGAGCGGTCGAGGTCCGCGCGGCCGGCGGCGCGTTTCTGGACATGCGCTCGCGGATTGAACGCCAGATGGAGCAGCGCACGCTCATGCTGTCCGGCGTCAGTCACGATCTGCGCACGCCTCTGACGCGGCTCAAACTCGGGCTGGCCATGATCGACGAGGAAGAGGCCGAACCGCTGTTGCGCGATGTCGACGAGATGCAGCGGCTTCTGGACGCCTTTCTGGACTTTTCGCGCGGACTGACCGAGGCGGATCCCGAACGGGTCGATCCGCAGGAACTTGTCCGGCTGATTGTGGAGGATGCACAGCGGGCAGGGACGCCTGTCACGCTGACGGGATCATCCGGAGAGGGACAGATGATGCTGCGTCCGACAGCGATCCGCCGGGCGGTGGAAAACCTGATCGGCAATGCCGTGCGCTATGGCAACCGCGCCGAGGTCTCGGTGAACCTCACTGAAAAGTCCCTGCGAATTCGGGTCGAGGATGACGGCCCGGGCATTCCGGCGGACAAGCGCGTCGAAGCGATCAAGCCGTTTTCGCGGCTCGATCCGGCACGCAACCAGAACAGGGGCAGCGGCGTCGGCCTGGGGTTGGCGATCGTGATGGATGTGGCCCGGGCGCATGGCGGAATGCTGCGCCTGGACCAGAGCCCGACACTGGGTGGTCTGCAGGCCGACATCGTGATCGGCCGCTGAGCCCGCCGTGGTGCGCTTACATCGGAAGGCGGGACATGACGCTGGCAATCGCGCCGGAACTCTGCAGCACCACCAGTAGGCCGGTCAGCGACAGAACCTGCGTCGTCATGCGGAAATCCTCGCCACGGATCAAGTTGACCGTGGCCATGGCAGCGGCCACCGGTGCCGAGAGAAAGGCCAGCATTCCGGTCATGCCCCAGATCGCCAGACGCCGGATGTTGCTTTGCGCATCGTCCTTCCGGTTGCTCACCCGTGCCGCAACCGGTTCCGGCGCGCCACGAAAGGTTTCGACCAGACCCGCCTGAGCGGTGGATTCCCGTCTTGGACGTCGCGTGATGAGCCGGGGTTTTTGCCTTGCCAACGGCGCCGGTTCCAGCGGCGATGCCGTGGCCACCTGCACACCCGGACAGGCAAAAGGCAGGATATGCGGTGACAGTTCCGTAAAGGCGGCGATGAACTGCGCAAGGTCCAGAACTGTTTCCGGCTCCAACCATTCGACGGCGCGCGCCTCGCAGTGATCAACCAGCCGGTACAACATTACCACCAGCAAAAGCTGCGAGATGTCGGCATCGTCCCGGACCGGGTCCGCCGCGCAAATATCGATCACCATTCTGGCCGGCACATCCGAAACCGGTTGGCGGCCCGGATCGAGCTTGCCGAGCCGGTCCAGCCTGCGCGCCCGGCACATGTGCTCGGATGCCGGCATCACGCCGGTCATCGTCAGCGTGATATGGTAGTGGCTGGCGGTGATAGATGCCTGCTGGCGGTCAAGAACCCCCCGGCGTTCAACCGGATGACCATAATCTTCGAGCGTTTCTGCGACAATGCGGGTGAAACGTCCCAAATCCCCGTCTTTGTAACCAAAAAATACTAGTCCACCGTGATACCTGCCCTTGTCGGTCACAGTGTCGCCCTCCCGTTTGTTCCCACGTTCACTGGAAAACGGTAGGCGCGGAAGGTGGAAAAACTTTGTCTCAAAAAATGAAACACTGGGGCAACCCAAGACCAGGCGCCGGCCTGGTCACAGCCCGGAAACCAGTGAAGAATCGTGGTTTCCGGTGAAATCTGTCAAAATTCAGGCAAAATGCGCGCTCAACCGTCGATACGGGACGCCATGATGGCAATCGCCTTCTGATAGACACTTGCCGCATTCCACTGCTGGATCACAGCGAAATTGGGCTGGCCTTCCTGATAGCCACGGCCGGGTTTCCAGCCCTTCTGGCGCAGGAAATTCGCCGTCGAGGCAAGCGCGTCGGTCATGTTGTAGAAATCCACCCTTCCGTCGCCGGTGGCGTCAACACCATATTTCAGCGCGTTCCCGGGCAGGAATTGTGTGTGCCCCAACTCGCCGTGTTTCGCGCCCAGCGTCGCATTGGTCAGCGTGCCCTGGTCCACCAGCTTCAGCGCGCCAATGGCGTGGGGGATAAAGAAATCCGACCGCCGGCAATCATAGGCCAGCGTTGTGATCGCCGACACCACCGGGCTGTCGCCCATGAAGCCGCCAAAAGCGGTCTCCATGCCATGAATGGCCAGAAGGATGCCCGCGGGCACCCCGTATTGTTTCTCCAGCGCGGCATAAAAACCGGGGTTGCGGGCCTTGCGTTTGCGCCCCTGCGCCACAATCGTGTCCGCGCCGCGCACCTGCATGAATTTCTGCAGGGAGTACTTGAACGATTTCTGGTTCCGGTCCGCGGCGATGGTCCGGCTGGCATATTGCGCCTGCGCCAGTGCCTGAAGGCCCGGTTTTTTGACACCGGCCTTTTTTGCCTGACTGGAAAAATCGGCTTTCCATGCCTCGAACCCGGCACTGTTGTTGCCGCATTTTGCCGCGAAGGCGGGTTCTGCCAGGCCGAGGGCAAGAAACAGGAAACATATCATTCGGGTCGGGCGCGGAGAAATCATATTGGGCAGGCTCCAGAAAAAAACAGTGCGATGCTAGCCAGTCATGTTGATTTTGGGAACCGGTTTGTCATTCGCGGCCGGTATCAAGGGGAATAGGATCAGAGAATGAAATCCGTTTCCACCAGGCCAACGGTGTCCAAAGCATCAAGATGCAATTCGACCGTTGCGTCGCCTTCTGAAACGACAAAGACCCGCTTGGTTCCTTTGCCGTCGGCTGTGAAACGCAACCCGGAAGGGTCCGTACACCAAACACATCCGATCCGGTAATTCGCCGCTTGCCGACGTTGCGGTGCACCGGGGCTTCGACGAAAAAAGGCGCCCGAAACCCGGACGCCTTTCTGAATTGTCGCGATCGCAACCGATCAGCAGCTGTAGTACATGCCGAATTCGACCGGGTGCGGCGTGTGTTCGTATTTATGCACCTCTTCCATCTTGAGCTCGATATAGCCTTCGATCTGGTGCTTGGTGAACACGTCGCCCTGCAACAGGAAGTCATGATCGGCTTCCAGCGCTTCCAGCGCCTCGCGCAGCGAACCGCAGACCGTCGGAATGCCGGCCAGTTCCTCGGCGGGCAGGTCATAGAGGTTCTTGTCCATCGCTTCGCCCGGGTCGATCTTGTTCTTGATGCCGTCAAGACCGGCCATCAGCAGCGCGGCAAAGCACAGATAGG
>CAYGNE010000115.1:0-10519 GCA_964351155.1 uncultured Rhodobacterales bacterium | reverse complement strand
TCTCCAATGAACCAGCCACCGAAAATCCCCTGTTCAATCTACCGAATGTGGTCTGCACTCCGCATCTGGGCGCAGCGACCACCGAGGCACAGGAAAATGTTGCGTTGCAAGTGGCGGAACAGATGTCGGACTATTTGTTGACCGGTGCCGTGACGAACGCTCTGAACATGCCGTCCGTCACTGCGGAAGAGGCCAAGGTCATGGGGCCATGGGTCCAATTGTCCGGGCACCTGGGTTCGTTTATCGGCCAGATGACCGACGAGCCAATCAAGGCAATCAATATACTGTATGACGGGTCCGTCGCGGCGATGAATCTGGATGCGCTGAACTGTGCCGTGGTGGCGGGGATCATGAAAAAGGCAAATCCCGATGTGAACATGGTCAGCGCGCCGGTCATTGCCAAGGAACGCGGTATCAAGATCAGCACGACCAACCAGGACAAATCCGGCGCATTCGACGGGTATATCAAGGTCACAGTTGTGACCGAGAAACGCGATCGTTCGATTGCCGGCACGGTGTTCTCGGATGGCAAACCGCGGTTCATCCAGATCAAAGGCATCAATATCGACGCCGAGGTTGGTGCGCATATGCTCTATACCACAAACGAAGATGTACCGGGCATTATCGGGGCGCTGGGACAGACAATGGGCGAAAACGGCGTCAACATCGCGAACTTCACCCTCGGGCGTGCGGACAAGGGTGGTGAGGCCATCGCGCTGTTATACGTGGATGACGCCGTGCCCCAATCCGTTCGAGACAAGCTGGCCGCGACAGGATTGTTTCGTCAGATCAAGCCGCTGGAGTTCGACGTGGCGTCCTGATGCCAACGGCGGGTAACCGGTCACCGGGTCCGCGCCATTGCAATCGGGTGGCAATCTCTGTCACAAGCGCCCTGTCGGCCACGCGGTGGCAGGAGGAGATGAGCACATGCAACAGCTTCGCAAACCGGGGCGGCCATGACTGTACCTATCTATGCCGTGGGTGACATTCACGGGCAGTTTGGACAGCTCGAATTTGCACTCGAGCTGATCGAGGCCGATGGCGGCTCCGAGGCAGAGACCGTGTTCCTCGGCGATCTTGTGGATCGCGGTGTCGACAGCAGCAAGGTAATCCAGAAATTGATGGACGGTCAGGCAATTGGAAAGAACTGGCACGTGCTCAAGGGCAACCATGACCGGATGTTCACCCGGTTCCTGCAGCGCGGCTCGCTGAATGATCCGCGAATCCTGTCCGGTATTGACTGGTTCCACCCGCGCATGGGGGGGCAGGCGACGCTGGCGTCTTATGGCGTCGAGGATGTCGGCAACGCGCCAGTGGCGGACGTGCGGGCTGCGGCACTGGCGGCTGTACCCTCGGAACACCTGGACTATGTCGACAACCTGCCCTTGTATTTCGAACGAGATGAACTGTTGTTTGTCCACGCCGGAATTGCGCCGGGCGTGGCGCTCTCCGATCAGACCGAGGACGATCTGGTCTGGATCCGCGACCCGTTCCTAAAATTTGCCGCAGCGCACCCCTGGCTCGTGGTGCATGGGCATACCGCGCTCGAAATGCCATTTCACTTTGGAAACCGGATCGACCTGGACGGCGGGGCCGGTTATGGCCGTCCTCTGTATCCTGCGGTGTTTCAGGGGCGTGACTGCTGGCTTCTGACCGAGGGTGGGCGGATCCCGTTGGTGCCATGAAGCTCAATCTGGCCAAAGATCCGTTGACAGATATTTCAGCCCGCTGTCGCAAATAACGACGCCGATGCGCGCCCCGGCCTCGCTGCCTTTCAGTAGCTGGAGGGCGGCGGCGACATTGGCGCCGGCGGAAAAGCCGCCAAAGATACCTTCTTCTCTGGCCAGTGCACGTGCCGTGTCTCGGGCGTCTTCACCGGTGACCGAAACGTAGCCATGGATCAATTGCCTTTCCAGAAAAGCAAGCTCAGCCATGCCATAGCCACCGCCCTGGATCGGGTGTCCGGGGCGTTTGACTTCGTGACCGGCCAGAGCTTCCGCACCTTCGGGCTCCACCACGTAACCGCGCAGGGCGGGATTGCGCGCCTTGAGCGCGCGCATGGTGCCGCCGAATGTGCCGCCGGAACCGGCAAAATCGACAAAACAGGTGAGCGTGCAGTCGCTGTCTGCCCAAAGTTCGGGACCGGTGGTGTCGGCATGCGCCTGCGCGTTGCCGGGATGGATGAACTGGTTGGCGCGAAATGCGTCACGTTCCGTGGAAATCTCCGCGGTCCTGGTTTCGACCAATGCCAGATCGGCACCCGAAACCTGACCCGGAACTGAACCGGGGGCCTGATCGACCAGAACAACTTCGGCGCCAAGTGCGCGCATCATCCGGGCCCGTTCAGGCGAGTTGCCCCGACTCATGACCGCGATAAAGGGATGACCCAGGGCGCCACAAACGATGGCAAGCCCGGTGCCCATGTTGCCGCTGGTCAATTCCACCACAGCCTGTCCGGGTTTCAGCGAACCGCTATCCCGCGCCGCCCTGATTATCCCTCGGGCGGCGCGATCCTTCTTGGAATAGCCCGGGTTGAGATTGTCGAGCTTGGCAAGAATTCGCCCGTCCAGTCCACGAGCCGCTACCATCCGGTCCAGCCAGACCGCCGGGGTGCGTCCGATTGCGTCGATGATTGAGTTTGCCGCCATGCTTCTTCTTTCTGGTCCGCAATACCCCGGGGGTGAATTGGCCCACCGGGCCAAGAGGGGGCTGGCCCCCTTGCTATCAGGTCCAGTCCAGCACGACCTTGCCGCTTTGCCCCGATTTCATCGCTGCGAACCCAGCCTGGAAATCGGCGACGTCAAATCGATGGGTGATGACCTTGCCCACGTCCAGCCCGTTCTGCAGCATCGCGATCATCTTGTACCAGGTCTCGAAAATCTCGCGGCCGTAGACTCCTTTAATCGTGATCGCCTTGAACACGATACGCGACCAGTCGACCGGCGATTTTCCCGGTGGTATGCCCAGCATCGCGATGCGCCCTCCCATGGTCATGGCTTCGATCATTTGGTCCAGCGCCAGCTGGTTTCCGGACATTTCCATGCCAACGTCAAAGCCCTGCTTCATGCCGAGTTTCCCGATGACCGCCCCGAGGTCCTCGCGGGCGACATTGACAGGTACGACGTCTGCGACTTGCGCTGCAAGGTCCAGCCGCGCCTGGTTGACATCTGTTATGGCAACGTGGCGGGCGCCGACATGGCGCGCAACCGCCGCTGCCATGATTCCGATCGGTCCGGCACCGGTGATCAGAACGTCCTCACCGACCAGGTCGAAACTCAGCGCGGTATGTACGGCATTGCCCAGCGGATCAAGAATGGCACCGATATCGTCGCTGATTTCATCCGGCAGCGGGACCACGTTGAAAGCGGGCAGGCGAAGATACTCGGCAAAGGCGCCGTTTTCGTTGACGCCGATGCCACGGGTTTCCGGGTCCAGATGGAACTTGCCGGCCCGGACCTGCCTTGACTGGTGCCCGATCAGGTGCCCTTCACCGCTGCAGCGTTGACCGATCTTGAGATCATCAACATCGCGGCCGATCTCAACAATCTCCCCGGCGAACTCATGGCCTGTTATCAATGGAACAGGAACGGTTTTCCGGGCCCATTCATCCCAGTTCCAGATATGCACGTCCGTGCCGCAGATTCCGGTCTTCTTGATCCTGATCAGGACGTCATCCGGGCCGATCTCGGGAACCGGCACGGTTTGCAGCCACAGGCCTTCAACGGGTTGCTTTTTTACCAGCGCTTTCATTTCATTGTTCATTTCAACACCCCCACGGCTTTTCCGGCGACTTCGAATGCGGTCAGCGCCCGGTCAAGCACATCCCGCGTAAGGGCCGCGTTCATCTGGGTTCTGATCCGCGCCTGACCACGCGGAACGACAGGAAAGAAAAAGCCCGAGACATAAACGCCCTCCTCAAACAGTTGTGTCGCCATGTCCTGTGCCAAACGAGCTTCGCCCAGCATTACCGGAACGATCGGGTGTTCACCCTCCAACAGGTCAAACCCCAAATCGGCCAGCCCTGCACGCCAGTAGCGTGCATTGTCAAACAGACGCTTGCGCAAATCGTCTGCATTTTCAATCAGATGCACGGCCTGGATGCCGGCGGCGACAATCGACGGGGGGAGCGAATTGGAAAACAGGTAAGGGCGGGCGCGCTGGCGCAGCAGGTCCACCACCGGTTGCGGGCCGGCTACATAGCCGCCTATGGCGCCGCCAAGCGCTTTGCCCAGTGTCCCGGTCAGTATGTCGGCACGGAGTCCGAAATGGGACGGGGTGCCAGCGCCCTTCGGGCCCATGAAACCTGTTGCGTGGCAATCATCGACCATCAGGATCGCTCCATACTTGTCGGCCAGAGTGCGGATTTCCGGCAGCCTGGCAAGATAGCCATCCATGCTGAACACCCCGTCGGTCGCGATCATGATGTGCCGAGCCCCCCCGTCTCGCGCCGCTTTCAACTGTGTTTCCAGATCGGCCATGTCCGAATTGGCATAGCGATAGCGCCTGGCCTTGCAGAGCCGGATCCCGTCGATGATCGAAGCGTGGTTCAGAGCATCCGAAATCACTGCGTCCTCCGGCCCCAGAAGCGGTTCAAAAAGCCCTCCGTTCGCATCAAAACAAGCCGCGAACAGGATCGCGTCATCCATGTCCAGGAATCTGGCAAGCTTCTGTTCCAGTTCGCGGTGGATGTCCTGTGTCCCGCAAATGAACCGTACGCTGGCCATCCCGAAGCCCTTGGGCTCCATTGCTGCCTTGGCGGCGGCAACAAGGTCCGGGTGATTGGCCAGGCCAAGGTAGTTGTTTGCGCAAAGGTTGATGACATCGCGGCCTCCCACGGTGATTTCTCCACCCTGAGGAGAGGAGATCAGGCGTTCTTTCTTGGTCATGCCTTCGGCGTCGATCTCCGCCAGAACGTCAGAAACGTGCGAAAGGAATGGATGTGTCATTTGCGAGCCTCCGTTTGAGTCACGCTTCTATCATAGCGGAGGTTATTCCGAAATAGGGGATTTTCGTATAACGGAAAAAAATCCATGAAACTGGATTCCGATGTTTGAGCCTGTACGGCGAGCAAATACGGGCTTGCGCACAAATGATGCGCTTCAGGCTGAACACATCGCCCAGAACGTTCGCATCTATCCGCGAGTTTTTCGGCGCGACCGTTCAGGTCACGAGGCCTCGGGCACGAGCATTTCCGCCCTTGGCCCGAATTTCATCTTTCTCGGGCTCTCGATCTTCTACCTCACCCGTCGCTACGTCCACAATGAATTTGGCAAGCTGGTTGGCGTCTCTGGATCTCTTAGGCTTGTCTGTCATTTCATCGGCCTTGGGTGGGGCGTAGAGGTGCCTTTGAAGTCCGATCCACGAGAGCATCCTTGGTGCAACTGATAGTGCTCAAAATGCGCCCGCATTGAGCCATCATCGGACTCACGATGTACGCGAACACGCCCATGGCACTCTGGGCAACGTAACACACGTTCGCGCGGCTTTGTAAGCGCGTCCGACAGCGGCAGGGTCACCCACTCTCCAAAAGACTTGATTTCGCAATACTCGTCATCCATCCCCTTAATATGGGGCCTGACCCGAACCGACGCAAACAGAAGCTTCGCGCGCGCAGGGCGCTAGATTTCAAAGTGACCCACTACCCAAATTTTCAATCCGGCGAGCCAGCGAGCGCAGGCGCGCGCGCTTCTCTTGCGCCAGAATGTTGAACGTGCGTCGGAAGGTCGGAATCAGGCGGTGTTCGAAATCGATACTTCCAGCGCATGAAGGAATGAGGCGGCAGATGAACTGCCCGACAGCAGCAGGTAGTCTTTGCCATTGGTGCGCAGAATGATAGTTCCGAGATGTTCCATCGTCGTCCGCGCCACAGCGTTCACCGAAAAGGCGTCCGGGTGCAGATCCAGTGGGCATATCCGTTCGAGAACGCCCCTTGCACGTGAACCAGACAGGCGCAAACCGACCCAGACGTCGCTCTGATCGGTGGTATAGGCCGCCCCGCCGAGTTGCTCTGCAATCCGCCGCTCGGCTCCGGGATCGGCATGATCGAACAGGACAAACAACTGGTCGCGGCCCAACCGGGCCAGCCGGTAGGTTTTGTCTTTTGACAGGACCGAAGCACCGACATCTGGCGCCTCCGTGCCAAATGCGGATTTGATGGCGGTGAGCGCAGGGTCTTCGCCACCGACCGGCAGCGCGATCGACACGATGGCAAGGTCCGTTGCCTCGGTCAGCGTCAAGTCCTGAAACGTCTTGTCATAGCCGCCCAGAAAGGGCGCCGCGGATAATTGGAATTCAGCCACGCAGACGGTCTCCTTCCGGATCGATGAAATGAGCCGAAACAATTTCGACTTCGACGTTGCTGCCTCGCGCGGGGTTCGCGGCAAGAATGACCTCACCCATCCGCTCATGTCCGCGTTTGACAAAGCCGAGCCCGATGGAATGCCCGAGGCTGGGGGAATAGGCCACCGATGTCATCCAGCCCTGATCGTTTTGCATGTTGACCGCATCGCCGCGCGCAATGAAATGCGATCCCGCCAGAAGCGGCTGCTTCCTGTCAACTGGGCGCAATCCGACAAGGCGAATGGCGTCGTCGCGATTCATTTCGGGGCGTTGGGACAGAACCTTGCCGATGCAATCCTTGGTCTTGGACACGAAGCCGCCAAGCCCAAGATTGAGCGCGGTGGTTTGTCCGTTGAGTTCGTTGCCGGCGGCATGTCCTTTTTCGATACGCATGACACCAAGTGCTTCGGTACCGTAGGGAACCGCGCCGAATTCCTTTCCGGCCTCCATCAGCACGCCCATGAGTGCGTTGCCGTAGCGTGCCGGTACCGCGACTTCGTAAGCGAGTTCGCCCGAGAAAGAGATGCGGAAAAGGCGCGCAGGCGTTCCGCCGCAAACGGTCAGCTGGGCACAGGCCATGAAGGGGAACGCCTCGTTCGACAGATCGAACTCGTCGACGACCTTGGTCAGCAGCGCGCGAGAGTTCGGCCCGGCAACGGCGAATTGCGCCCAGCCATCGGTGGTAGAGATCAGGTGCACATCCAGATCGGGCCACAGACATTGGCGGGCAAATTCCAACCGGCGGAACACCAGAACCGCGTTGGCCGTGGTGGTCGTCATCACATAGTGGTTTTCTCCCAGACGGGCGGTTGTGCCATCGTCATAGGCGATGCCATCTTCGCGCAGCATCAACCCATAGCGCACCCTGCCGACCGGAAGTTTGAGCCAAGCATTGGTGTAGACGCGGTTGAGAAATTCTGCGGCGTCCTTGCCCTGAATATCGATCTTGCCCAGGGTCGTCACATCACAGATGCCGACCGACTTGCGGGTCATTTCGACCTCGCGGTCCACGCTGTCGCGCCAGCCTTTTTCACCGGGGCGGGCGAACCATTGGGCACGCAACCAGTTGCCGACCTCGACAAATGTTGCGCCGTTCTGTTCGGCCCATTTGTGGCTTGGGGTCAGGCGGAACGGGCGGAAATCCTTGCCGCGCGCACGCCCGGCCAATGCGCCCAGAGGCACCGGCGTATAAGGCGGGCGGAAAATCGTCGTACCCGTTTCGGGGATCGTCTTGCCGCTCGCCTCTGCCAGAATGGCCAGGGCCGGTATGTTGGACGTCTTGCCCTGATCGGTTGCCATGCCCAGTGTCGTGTAGCGCTTGAGCAGCTCGACAGAGCGAAAACCCTCGGTATTGGCCAGCTTGATGTCCTTGACGGTTACGTCGTTCTGAAGGTCTACCCAGGCTCGTTTGCGGCTGCTGGCAACGTGCCAGAAAGCGGCACAGTCACGCGGCTCATCCTCGGCCCGGGGTGCGGGGGCATCCGAAACGCTAAAGCCCAGGTCGGCGATCAACGCGTTTGCGGTGTCGCGTCCGTCCTTCAGGGCGGCGGCCAGGGTCAGGTTACCATTCGCCGCACCTGCGACGGACATGCCCGGGGGCAATTCGCCGCCGGGCACAAAGGCGGAAATGTCGTCGCGCCAGGTCGGGCGGCCACGCTGGTGGCAGGTGAGATGAACGTTGGGGTTCCAGCCTCCGGACACTGCGAGGCATTCCGCATGCACGGTCTGGTGATCGGTGGTGGAAATCGTTGTCAGCCCCTTGCGCCCGTTGGTGTTGACCGCTTGGGTGCCCATCATGATGCGGGCGCCGGGAATCTCAAGGCGGGCCGGGCCGTCGCGCGGGTCAATCACGGCGGTCACGCTCACTCCCTTGGCAACAAGGTCGGCCGCTGTGCGCCAGCCATCGTCGTTGTTGGTGAACACCGCGACGGTCTTACCCGGGGCAACTCCGAACCTGTTGACATAGGTCCGCACTGCGCCGGCCAGCATCACGCCCGGACGGTCGTTGTTGCCAAAGGCGATCGGACGTTCGGTGGAGCCGGCGGCAAGCACCGCGCGGCGGGAGTAAATCCGCCAGAGAATCTGGCGTGGTCGGCCGCCGGAGTTGGCGAGATGGTCCGTGCATCGTTCCAATGCGCCATAGATGCCGTGATCATAGGCTCCGTAGACCGTGGTCCGGGTAAGGATGCGCACATTGTCCATCGCGGACAGTTCCGCCATCGCCTGTGCCGCCCAGTCGGAACCGGGCATTCCGTCGACTTCCATGGTTTCGGAATTGAGCCGACCGCCTGGCAGGAAATCTTCGTCCGCCAGAATGACACGTGCACCGGATAGCCCGGCGGCAAGTGCGGCGGACAGACCGGCAGGGCCTGCGCCGATGACCAGAAGATCGCAATGCAGAAAGGCCTTGTCGTATTTGTCGGGATCTTCCTGCATCGACAGGCTGCCCAACCCGGCAGAAGCCCGGATTATCGGCTCATAGAGTTTTTCCCAGAACGCCTTGGGCCACATGAAGGTCTTGTAGTAGAATCCGGCCGATAGAAATGGCGACATCAGGTCGGTAATCGCCATCAGATCGTGTTCCAGCGAACCGCGATGGTTCTGGCTGGTGGCGCTCAGCCCGTCGAACAGTTCAGCCACTGTTGCCCGCGTATTGGGTTCCTGATGCGCGCCTTCGCGCAGTTGAACCAGAGCGTTGGGTTCTTCGGAACCGGCGGTGAAGATCCCACGGGGCCGGTGATACTTGAAACTGCGCCCCACCAGCCGCTGACCATTGGCCAGAAGCGCAGAGGCCAGCGTATCGCCCGCATGACCCTGCATCGCCTTGCCGTTGAAGGTGAAGTTCAGCGTGCTGGAGCGGTCGATCAAACCGCCAGTGATCCGGTTGGTCTGGGTCATCGGCTGCGCCCCTGTGCAACGGCTATGTCGCGGGCCAGATCGACCTGCGTGATCTCGTGAGTCAGCGTGTTTCGCGTCACCACAAGCCAGGATCGGTCACCCTGTTCATGGTACCAGAGTTCGCGGTGTTCGCCCGCTGGATTATCCCGAAGGTATTGGTATTCATAGAAATCCTGCGCGGCAGTGTCGCTCGTGGGATCTGGTCGGTCGATCAGGGAAGCATCGCCGAGATAGATGAACTCCGCAGCGTCGCGCGGACCGAGCAGAGGGTGGTTGATGATCATCTCTTGGGTCCCCTCAGTGCAGGTTGGGCTGGGCGCCCTGGCCCTTTTCATCGATTAGGTGGCCGCGCATGAAGCGGTCCAGTCGCATCTCGGTGGCGGTTGGGTGCGGAGTGTCACGGGCCAGCAGATGGGCATAACAGAACCCGCTGGCCGGAGTCGCCTTGAAGCCGCCATAGCACCATCCACCGTTGAAATAGAGTCCGTCAACATGTGTCTTGTCGATGAATGGCGTACCGTCCATGGACATATCCATGATGCCACCCCAGGACCGCAGCAGGCGGGCGCGCCCGATCATTGGCATGATGGCCATGCCACCCTCGGCGACATCCTCAACGACCGGTAGGTTCCCACGCTGGGCATAGGTATTGTAGCCGTCGATATCACCACCAAAGACCAGTCCGCCCTTGTCCGACTGGCTGACGTAAAAATGCCCGGCACCGAAGGTTATCACCCCGGGGAGGACAGGTTTCAAACCTTCGGTGACGAAAGCCTGAAGGACATGGCTTTCGATGGGCAACCGCATTCCTGCGAGAGACATCACGCGACCCGAAGACCCTGCCACGCAAACGGCGACCTTCTTGGCGCGGATCGCGCCGCGCGAGGTATCGACCCCCGTACAGGTGCCATTTTCGATATGAAAACCGGTGACTTCGCAGTTCTGGATAATATCTACACCCCGTTCGTCGGCCCCGCGCGCATAGCCCCAGGCCACGGCGTCGTGGCGCACGGTGCCGCCGCGGCGCTGATAGAGCCCGCCTTTGATGGGGAAGCGGGCGTTGTCGAAATCGAGGAATGGCAGTTCGCGACGCAGCTGTGCCTCGTCCGCTAGCTCGGCATCGGCCCCGGCCAGGATCATCGCGTTGGCGCGGCGCACGAAGGCGTCCCTCTGTGCATCGGAATGGAACAGGTTGAGGATCGAGCGCTGACTGACCATCGCGTTGTAGTTGAAATCCTGCTCCAGCCCTTCCCAGAGTTTCATCGAACACTCATAGAAGGGC
>CAYGNE010000114.1:0-10580 GCA_964351155.1 uncultured Rhodobacterales bacterium | reverse complement strand
GAGACGCTCGATATCGTGGACCGCGCCTATATCCTCCACGATGGGCAGGTCCTGATGTCCGGAACGCCGGCAGAGGTCGTCGAAAACGAAAATGTGCGCCGGGTCTATCTCGGCGAACATTTTCGCATATCCTGACACCTTCGCGTTTCGATTCAGGGGACAGTCTTTTTCCAGAAAAAATGACGCGGCTTTGGATTGACTCTACCCCTGCCTCTCGCCTCAAATGGAGCCATGGCAAATGCACGATCTGATGCAGTCTATGGTCCGACCGCCTGCGATGGCATGGGTCAGAATAAGACCGTTGCACGGCCAACCCCTCTCGTCCGGTCCTGACTTTTGCGCGGCAGTGCTCCTGCCGTGACCGGATGAATGAATACAGCGAAGGAGAGCATATGCGTTACCAAATCAGCGGAAAACAGATCGATATTGGCGAAGCGCTACAAACGCACGTCCAGACGGAACTCAACGAAGTCGTGCAAAAATACGCGGAGCGTCCCACCGACGCCAATGTGATCTTTTCCCGCTCGGCCAGCGAATACGTTTGTGAGGCAACGATTCACCTGTCCACCGGTCTCAACGCCACGGCCAAGGCACATGCCCACGAAATTTACGCTGCTTTTGAGAAATGTGCCGAAAAAATGGAAAAGCAACTGCGCCGATACAAGCGCAGGTTGAAAGATCACCACAGGGAACGCTCGGAACCGGTTGAACTCTTTGGCGCGTCCTCCTATATCCTCGCTTCGGAGGAGCAAGCCGAAGACGCCGAACCCGATTCACTGCAGCCGATCATCGTTGCCGAGATGGAGACGCAGATACCGTCCCTCTCCGTTGGCGAGGCGGTGATGCAGATGGAATTGGCCGGGGCACCGGTACTGGTCTTTCGCAACGAGGGAAAAGACGGTCTGAACGTGGTGTACCGAAGGGATGATGGCAACATCGGATGGATAGATCCCTGATCGTCACAAACTGACCCGCGCACCAAAAAGCGCATGAGTGGAGAGTACGGAATATGGAGCTGACCCGGATCCTCAAGCCTGAGGCCGTCAAGGTTTTGTCTGCTGCGTCCAGCAAGAAACGGCTGTTCCAGGAGCTTGGCGATCTTGCGCACAGTGTCCATGGTCTGGATGCCGCCGAGACGGTCGAGGCGCTGCTCGACCGCGAGGCGCTTGGGCCCACAGGTGTCGGACATGGGGTTGCGTTGCCCCATGCCCGGATCAACGGGCTGGAGTCCGTCGTCGGCGCGTTCGTGATGCTCGAAAAACCGATCGACTTTGGTTCTGTCGACCGCCAGCCGGTCGACATCGCCTTTGCCCTCTTCGCCCCCGAAGAGGCCGGTGTCGAACATCTCAAGGCTCTTGCGCTGGTGTCCCGGACGCTGCGTGATTCCGCGCTCTGTTCAAAACTGCGGGCCAATCTGGATGCCACGACCCTTTATGCCCTTCTGACCGAGTCGCAGTCGGTTCAGGCCGCCTGACCCGCGGACCAGGGTTCAAACCCGAACATCATGTAATCGCGCTGGTAGATCCGCGCGATCTGCGTCTCCAGTTCGGCGTCATGAATATCGTCCAATGCAAATGGCAGATCCGGCTCCGATGCCGCCGGCGGCGCGGCCCCCGCACGCCCGGCGATGTCCGCCACCAGCGGCAACAGCCGCGGCAACTCCCGCTCGCGCAGCACGAAATCCGGCGAAACGAAATCCGCGAACCCGGTCAGAATGCTGCATTGGCTGGCCCATGATCCATCTGTCCGAATTGCCGTCTGGCCGGCCAGGTTCGCCTTTACGAACTCCAGAAACCCTGCAAAGGCTTCGCGGTGATGTTGACGGGAATAGGACCGATCCGGTTCGCCGTCGGGGATCGCCAGTTTGAACTGACGCCGCAACGTTTCCCGGATCTGACCGAAACTGCCGGGCCCGGTCCCCAGAATGTGACGGCAAAACACCGCATGCACCCGGTCCGCCGGGTGGCGCAGCACGGTAAAGCTGCGGTGACCGGGATGCTGGCGCTTCCATTGACGCAGGCGTTTCTGGTCCAGTCCGGTTTCCAGCTCGCTCTCATCCACACCGTCCAGATCGGCAAGCCACGCCCGGATCACGCCCTCGGTCCCGCCCGGGATCGGCATGTACAACAACGGAGTCCTTGCCCCAACCACATGGGTCGGGATCCCCGCGCCCCGGCGGGGTTCGAAATTGGGCGTTCGGGTCAGGTTGAACCGGTCCAGACCGCCTAGCGCATCGGCCATTTCCCCGGCATTCGACACCCGATCGGACACCGGGCCGGGGTTTTGCGGTTTCAGGCTCTGATCCAGCCGTTTGAGCCGCCCCGACGCACCCAGCCACTGCGCCAGGCCGTTCACGACATCCACGCTCTGCAGGTCCTCATACGCGATGTAAAACGCCGTCTGGCCGCTGACCTGCAAACGGGTCTGCACCGCGATCTGAAAACGTTGCAACGTCTCGACATGATCGGCGAATTCAACGGCATCAAACTGCGCCTTGGCGTCCTTGCGCCGCTTTACATCGGTCAGTTTCCACTGACCGGTCGCCTGCGCGATCTTCCGCGACACGTAACTGTCCAGCGGGTTCCGCGTCAGCACGATCTTGGCACAGCGCGGATCGTTCAGCACGATGTCCCGCACCCGCGGGTCGTGATCGTGAAAATACCGAAACCCGCCCAGCACACCGGCCTCGTCCCTGATCGCCGCGATGAGCCTGTCTGGGTCCGCATCGCGCATCGCTGCCGTCAGCCCCAAAAGCTCCGTCTGTTTCGGGTACCCGATGAAATGCGGATTGAACGCCTCGCCATGACAGCGCAAACCGTCAATGGCATTCAGGTTGGACTCCAGGAAATTCGATCCGGTCCGCATCTCTGCAAACAGAACGAAATAGTCAAAGGCATTGGCCATGAGAGTCTACTGCACCAGATAGGGTTTGCTGCGCGGTTTCGGTTCCACGATCTCGGTTGTTTCTACCGGGAAATCGCCCATCAGGTAAGGATGCATGCCCTGGTTCTTGAGATTCTGCAGGAACTGGCCGAACCCGGAAAGATCGACCATGATCGGCGCCTCGGTCAGCCGGTGATCGCCGGTCTGGTCGATCTCGTCGATGATCTGCTGCAAGATCTCCATCGGGGTTTCGATGAAATCGGCCATCGTCCAGATGCGGACCCTCGCCTTTGTCTGCTGCGCGCGCAACACCTTCAGGTGCTCATTCTCGATCTTCTGAAGCCTTGCGGCCTCGCTGCGCAATTGGGCGAAATTCCGGTTGGAATGGAACAGCGGCACCGCCCAGGCACCCGAGATGACCGAAACCTGCGCATTCGGATCACGCGCGATCAGGCCAGTAATTTCCTGGTTGTCGGAGGGGCCGAACTGAAAGCACTGGCGCTCTCCCCGCGTGTTCCAGATCAGGTTGGTCAGGAACGCTTCGGGCGCGTAGTCGCGGATCACGGCACTGTCGCACAGCCCGCCATTCATGAGAGGTTTTCGCCCCGAGAATTCGGCCTGCGCCGGGGCAAACAGATGCCCATGCACCTGCGCTCCGGTGACTTTCGCCAGCCATTGCTCGAAATCCGAGAACAGTTCGGTGAATCCCTCGAACACCGAATACGGGTTGGACGTCACGCCGTTCTCGTGGCCCCTCATCGGCAGGCGGCTCTGCATGTACAACCCTGCGCGCCCCCCGGTCCGACGCTGGACCGCCTTTGAAAAGATGCGGTCGATCTTGCCCGGGTTCGGCTCGGTCCGGTTTGACGCCGCGCTCGGATCGGTCAGGAACGCGGCATATAACCGGTCCGCGCGCGGCCAGATCTTGCGGGCGACAAAACAGTCCGACCGGCGCAACAGCTGCAGATGGTCATCATAGAAAATATGCGGCTTGCCCTGGAAATCGAACTTGGACAGGGTCAGCGACCGGCTTTCGATCTTGCTGGAATAGAGCCGCGCCAGTGTCTGAAAGTAGCTTTCGTCGGGAATCCAGACCCGGCGAAAGAAACGATCGTACCTGTTCCGGTTCGGGTCCTGCAAAATCGCGGACAGGGTCTGGCGCGTCAGGCACCACCACTGGCTGCCCATATGAGGCACCAGCCCTTCGGGCATCTTGCGATGCAAGCGCAGCGCACGCTGCAGCTGGACATATGTGTCGAACAGGAACCGCTGTTTCTTCCACGAAAACGGGAATCGCAGCGAAAAGCGTTCATGCTCCAGCCCGCCCATGGTCCATGGCACATCGGCTGTCGTCGCGCTCTCGATGAAATCCGTGCGCGGTCGCTCGGCAAGATATTCCTTCAGTTCCTGAACCGGTCGCAGCGGCAGGCACGCCCCGGATGCCAGGTAGACGTGATGCACGTCTTCAAAGGTCTCAAGCAGCAGCCTGGAGGCCGATTGCGACCCTGCAACGATCCCCCATGTTCCCCATTCACACCGGTGCCGCTGGCAGAACCGGACCAGCGGGTCGTCCGACAGGGCGGCCCTGAACGCGTTGAACCTTCGGGTCGGCACCTTCCTGTCAACGTGCAGAACCACCGGGCATCCCGCGGCCGTCCAGTGCCGGGCCACCTGCTCGGCCCGTCCCAGCGCCGTGTGAACCAGCATGACGATCCCGACCGTCATGCCCAGTTCCCCTTGGACATCAGGCCAAGAATTTCAAGCTGCCGCCAGTTGATATACTTCTCGCTCCACTCGTTCCACGGCCCTTCGCCGCTCTCCAGCCTGTTCAGATAGGCCTTGTATTCCACCGATCCGTAGAAATGCTCCTTGCGGGTCAGTTCCTCGGCAGCCTTGGCGCCGAAGTTGTCCAGGAACTTGGCATGCAACAGGACTCCACAGGTTTTTTCCCCGCCCCGCTCGTCATAGACAAGGTTCAGACCGCGCGGCAGCAGGGTATGGGTCGAACTCACATGGGCATAACGCCGGTCCCATTTGACCAGTGGAATCTTGTTCAGCGCCGGCGCGCGTTCTGGTTCGTCGGCCAAGAACATCCTGCTGCGCGGCCCCCCCTGTATCCACAGGTTGCCGTATTTCTTGTTCTTTCGCAGCGTGTAGTTGCCGCTGTCAAACCAGCTCGCGATCTCGATCGGATCGCGCCCGGGCTCATAGGGTTGATCCGTCAGGCTGCCTTTTGGATACATGTCCAGCAGCATCGCGCTGAAACTGCGAATGGACGACACGTCCAGCCAGTCGGTCAACGCCCGCAGCGGGCGGGTGTCACAGAACGGATAGACAAAGAACTCGTCCGAATCCACGACCAGCGTCCAATGCCCATGCGCGTATTTGATCTTCAGCCATGTCAGCCAGTCGACGCCGAAACGGGCACGTTTGTAACTG
This sequence comes from uncultured Rhodobacterales bacterium, assembly GCA_964351155.1. GTDB lineage: Bacteria > Pseudomonadota > Alphaproteobacteria > Rhodobacterales > Rhodobacteraceae > CAYGNE01. Next base: position 5,258 of record CAYGNE010000114.1, on the reverse strand, counting down.
GCCCGCGTATGCCACAGGGACACGTCGGCCTGATCCGCCAGATACTGCGTCGAGCCATCCGTGCTGTCATTGTCCACGATGAGAAAATGATTGACGCCCAGATCACGGTAATAATCCAGGAAATAGGGCAGCCGGATCTTTTCATTCCGCTGGGTGCAGAACAGCAGTATGTCGTTCTTCTGGATCAGGTTGGTCCGGTTGGCGACCGGCTTCAGTTCGCGGCGTTTTCGAAAAGCACGATACAGCCAGCGCTTGCGCTGCATCCTCAGCCGGTATGACTGCCATGCTCCCAAATCCTGCCCTTTCGCCCGCAATCAACGTTTCGACTCAAAATGCGGCTATCAGATGAATCTTAAGAGCCCATTGAATTCACCGCTCCGACCGGGTGGCACAACCTTGTCTCCGGTGCGCTTCTTTTCCGTTTGGCGAGGAGCTTGACAGTGTTCCCGATCGCGTTTGTCCATTGATAGCGGCCTGATTCGCCCGCGTAAACGGGAACTTGGCCGGTGGTTCCCCGTTGCGCTGCGGTTTCCGCTCCGCCGGCCCGGTTACCAGTCGCCCCGCCACATCAGCCCCAGGTCAACCAGTTGCCGCCAACCCGCGTACCGCCGGGACTCTTGCGTCCACAGGTCCGGCGCACGGGACAGGGCATCGTAATAGGCAAGATGCTCGGGTCCTTTGACATATTGCTGCCCCCGGGCCTTGTCCTCCCGGGCCCGCGATCCGACGCCGGGCAGGAACTTGGTATGCAACAAGACCCCGCAGGGTTTCTCGCGCCCGCCCTCGTCATGATACCGGTTCAGGGCGGTCGGCAGCAAAACATGCGTCGAACTGAGATAGGCATAGGACCGTCGCCACCGGACCAGGGGCACCTTGCTCAGAACCGGCGCCTTGTCGGGCATATCCGCAAAGAAGCACCGCGCTCGGACCCCGCCCAACAGGTTCACGGCCTGGTGCCGCCCGCGGCGCTCCGCCCAGTACCCATGCGCATCGAACCACGTCAGAACGTCGGTCGGATGCTGCGCCCGGTCATAGCTCTGCGCGTCAGGGGACCCTTTCGGGTAAAGGTCCAGCATCATCGCCCCGAAAGACCTCTGCCCGTTGGCGTCAAGCCAGCCGGTCAGATCCATCAGCCCGCGCCGGTCCCAGTCGGGATAGATCAGCAACTCGTCCGCATCGACCGTCACGATCCATTTGCCCGCCGCGTACTTCCTGTGCAGCCATGTCAGCCAGTCCATTCCGAACCGCGCATCCCGGTATCCCGCCGTGCTCCGCCACAGGGACACATCCGCCTGCGCCCCAAGAACGGTGTCGGTTTCGTCGGTGCTGTCATTGCTGACAATCAGGAAATGGCCAACACCCAGCCCGCGGTAGTGCTCCAGAAAATGCGGCAGCCGCACCGCCTCGTTGCGCATCGTCGCAAACAGCAGAATACCCGCATCGGCAATCGCCGCGGTCCGGACATTGACCGGCTTCAACGCGCGCCTCTTGCGAAACGCGCGCCACAACAGATGCTTGCGGGTCAGCCGCAGCCTGTAACGGTCTCTGAGCGATCTGATCGACGCCATGATGTGACAGTGCCGTTCCCGCACCGCGCATACAAGTTGCAAACCGCCCGCAGTCAGGCGTCGTAATGCCCCGTCCGGTGCCAGCGCCAGGCATCGGCGATCATCTGGTCAAGCGTCGACCGCGACGGTCGCCAGCCAAGCTCCTCTTCCGCGCGAACCGATCCCGACACCAGCTTGGTCGCATCCCCGGCACGGCGGGGGCCGATGACATGGGGCACCTCGCGATTGGTCACGCTGTGCGAATGGTCGATCACCTCGCGCACCGAAAACCCGCTGCCGGTGCCCAGGTTGAACACCCGGCTCTCCTTGCCGGATTCGAGCCATTTCAGCCCCAGGATATGCGCATCAACCAGATCGCAGACATGCACATAGTCTCGGATGCAGGTCCCGTCCGGCGTGTCATAATCGGTTCCGAACACGGTCAGGGCATCGCGCGTGCCGTCGATCGCCTCCAGCATCAGCGGCACCAGGTGGGTCTCCGGACGGTGAAACTCGCCCACCTCTGCCTCCGGGTCCGCACCGGCGACATTGAAATAGCGAAAGATCACGTGCCGCAGCCCGTGCGCCGCCTGGAAATCGCGCAGAATATCCTCGATGGCCCGCTTGGACGCGCCATAGGCATTCAGCGGCACCTGCGGCGTGTTTTCATCCAGAACCACGTTGTCATGGTCGCCATAGGTGGCGCAGGTCGATGAAAACACGAAATCCAGACATCCGGCGGCAACCGCCGCCTCGAACAGGGTCAGCGACCCCTCGACATTGTTACGCCAGTACCGCCCCGGCTCCGACATCGCTTCGCCGACCTGGCTGAGTGCGGCAAAATGCATGACCGCCACCGGTCGATGGGCGGCAAAGACCTGGTCCAGCCGCGCCCGGTCCAGCAGATCACCCTGTGCGAACGGGCCAAATTTGACCGCATCCTGCCAGCCTGTGACCAGGTTGTCATAGGTGACGGGGGTATAGCCGGCGGCTTTCAATGCCTTGCAGGCATGCGAACCGATATAGCCCGCACCACCGGTGACCAGAACCGTCCTCATCTCCTGCCTCCGCGCGCGCTTATTCGGCCGCCTTGTCCAGCTGAACCATTTCGCGCAGGTACCGCGACAGATCCTCGCGCAGATCGTCGCGCGCCATGGCAAACGCCACGGTGGCCTGCAGGAACCCCGCCTTCGAACCGCAATCGAAACGCTGTCCCCGGAACCGGTAGCCATAGACCTTGTTCTTGGTGCCGATGTCCTGCGCGATGGCATCCGTCAGCTGGATCTCGCCCCCGGCCCCGGATTTCATCTTGTTGAGATTGGTCAGAACCGACGGGCCAAGGATATAGCGCCCGATCACCGCCAGGTTGGACGGCGCTTCGCCCAGCGCGGGTTTTTCCACCATGCCCTTGGCAACAACAAATGACCCCATGTCTTCCGCGACGTCCAGAACGCCATAGGACGAGGCCTGTTCCGGCGGAACCTCCATCGCGGCAACCATGTGGCCGCCGGTTTCCTCGTAGGCTTCGACCATCTGCTGCAGGCATGGGGTTTCGGCCGCGATCACGTCATCGGGCAGCATCACCGCAAAGGGTTCGTTGGCAATCAGCCTGCGCGCGCACCACACGGCATGTCCCAGGCCCAGCGCGCGATGCTGGCGGATATACGCGATCGCGCCGCTTTCCATGTTCGTCGCCTTGAGTATCTCGAGCAGCTCTGTCTTGCCTTTCCGGCGCAGTTCCTGCTCCAGCACGGCAGAGTGATCAAAGTAATCCTCCAGTGCGCCCTTTCCCTTGGACGTGACAAAGATGAATTCCTTGATCCCCGCCGCGCGGGCTTCGTCGATGGCGTATTGAACCAGGGGCCGGTCCACCAGGGTCATGATTTCCTTGGGGACTGACTTTGTCGCAGGCAGAAACCGTGTTCCCAATCCCGCCACGGGAAAAATCGCCTTCGTAACTTTCTTGCCCATAGGTCTTCCTTGGTTCAAAATTCGATTCTCGTCGCGCAATACAGGTCCGAACTCTACATGGTTAGCAGGACGAGTCACATCCTTCCAGCCGATCCCTTACCGCGTCTCCTGTTTGCCTTCACGGGGAGAAACCGTCCGCTCTGTCCAGAATTCCCCGGACTGCCCTAACACGATCCAATTCAAAGCGCACGCGTCGGTTGAATGTCCAATAGGTGAAAACCCGCTGATTCCGGTCGCTTCTGCCGAATAATCCGCCGGTCTGCTCCCAATACCCGCCGGTTGTGAACCGCATCTTGTGATACAGCGCCGTCGGCGACAGCCGGATCAGGGTGACACAGCGACTCGCCACCAGATCACGCGCACGCAACCGCATCGCCCGCCGCGACCAGAACCGCCCCGCGATCACCACCGCCGACCGGCGCTGATCGGCGCGATAGGGTCTGAATTCATCCTCGGGCAGGGGCAGGGGCACCACGTTTTCAGATCCCCGTTTCGCTCCCTCCGCGCGGCCATCCGACAGGTTTTGCAGCAGGCGTCGCACGTCGCGCGGCTCCAGGTCGCCGCGCACCATCCCGCTCAATGCCCGCCGTCTCTCGTCTTGGAAAATCCGGTCCCAGATTGCCGAATGATCGCCTGAACCATGATGTTTGCGCAGGAAAACCGCCCATCCCGCACCGATCTCACGCAGATCGCCCCGGCCCCTTCCAACAGGTTGCCGCGCGGTGCCTGCAAACCCCTGATGCACCTGCGCCAATGGTGCAATCGCCGTGCACAGACCCTGTTCCGCCAGCCGCAGGTTCAGATCCACGACATGCAGATCCGACCGGATCGCCGGGTCGAACCCGCCCATCCGCTCCAGAACCCCGCGCCGCACGGCCATGTTTGTGCCTTCGGTGCGAATCGCGCGCGTGCCGCTCGGATGCAGGACGGTCGCCCGGGCCCCGTCCACCTCGATCGGGCCGGTCTGCCCGGCGCTGTCCACCCACCGCGCGCGGGACCGCCAGGAGATGCCATTGCGCGCCCGCACGAATCCGCCGACCGCGGCCACATCGGGTTGGCCAAAAGGCGCCACCAGAAAGTTCAGCCACGTCGGCTCGGCCGCCGAACCGTCATCGATAAAGGCCACGATCTCGCCAGCCGCAGCCGCGATTCCCCGGTTTCGCGCCTCGGGCACATGCGCCGCGTCACACGGAATGACCCGCGCGTGGGCCGCCTGCGGCACACTGCGCAGACCGGTGCAACTGGCCGGGTCCGCCACGACGATCACCTCGAACGCGTCATACAACTGTTGGGCGAGTGATATGAGACACCGGCGCAAGGCATCGGGCCGGTGCCGGCTGACGATCACAACGCTGACCGTCAGCGGCCGGGTCATTCCAGACCCATTTCTTTCATCATCCGTTCCAGTTTCGGCACATCCTCGGGATTGTTCAGTTCCCAGAACTGACGCCCCTGCGCCGCGACCTCGACACACAGCACCTTGCGGCCGTTTTCCATGAACCGCAGCTGTTCCAGACCCTCCAGCCGTTCCAGCGGTCCGATGGACCATGTCCCATAATCGGCCAGCGCGTCGGGCCGATACGCATAGACCCCGACATGGTGAAACACCGGCGTTTCGGCGTCATCGGCATAGATTTCCGAGGTATATGGCACCACCTCCTTGGAGAAATACATCGCGCTGTGATCTGCCGCAAAAACCGCGGTGGTGCCACCCACACGCCCGGCACGCCGGTCCGCCAG
>CAYGNE010000113.1:0-10613 GCA_964351155.1 uncultured Rhodobacterales bacterium | reverse complement strand
GATCGGCGCCACAAGGTCGATAATCCGCGCTGTGCGATCCTTGATCGTCGGGTCCTCGATTTCCATCTTCAACCGCTCGTCCGGATAAAGCGGAGTCAGGTTGTCAAAGGCAATCTTATGCTTGGCCTTTTCCGGTTCTTCGAAATTGATCTGCGTGACATTTGTCAGCGCAAAGTAACGTTCATTGTCATTCGGCGCCTGGATCACCCCGTTGATCGTATCCCCGGTGCGCAATGAGTACAGCCTGATCATCTCTGGCGAGACATAGATATCATCCGGACCCGGCAGATAGTTCGCCTCGGGTGACCGCAGGAATCCGAACCCGTCCTGCAGAACCTCGAGCACACCATCACCAGAGACTTCCCAGTCCTCATCCGCGCGTTCGCGCAAAATCTGGAACATCATTTCACCCTTGCGCATGGTCGAGGCGTTCTCGATCTCGAGCTCTTCGGCCATGGCCAAAAGATCCTTGGGACTCTTGGCTTTCAGATCGGCAAGGTTCAGTGTTTGGACGCTCATGAAGATACAGCCTGTCTGCAGCCGCAAAGGTTCAGCTGCGATTTTTCATAGATGGGAAGATGCCCTGCCCGGACGGGAAGGCCATCGCGGTCTTAGCCAATAGATCTCTGGGAGTCAAACCCGATCAGAACCGGACAACCACAGACAGCACGATCAGCACCATCATCACGGTCGGCAGTTCGTTCATCATCCGGTACTGACGGCCGGTCCATGTATTGGTTCCGTTCAAGAGATCCTTGCGCCGCCAGCCGAGCCAATGGTGAAACCAGGTCAGAACCAGGATGCCGATTGTCTTGGTCCATGGCCAGATCTCGGACCAGTCGACAATGCCTGGCGTAAAGACGAGGCACAGACCGAACACCCATGTTGCGACAAAGGCCGGGTTCATGATCAGCCTCAGTAACTTGACTTCCATCATCTCGAAAACAGAGGCCAGATCTTCATTGTCACTGGCGCGCTCTACGTGATGGACGAACAGGCGAGGCAGATAGAACAGCCCGGCCATCCAGGCGATCACGGACATGATATGAAATGCCTTGGTCCATGGATAAAGAGAGAGAAGGAAGTCGGTCATGCAATCCTCGGCTTCGTGCCCGGCCTTCCTAATAAATAAATATATAAGAAGAAAGGAAGTTGGTTTTGTAGGGGCGGTCAGAACCTGTGGATCAAAAAACTATCCCCAGACCCGTCCTTGTGAACCGAATCTGTTCCCAGGTCGGACAAGAAGCTGTAGGGAACAGAATAAGTTATTTTATTACAGATACTTAATCTCTGTTCGGCCAAGGCTAACAGTGTGGATATGTCGTGAATTAGTGACCTGTGACATGGTTTGACACAGGATGGTGGTTGTCCTTATCCCGACTGTATGACTCGGGCATGAAACCCGCGAGAAGCCGGAGATTACCCCGCTCTTGCATACCAGGGCGAAAACCATTCAACTCGTCCCGGTCCGCTCCCGCATTTACCCATCCGGTTATCCACATGCATGTCCCCGTCATTCTCGCCTCTGGTTCCGAAATTCGCGCCCAGATGTTGCGGAATGCTGGGGTTGGCTTTCAGGTTCAGGTGCCACGCGTTGACGAAGAGGCGATCAGGACAGCGCTTCTTTCCGACAATGCCCCACCCCGCGATATCGCCGACAGTCTGGCCGAAATGAAGGCCCGCAGGATCAGTGACAAAAACCCCGGGGCAATGGTCATCGGCTGCGATCAGGTTCTGGATTTTCAGGGAACGTTGCTTTCAAAGCCGGGCTCGCAGGACGTCGCACTGCGGCAGCTGAAAGAGATGCGGGGAAACAGGCATATGTTGCTGTCGGCTGCGGTCATCTGCCAAGACGGGCGGCCGATATGGCGGCATGTCGGGCAGGTGCGGTTGCGGATGCGGGAATGTTCCGACGCGTATCTGTCCGGTTATGTGTCGCGAAACTGGGACAGCATCCGTCATGCTGTCGGGGCTTACAAGCTCGAGGAAGAAGGTGTACGCCTGTTCACCACTATTGACGGCGACTACTTTAACGTTTTGGGTATGCCGTTGTTAGAACTCCTGAATTTTCTGGTTCTGCGGGGGGTGATTGAAAAATGACAATGGCTCGTATTCCCTTGGCCGGTGTGATCGGCTCGCCAATCGCGCATTCACGCTCGCCGCAACTGCACGGGCACTGGCTGCGCAAATATGGAATACGTGGGCATTACATCCCCATGGACGTCGCACATGAAGATCTGGAACAGGTGATCCGAACACTGCCGAAGATGGGGTTTGTCGGGGTCAACGTGACCGTCCCCCACAAAGAGGCGGTGATGAGTATTGCGGACAAGATCACGGATCGCGCAACATTGATCGGAGCGACAAACACCCTGATCTTTCGCAAGGACGGTATGATCCATGCCGACAACACCGATGGATATGGGTTCATAGAAAACTTGCGCAGCGGCGCGCCCGGATGGCGACCCAAGAGCGGACCCGCGGCAGTTCTGGGTGCCGGCGGTGCGGCCCGCGCGATCATCGCGTCACTTTCGGATGCGGGTGTCTCGGAAATCATTCTGACAAACCGAACCAGAGTCCGGGCTGAAAGGCTGAAAGACGATTTTGGCCAGCGCGTGCGTGTGGTCGACTGGGTGCAGGCCGGAAACATCCTGGAAGAGGCCGCGCTGGTGGTGAATACCACGTCACTGGGCATGACGGGTCATCCGGAACTGAGGGTTCCGCTGGATGGTCTGCAGAAAGGAACGGTCGTTACCGACCTTGTGTATAACCCGCTGAAAACACGTCTGTTGGCCGCGGCAGAAGAGGCAGGCTGCGTCACGGTTGACGGGTTGGGCATGTTGCTGCACCAGGCCGTGCCGGCATTTGAACGCTGGTTTGGATTGCGCCCTGACGTTGACGACTCCACCAGGGCGGCCACACTGGGATGACGTTCTGCCTTGGCCTGACCGGGTCCATTGGCATGGGCAAAAGCACGACGGCCCGCATGTTCGTCGAAGAGGGTTGCGCCCTGTGGGATGCGGATGCGGCGGTACACCGCCTGTATGCGTCCGGCGGAGCGGCGGTCGAGCCGATCGGTCGCGAATTTCCGGATGCGATCCGGGATGGTGTGGTCGACAGGGCAACCCTCAAGGCTGCGATCTCAATCCACCCGGACGCGTTGAAGAAAATCGAGTCGATCGTGCATCCGCTGGTGGCCCGGGACAGGGAGATTTTCAAACAGGAAACGGCGTCCGACATCCTCGTGTTTGACATCCCCCTTTTGTTCGAAACCGGCGGTGACTCGGCGATGGATGCGGTGGCAGTGGTCACGGTGTCACCGGAAGTACAGGAACAACGCGTGTTGGCGCGGGGCACAATGACCCGCGCGCAATTCGAGATGATACGCAGCAAACAGATGCCGGATGCAGAAAAACGTGCCCGCGCCGATTTCGTAATCGTGACCGACACGGTGGACCATGCCCGCGAACAGGTGCAGGATGTTGTCAGGCAAATCAGGGCAAGGCTGGCAGATGCGTGAAATCGTGCTTGATACGGAAACCACGGGATTTGACCCGCAATCCGGGGACCGGATCGTTGAAATCGGCGCCGTCGAGCTGTTGAACCATGTTGCAACGGGCAATACGTATCACCAGTACATCAATCCCGAACGCACGATGCCGCAGGAGGCGTTCGAAGTTCACGGCCTGGGCGACGATTTTCTCAGGGACAAACCGAAATTCGCGCAGATTGGTCAGGATTTCCTGGATTTTGTAGGGGATTCCAAGCTGGTGATCCACAATGCAGCCTTTGACATGAAATTCCTGAATGCCGAACTGGGCTGGATGAACCTGCCACTGCTTCCTTGGGAGCAGGCAATAGATACGCTGGAGATTGCACGGAAACGGTTCCCGGGGTCGCCCGCGTCGCTGGATGCATTGTGCCGACGGTTCAATATCGACAACACGGCGCGCACACTGCACGGCGCGCTTCTTGATTCCGAGATCCTTGCCGAGTTTTATCTCGAACTGATCGGCGGGCGGCAGCCGGATTTTGCCCTGTCCACGAACCAACAGACCGCAGGACCAGATCGGGGCGAAACCTGGCGACCGCATGCGCGTCCGAACCCGCTGCCTGCGCGCCTGTCAGAGACAGAGCGCGCTGCGCATGATGAATTCGTTCAAAGCCTGGGTGAAAACGCGTTGTGGTTGCGCGCCTGACACTGGCAGGCGCGCGCAAGCCGATCAGGCGTCAGTTTTCTGAACTGCCTGTTCCTGTTGGCGACGCGCCAATTCGGCACGGTACATCTGAACAAAATCAATGTTCTCAAGGTTAAGTGGCGGATAACCCCCGTCGCGGGTCACATCACTGACGATGCGGCGCAGGAACGGGAACAGCATTCTTGGGCATTCGATCAGAAGGAACGGATGCAGCTGATCTTCGGGAACGCCTTCGATATGGAATACGCCGCCATACTCGATCTCGAGCAGGAACAGCTGATCGCGGGATTCCTTGGACTTGGAGTCGATGTTCAGCTTGATCATCACCTCGAACTGGTGGTCGGCGGGGCGTTTCTTGGCATCCAGGTTGACCTGAACGTTGATATCCGGATGAACATCGCCCGATGCCCCCTTTTGCGCCATGACGTTTTCAAAGGACATGTCACGAACAAACTGTCCGAGGATGTTCATTTTGACCTGTGGGGGCTGTTGGCCGCCATTGGCCGCGGCGGCGCCGTTATCGGACATGAGATCACTCCTGAAGAATAGATTTGAGGCTGCTTAGCAGCTTGTTCTGGTCACCTCAATGCCGCTTGCCGTCCTCAACCCACCCCGATGGCCGGGCATTCGGATCGTGCGAAGGGGTCACATCCTCGAATTCGCCATCTATGACATCATCGCGCGGATTTCGACGGTCGGCCGGGGTCGGACCCATCTGGAACTGATGCACAACAACCTTTGATTTCAGATAGCGGAAAACCGCACTGCGAATCGGCGGCATCAAAAGGGCAAACCCGACGGCATCGGTAAAAAACCCGGGCGTCAGCAACAAGGCACCGGAAACCAGGATCATTGCGCCATGCGCAAGCGGTTCCGTCGGGTCGTTAAGTTCGGAAAAGGAGCTGCGCAACTGGCCCATTGCGACCTGCCCCTGCGACCGCACCATCCATGTGCCCAAAACGGCCGTCAGAACCACAATGGCAAGCGTCGGCCACAATCCGATCAGACCGCCCACCTGTATGAAAAGCGCGATTTCGATCAGAGGTACCAGCAGAAATGCCAGAAACAGGTACATTACGGGTTCCTTTCCCTTATGCTGGGCGGTGGACTTGACCCCGCCCGTCACCTACATAAGTCTCAACAGTCACTCTTACAAAGCCCGACGCAGTCACGAGGTCCAAATGAATTCGCCGATCATCCAGCTTTTGGTGCTTGCCGGCATTGCCGTGTTTCTTATCCTGCGTCTCAAAAGCGTTCTAGGCACACGCGACGGATTTGAAAAACCCCCGCTTCCTCCGCAAGCGTCGAAATCATCTCGCCCCGGCTTTGAAGTGATCGAAGGCGGACCGGATCGGGATATCACCGATCATGTTCCCGAAGACAGCGACGCGGCCGAACAACTGGCGGCGATGAAGCGGGTCGAACCGGCTTTCTCGGTGGGCCAGTTCGTGCAGGGCGCCCGGGGGGCCTATGAAATGATCGTCATGGGTTTCGAGCGTGGAAATCTGGACGAGATTCAGCCATTTCTGGCCGAAGAGGTTTTCGAGACCTTCGTCGATGTCGTCGCCGCCCGCGAGGATCAGGGCCTGAAGATCGAAGCCGAGTTCGTCGGAGTCCGGGAAACCAGCCTGCAGGACGTGAAATTCGACAAAGACACCAACCGGGCCGAGATAACCATGCGATTTGTCGGAGAGTTGACCTCTGTCGTGCGTGACAAGGGCGGCGATATCGTCGAAGGCAGTCCGAACAGCATCAAACGGCAAAAGGACACCTGGACGTTTGCGCGTGAAATGGGATCGAACGATCCCAACTGGCTGCTTGTCGCCACGGACGGATGATCACGGCGCTTCGGGCGGCTGTTCTGGCGGGAGCCGTGACAATGTCCAGCAACGCGGGTGCGGAACCTGTATATGACCTGCTGGGTTTTCATGATCTGCGGGGATGGTCCGAGGACGATCACGCGGCTGCACTTTCCGTTTTCCTGAACACATGCGCGGACCTGAAGGAACCTGACTGGCAATCGTTATGCGCGGTCGCACAAACGCAGAAACCGGAAGGCGCGCGTACCTTCTTCGAATTGTTTTTTCGCCCGGTAATGATACAGAATGGCACCCCGGCGCTGTTTACCGGTTACTTCGAGCCCGAACTTGACGGTTCACGGTTTCCGACCGATCGTTTCCGGTATCCTCTCTACAAGATACCGGAAGAAGCGCGCAGTGCCGGACAATGGTACAGCCGGCGAGAAATTCTGACCAGCGGTGTGATGGACAACCGAGGGCTTGAGATTGCCTGGGTCGACGACCCGGTTGAACTGTTTTTTCTTCAGATTCAGGGATCTGGCCGCATCCGCCTGTCGGACGGGCGAACCTTGCGCGTTGGATATGGCGGCGCCAATGGACACCCCTACAGATCAATTGGCACCGAACTGGTGCGTCGGGGCATCTTCAAACCTCACCAGGTCAGTGCGCAGGTGATCCGGAACTGGGTGCGGCAAAACCCGGAACAGGGCGAGGCCCTGTTGTTTCACAACCCATCCTACGTGTTTTTTCGCGAGTTGCGCCATGTCGGGTTGGACCGCGGACCCCTGGGCGCAATGAACCGGTCTGTCACCGCCCTGCGCAGTATCGCGGTGGACCCGGAATACACCCCTCTGGGCGCACCGGTGTGGGTCGAGAAGGACGGCGCGGCAAGTATGCGCCGCCTGATGATTGCTCAAGATACCGGTTCCGCGATCAAGGGCGCGCAGCGTGCCGATATCTTCTTTGGTACCGGCGATGCGGCCGGGCAGGCCGCAGGCCGTCTGCGTGATCCGGGGCGGATGATCGCATTGCTGCCAATTCAAAGGGCTTATGCACTGATCCCGGATGGTGTGTAATGACGCGCCGAAAACTGACGGCCGAGGAAATCGACCTGTGGCACCGGGCTGTGCAGAAAACGGAACGCTTGAACAACGATGCCGCCGTTCCCCGGCCCTTGCCAAAACCCAAGCCGATCAGACATACCGCGACCAAGCCACCGGAGCAGCCCGGTCGACCTGCTGCCGCCAAGCCGAAACCGGCGGCCCACCCGCATGCCGCAACCGCGCTGAAGATGGATCGCAAGGCGTTTGGACGAATGAAGCGCGGCAAGCTGGTGCCAGAGGCCCGCATTGACCTGCATGGAATGACGCTGGATCGGGCCCACCCTGCCCTGACCCGATTCATTCTGTCTTCACAGGCGTCGGGCCGGCGGCTGGTTCTCGTGATCACGGGCAAGGGAAAGCCAGCGGACCAGACCGGATCGATCCCTGTGCCGCACGGGATACTTCGCCGCAACGTGCCGATGTGGCTGAACATGCCGCCGCTGGCGCAGGCGGTTTTGCAGGTTGAACGCGCCCATATCAGCCATGGGGGCGAAGGAGCGCTTTATGTCTATCTGCGCAGGGCGCGCTAAGGCAACATTTCGGCGCGCGCCCGCCGGATCCCGACATACATGATTGCAGTGGTCAGCAGGAAATAGCCGGCGATACCGAAAAACTGCTGTTCCAGCCCCAAGCCCATATCGATCAGTAGTCCGGTGACTCCCGGCCCGATCGCCGAGCCCAAGACCATGACCGCCGCCGCCATTGCCTTGATCGCCCCGATATGCGCCGTACCATAGAATTCCGCCCAAAAGGCGTTTGGTAGGGTCGCATTGGCCCCTGATGTCAGCGCGAGAAAAAGAAACCCGACAAATGCCCCCCCGGGGCCATCCGCCATTGAAAAGGCAAGGAAACTGATCACCATGGGCAATTGATAGAATGGCATCAAACGAGCGGTGCCAAGCCTGTCCAGCGCCCATCCGGACAAGACCATCGCGGCAATGGCCATCCCGGTATAAAACGGAAAGTAAGAAACCAGCTGCAGATGCTCCCATCCTTTGATTTCGGCAAAATGCACCTGGTGAAAAAAGAACGCGGTATTGAACGCTGACGGACCAAGAATCGCCGGAACCATGGCCCAGAACAGCGGATGAAGCAGTGCTTCTTTCCGGGTCCAGTGCCGTGCTTGCATACCTGCGGCGGACACTTCCCGGGCCATGCTTTGTGGGGTCCGTTCCTGACGCAGCAAAATCATGAGGATCGGGATGCCAAGCAGGCTGACGCCAGCTGCAACCAACCACAGAAGGTGCCAGTCCACAACAGCCATCAACGCAACGAAAACAATCGGCAGGGTCGCTTCTCCGATGGCGAATCCCAGCGTCGCGATCGACAGCGCCCTGCCCCGGGTCGCGATGAACCAGCGCGCCATGGCCACGACCGCCAGATGGCTGCTCATTCCCTGCCCGAACAGACGCAGGAAGAAGATCACCAGCGGAAGGAGCCAAATTATCGAATTCACCGCCATCAAAGAACAGGCTGCGGCGAGTCCAAACAACACGACCGGTCCCAGCGCGCGTACGCGAAACTGATCCGTCAAAGCGCCCGTCCAGATCATCGCGACCGCCGATGCCGCGGTGCCGAGCGAGTAAAGACCGCCCCATGCGCCATGGCTCAATCCGAATTCCGAGCGTATCTCGCCGGCGAAAATCGAAATGAAAAAGGTCTGCCCGAAACTGGACAGGAATGTCAGCAATCCCCCGGCTGCCAGCCAGGGCGCGTTCCGGGACAAAAAGGCAAGCAGCGTCATCCCCCGCCTTTGCCCGTGCCAGTGCGATGTGGCAAGAACTATCTCGGTCCGTCGGTTGTCGGGCGCAATACAAGTTCCTGGGCGCTGCTGACTCCTGTATCAACGCCTGCCAGCAAGGCTTCTATGGGTGAAGCATCGGGACCAAAGGTGTCATTCATCCTTTGTGCGCTATTCACCATCTGCAGCAATGCCGGCGACGTGGCCGGAATGAAATGTGCCGACCCGGCCGTTTTCGAAAACGCGGTCGTGTTGATGACGGTGACCGGGAGATCCTGAATACGATTGATATTCGAGATATTGCCCAGGCGTTGCGGATTGTATGTTCCGCGCAGGCGGGACGAGATGTTCAGGACCTTGTCCTTTTCGGACACGAACACCACGAATGGTTGCGGTACCTGAGACAGGCTCTTCATCTGTGAACGGAACACTTCGATATCCAGGTCCGGTGATATCAGGATGACTCCGCCAAGGTTTCGTGCCGCCCAGCCGGGATCGCGAATGTCGATCTGGCGCAGAGTCTCCATCGTCACAAGGCTGCCCATGGAATGGGCAACCAAAACGATCCGCCCCGATCCCGCTGCCTTGATCTCGCGCAGGGTGCGCTCCAGCCCATCGCGCGCAAAGAGTGCGCTGTCACCATCATAGGCATAGGCCAGGGCTTTGCCCTTGCTCGGCCATGAATAGATCATTTGTGTACCAGGCAGGTCGATGTCATTGGCCAATTGCGCCGCTCGAAACGCCGTTTCGGCCTGCGTGGCGTTAAAACCATGAACGAACAACGCCACTTCGCCATCTCTTTCGGGATGGGCGCGTATCGCCTCCCCGAGGCGCGCGCGAAAATTTGCCAGATCGGGAAACTCCCGACGGCCGGCCATGGTGAACTGCTTGCGGGGGTCCGGGTTTGCATACCCGAAATCAAGCTTCCCCGGTTCGTGGCCGGGAGGGATCGAAACGGTCAGTTCCAGAAACCGTACCTCTTCCGATCTGCGGAAGCCAAAATTGCCATTTCCTTCCGGTTCCCGGCTGCTTGCGGCGAATACCGTGAAATTGGTGCCGATGTCCAACGCAGAAGGCACGGTAGGCGTGTAACTGCGATCTGCACAGGCCGCCAAGGCGAGAGCCAACGCAAGTACCCCGATTTGCCGCATCAGCCTCCCCGCTGGGTTGTCAGATTCTAATCCTTAAAGAACGTATTGGCTGACATCTGTGGATCGGGTCAATGCCCCAAGGTTCGCCTCGACAAATTCGGCATCCACCGAAATCGCCTCGCCTGACCGGTCCGGCGCGGTGAAAGACAGTTCCTCGAACACCCGTTCCATTACGGTATAGAGCCGCCGTGCGCCGATGTTTTCCACCGAATGGTTCACGTCCGCGGCAATTTTCGCCAATGCCGCGATGCCATCTTCGGTAAAAGTGACCGTGACCTTCTCGGTGCCCATCAGCGCCGAATACTGCAGCGTGAGAGCGTTGTCGGTTTCGGTCAGGATGCGCACGAAATCTTCCTCGGTCAGCGCGCGCAGTTCCACCCGGATCGGCAACCGTCCCTGGAGTTCCGGCAAGAGGTCCGACGGTTTGGCGATGTGAAACGCGCCGGAAGCGATAAACAGGATATGGTCGGTTTTCACCGGGCCGTGTTTGGTGCTGACCGTGGTGCCTTCGATCAGGGGCAGCAGGTCGCGCTGTACACCTTCTCGGCTGACATCGCCACCTCGCGCCTCCTTGCGGGCGCAAACCTTGTCGATTTCATCCAGAAACACGATGCCATTCT
>CAYGNE010000112.1:0-10652 GCA_964351155.1 uncultured Rhodobacterales bacterium | reverse complement strand
TGGCTGGCTTCTGGCGCAGCAGATCGTGCATGGCGAGGCCTGTTATGACACCTGGTGCCTGGACCCGGGCCGGTTTACCGGCCATGCCAACGTGGAACTGACCGCGCGCAAGGCGGTCGAGGATTACCAGAACGAGTTCCGCTTTCATTTTCCGCACGAGCACCGCCCGGCCGGGCGTCCGGCAAAAACCACGTCGCTGACCCCGGTCATGGCCGCCGAAGGGGCCGCGTTTACCTTGGTCAACGGCTGGGAGCGGGTCGATTACATCAAGCCGGACCCGGATTTTCATCCGGTTCCGGGCTTTGCGTTTGACGGGGTGTTCGACGTGGTCGCCGCCGAGGTCCGGAACGTGCAGGAAAATGTCGGCCTGTGCGAGGTGAACGGGTTCAACCGGATCGAGATCACCGGGGCGGACCGGCACGCGTTTCTTGACCGGATGGTGTGTGGTGCGGTGCCGCGCCGCGCCGGGCGTGTCGGGCTGGGCTATCTTCTGAACCATCACGGCAGAATCAAGGGCGAGGCCACGATGGCCAACATCCCCGCGTCCGACCGGGGGCCGGAGAGGATCTGGTACGGCTCGGCGGCGGCGAGCGAGTTTCATGACATGGACTGGCTCTACGGGCATGTGCGCCGGGGCGAGGACGTGCGGTTTCGCAGCCTGACCAATGATCAGACGATCCTTGTTCTGGCCGGTCCAAGGGCGCGCGATGTGCTGTCGGGCTGTGCGCGGGGCGACTGGTCGGGCGAGGGGTTCCCGTGGCTGAGCCTGCGGGAATGTTTTATCGGCTTTGCCCCGGCGACGGTGATGGGGGTCAGTTTCTCGGGCGAGCTGGCCTATGAAATCCACGTGCCGAATGCGTCTCTGTACGGGGCATATCTGGCCCTGCGCGCGGCAGGAGAGGCACATGGGCTGACACTGTTCGGGGCGCGGGCGGTCGAGTCGATGCGGATGGAAAAGGGGTTCCTGCACTGGAAGGCCGACCTGATCACCGAGTTCGACCCCTACGAGGCCGGCCTGGACCGCTTTGTCCGGATGGACAAGCCGGATTTCATCGGCAAGGCGGCCCTGTCCGACCATCGTGGCCGCGGACCCGGCAAAAGGCTGGTCACGCTGCGGGTGGACTGCACCCATGCCCCGGCCCATCCCGGCGCATCCCTGATGATTGGCGACCAGGTGGTCGGCACGGTGACCTCGGGCGACTGGGGGCATCGGGTGGGCATGAACCTGGCCTATGCCTATGTCGATCCTGCCCGGGCCGCTGAAGGCAGCGCGATGGAGCTGGACCTGTGCGGGCAGCGCGTCGCCGCGACGGTGATCCCGGCCGGTCCCTATGATCCCGAACACGTCCGGATGCGTGGCTAGATCAGCGACGCGGATGCAGGACGCGGGGATTTCACCGAAAGTCGGGATTTCCCGGCTGCTGCCCCGCCGCGCTGTTGCAAATGCCCGTTTTCGATCCGAAGCGGTCGTGGTCAGGTTGGGGGCAGAATGACACCCGAGCGGAAATAGCTACCGCATCGGCGATCTCTTTAATGCCTCTTGATTATTTTGAGACGCCAAAAGAAAAGAGACGAATATACAGACACGGTGGCGGTTCTCTTTGAGGCATAGCAAAGTTCGGCTACACATGCCTTTTAGACGGTCGTTTTTGAGACATAGGTAAAGGCAACAGACGTGTCGTTGATTATCTTGATAGGCCCTCATGCCGTTGGAAAGATGACCATCGGTCAAGAACTGGAAAAGCTCTCTGGTTTTAAGCTGTTTCACAACCACATGACCATTGAAATGGTGGCTCCATTCTTCAGTTACAGTACCCCTGAAGGGCGAGGACTGGTGAACAGGATTCGGCAAGAATTCTTCAACGCATTTTCTGCCAGTGATGAGGCGGGGTACATTTTTACCTTTGTATGGGCGTTCAGTGAAGCGGGCGAGCGAGAATACATCGAAGGCATCAACAACCAATTTGAGGACAATGGCCACGAAACCTACTGGATAGAGCTGGAAGCCAGCTTAGATGAGCGGATTAGCCGAAATCTCACCGAGAACAGATTGAAACACAAACCGTCGAAGCGCGACATAGAATGGTCTGAAAACAATCTTATCCAAAGTGCAGACAAGTATCGTCTCAATTCCTTTGACGGTGAAATATCACACCCCAACTACCTGCGGATCGACAACACACATTTGACTGCCGTTGAAGCGGCGCAGCAGATTTGGGGCTACGTCGTCGAAAAGAAACAATCACATAAGCGAAAGTAGAGGATGATGGCGGCCGAACACGGCTGAGACGCAGTGACCGACGCATCGCGTTCGTTCGCGAGTGTGCGGCGGTTCAAGTCGCCCGACGGGGCGGGCCACGCCGCTTGCATCCCGTTTTGCCGGGCTGTGCCGAACCGCGCGGACGTGTTCTGTTGCGCCCGATCGGTCGCAGGCGGTGACGAATGCGCAGTCGGGGCATTTTTCGCTTGTAAAACCTGCAAAATCGCGAACATTCCGGGCTTTGACACGGCCATCGGGCCAACCAGCGGAGTACGACCTTGACCGATCCCACTTCTCCGAAGACGGCGCGCATATACCCGGTGGATGGACCGCTGACCGGGCAGGTCACCTTGCCGGGGTCGAAATCGGTCACCAACCGGGCGCTTCTGGTGGCGGCGCTGGCACGGGGGCGCAGCCGGCTGAGCGGTATTCTGCGCAGCGATGACACCAGGTACATGATGGCCGCGCTGCGGGCGATGCGGGTCGGGATCGACGAGATCGACGACACCACGGTCGCAGTGACCGGCAGCGGGACGCTGCAGGCCCCGGCAGAGCCGCTGTTTCTGGGCAATGCGGGCACGGCGGTGCGGTTTCTGACCGCGGCGGTGGCGCTGGTTGACGGGCCGGTTGTGGTGACCGGCGACGAACACATGCAGAAACGCCCGATTGCGCCGCTGGTCGGAACGCTGAACGCGATGGGCATCGCCGCGCGCGCCGAAACCGGCTGCCCGCCGGTTCATGTCGGGGGCACGGGGCGGTTCGACACCGGCGACATCGAGGTCAGCGGCGAATTGTCGAGCCAGTATATCTCGGCGATCATGATGCTGGCGGCGATGGGGCAGGGCGAGACACGCATTCACATCCTGGGCGGCAAGATCGGCGCGGTCGGCTATCTGCACATCACCGCTTCGGTCATGCGGGCGTTTGGTGCGCAGGTGCATTTCCCCGCGCCGGACCGGATCGTGATCCGGCCGGGCGGGTACACGGCGGCGGATTTCCGGGTCGAGCCGGATGCCAGCGCCGCGACCTATCTCTGGGCTGCCGAGGTGCTGACCGGCGGGCAGATCGACATCGGCGCGGCACCCGGCGAGATGAGCCAGCCCGACGCCGCCGCCCACGCGGTGATTGCCGCCTTTCCGCATATGCCGCGCGAAATCGACGGCTCGCAGATGCAGGATGCGGTGCCGACCCTGGCGGTTCTGGCCGCGTTCAACGCGCATCCGGTGCGGTTTACCGGTATTGCCAACCTGCGCGTCAAGGAATGTGACCGGATCGTTGCGGTTCACGATGGGCTGACCCGTATCCGGGCCGATCTGGCGACGGTCGAGGGCGATGACCTGATCGTGCATGCGGATCCTTCGCTGGCCGGACAATCCCACCCCTGCAGCATTGACAGCTATGCGGATCACCGGATCGCCATGTGTTTCGCGCTGGCCGGGCTGGTGGTCGACGGCATCGCCATCCAGGACCCCGGCTGTGTTTCCAAGACCTTTCCGGAATACTGGAATGTTCTGGGCAGCCTCGGCGTGCGCGTCGATTTCGCGGGCTAGTTCGGATGGCGGAGAACTTTGATTACGTGATCGTCGGCGGCGGGTCGGCAGGCGCGGTTCTGGCCAACCGGCTGAGCGAGGACGCGCGGTGCCGTGTTCTGCTGCTGGAGGCCGGTGGCAGCGATCACAGTTTCTGGATCCGGACCCCGATCGGCTATGGCAAGATCTTTTACGACGCCCGGTTCAACTGGAAATACACGACCGAGCCCGAGCCGGCGCTGAACGGGCGGCGCATCTACTGGCCGCGCGGCAAGGTGCTGGGCGGGTCGTCGTCGATCAACGCCATGGTTTATGTGCGGGGGCATCCGCAGGATTTCGAGGAATGGGCACAGGTGGCGCCGGGCTGGGGCTGGTCCGACGTGGCCCCGGTGTTCCGGCGCATGGAAGATTGGCAGAACGGGGCGGACGAGCTGCGCGGCGCGGGCGGGCCATTGTCGGTCAGCGATCCGACGCAGGCGATTCACCCGCTGGCCCGGACCTATCTGGACGCGGCGGAAGAGGCGGGCATTCCGTTCAACCCGGATTACAACGGGGCGCGGATGACCGGGGCCAACTTCTATCAGATCACCACGCGGAACGGGTTTCGCGAATCCAGCGCGACGGCCTATCTGCACCCGGCGCGGGGCCGGTCCAACCTGGTGGTGCGTACCGGCGCGCTGGCCACGAAGATCCTGTTTGACGGGTTGCGGGCGACCGGGGTGAGATATCGCCGGCGGGGGCAGGATGTCGCGGTTTCGGCACGGCGCGAGGTCATCCTGTGCGGCGGTGCGATCAATTCGCCGCAATTGCTGCAACTGTCGGGTCTGGGACCCGCGGCGCAATTGTCCGGGCTGGGCATCGAGGTGGTCAGGGACATGCCTCAGGTCGGGCGCAACCTGGCCGACCACCTGGGAATGGACCATGTCTTTCGCGCCACGAAACCGAGCCTGAACCAGGTGTTAGGGCCGCTTTTGGGCAAGCTGAAGGTCGGGTTGCAATACATCTTGACCCGCCGCGGCCCGTTGTCGACGAGCCTGAACCATGGCGGTGGATTCCTGCGTCTGGACGGCGGGTCGGGATGCCCCGACCTGCAGCTGTATTTCTCGGCCCTGAGCTATACCAAGGCCCCCGAGGGCCAGCGTCCGCTGATGTCGCCCGACCCGTTTCCGGCCTTTCGGCTCGGGTTCAGCCCCTGCAAGCCGACCAGCCGTGGCGCGGTGATGATCCGGTCCGCCGATCCGGCGGAACCGCCGGTTTTGCGGGGCAATTACCTGGCGACCGAAGAGGACCGCCGGATGATGGTTGACGGCGTGCGGCTGATCCGGCGGATTTCGTCGACGCCTGCCCTGCGGTCGATTACGGCGGCGGAACTGTTGCCGGGCCCGGCGCTGGACGACGCGGATGACGCGGCGGTTCTGGACTTTGTCCGGGATGAGGCGGGAACGGTTTTCCACCAATGCGGCACCTGCCGGATGGGCGCCGATGCAACGGCGTCGGTGGTTGATGCCCGGCTGCGGGTGCATGGCATCGCGGGGCTGCGGGTTGCGGATGCTTCGGTCTTTCCGACGGTTCCGTCGGGCAACACCAATGCCCCGGCGATCATGCTGGGAGAGAGGGCGTCGGACCTGATCCGGGAGGATGCCGGAACCCGCGCGTGACCGCGTGATTCGCGCGAAACCGGCTTATCCGTGGGGTTTCGTTGCCCGGCGCACCGCGAGCACGGCGGCGGCATAGTCGCCCAGCGAAATCCCCCTGAAGGCAAAGGCGGCCGGTTTGGCGCAACCGGCCGCGTCGACCTTGCCCGAGACGAGTTCGGTCAGATCGCCGGTGATCTGGTCATAGGGCAGCATCGGCTTTTCGCTTTCGGCCTCTTGCCGGCGGTCATCGACGATCACGGTCCTGAACGCCGTCAGACCCTCGGGTGTCCAGGGAATGCAGGCATCGGTAATGGCGGCGAACGCGGTTGGTTTCAGCAGCCTGGCGTCCAGAAACGGCTTGATCGAGAAATCAAGCGTGATCGAGGTCACCACGAGGTCGGCCTCGCGCAGGGCATCCTCGGGGGCGGTGCAGGCCTCGGCATCCAGGCCCATGTCGCGCGCATACTGGCACAGCTTGTCGAGATTGGGTCTGCCCCGGCCAAAGGCGCGGATGCGTTTCAGCGGGAACATCTCGGAAAACGCGGCGAGATGCGAATGCGCCTGCACGCCGGTTCCAACAAAGCCGATCGTCTCGGCGTCCGGATCGGCAAGACGTCGCGCCGCAACCACCGACAATGCGGCCGTCCGGACCGCCGTGATCCAGTTCGCCCCCAATACCGCGCGCAACAACCCGGTCTGTGCGTCCAGAACCATGATCGCCCCATTGATCGAGGGAAGACCGCGGCCCGGATTGTCGGGGCAGACGGTGACCTGTTTCACCACGATGAACCCGTCATCGCCCAAGGCCAGCGTGGACATCGCATAGCGCCCGTCACCGGGCAGGATGACCGACTTGGGCGAGGTATGGAGCCGACCCTCGGCCTTGGCGATCAGCGCGGTCTCGATAGCGTCGGCAACTTCGGACGGCTGGATGCCCAATGCCTCCAGATCCGTGTCGGACAGGTGAAGCGGCGCGGTTTCTGTGGTCATGGCAATGTCTTTCGGTTGCGGATGTTTGTGGCGGGACGTGTTTCGGCGGTCATGATCGCATTAGAACCACATCTTGGGGCCGGTCCGCCAGCAGGTTGCGGTGCCGGTCGGCTGTGAAAATAACTTCAAGCTTGAAGCTTTAAGCTTGAAAAAATGAAGCTCCCCCGCTAACTTGAACCGGCAACCGGAGGGATGGCCGTGAAAATCATTTGCCTTGGTGGTGGGCCTGCGGGTCTCTATTTTGCGATCAGCATGAAGCTGCGCGATCCGTCCCATGACGTGACCGTTGTCGAACGCAACCGGGCCAATGACACGTTTGGATGGGGCGTGGTCCTGTCCGATGATGCGCTGGAACGGATGGAGAAGAACGACCCGGCCAGCACGCGGGCGATCCGCGATCATTTTGCCTATTGGGACGATATCGCGGTTGAACACAACGGCACGCGCACTGTTTCGGGCGGCCATGGATTTGCCGGGATCGGGCGCAGACAGATGCTGGTGCTGTTGCAGGCCCGTGCCCGTGAACTCGGCGTCAACCTTCAGTTCGAGACCGAGTTCGCGACAGCCGAAGAGTATCGCGCGGATTACGACCTCGTCGTCGCCGCCGACGGGATCAATTCAGCCGTGCGGCGGGAATACGAGGACGTGTTTCGCCCCGATATCGACACCCGCCTGTGCAAGTTCATCTGGCTGGGCACGCATCAGAAATTCGACGACGCGTTCACCTTCATCTTTGAAAAGACAGAACACGGATGGATGTGGGCGCATGTCTATCAGTTCGATGACAATACGGCGACGTTCATCGTGGAATGCCTGCAACCGACCTGGGACGGGTGGGGCTTTGCCGACATGACAAAGGAAGAGACCGTCGAAACCTGCCGCAAGGTGTTTGAAAAATACCTTGGCGGGCATGACCTTATGTCCAACGCGGCGCATTTGCGCGGCTCTGCCGTGTGGATGAACTTTCCCCGGGTGATCTGTGAAACCTGGTATCATGAAAACGTTGTGCTGATGGGCGACGCAGCGGCCACCGGGCATTTTTCGATCGGGTCCGGGACGCGGCTGGCCTTTGACAGCGCGATTGCGCTGGCCGAATTCCTGCATTCCGAACCGACACTGGAGCAGGCGTTCAAGCGGTATCAGGACGAGCGGCGGCTCGAGGTTCTGCGTCTGCAGTCGGCCGCGCGCAATTCGCTGGAATGGTTCGAAGAGGTCGAACGGTATCTTGATCAGGACCCGGTGCAGTTCAACTACAACCTGCTGACCCGGTCGCAGCGGATCAGCCACGAGAACCTGCGCCTGCGCGACCCTGCCTGGCTGGAGAGCGCGGAACGCTGGTTTCAGACACAGGCGGGTGTGCCCGCCGACGCCCCGGTGCGCGCGCCGATGTTCGCGCCCTAGCGGCTGGGCGGGGTGGAACTGGCCAACCGCATCGTTGTCTCGGCGATGGCCCAGTACAAGGCGGGCGATGGCTGCCCGACCGACTGGCATTTCGTGCATTACGCCGAACGGGCCAAGGGTGGGGCGGGGCTGGTTTACACGGAAATGACCTGTGTTAGTGCCCAGGCACGGATCACCCCGGGCTGTCCCGGCCTCTATGCGCCGGAACACGAGACCGCCTGGGCCCGTTTGACGGATTTCGTTCATGCCGAGACCGATGCGAAGATGTGTTGCCAGATCGGTCATTCGGGGCGCAAGGGATCGACCCAGCTCGGCTGGGAAGAAATGGACGCACCTCTGAAAGAGGGCAACTGGGAGCTGATCTCGGCCTCTGCCGTGCCGTGGTCGGCAGGCAATGCCACGCCGCGCGCGATGACGCGGGCCGATATGGATCTGGTCAGGGATCAGTTCGTCGCCGCCACCGAAATGGCGGCGCGGGCCGGGTTTGACATGGTCGAACTGCACGCGGCGCATGGCTACCTGATCTCGTCCTTCATCTCGCCGGTGTCGAATATCCGCACCGACGAGTATGGTGGCAGCCTGGAAAACCGCATGCGCTATCCCGTTGAAATCCTGACCGCGATGCGCGCGGCATGGCCGGCCGACAGGCCGATTTCGGTGCGGATCAGTGCCAATGACTGGCTGGGAGACGCGGGCGTCACCCCCGAAGAGGCGGTGGACATCGCGCGCATGTTCCGTGACGCGGGCGCGGATATCATCGATGTGAGCGCGGGCCAAACAAGCACAGAGGCCAGTCCGATCTATGGCCGGATGTTCCAGACGCCGTTTTCCAACCGCATCCGCAACGCGTTGGACATGCCGACCATGGCGGTGGGCAATATCTACGAGGCCGATCACGCCAACTCGATCCTGATGGCGGGGCGGGCCGATCTGGTCTGTCTTGCGCGGCCGCATCTGGCCGATCCCTACTGGACCCTGCACGCGGGTGTCGAACTGGGTGATGCACAGGTGCGTTGGCCCGATCCCTATCTGGCCGGGCGCGATCAGGCCTATCGTCTGCGCGAGAAACAGCAGGAGGCGATCCGGGTATGACACTGGCCGGCAAGACGGTTCTGATCACGGGTGGCGGCACGGGCGTCGGGGCCGAGATGGCGCGGGCTTTTGCCGGCGCGGGGGCCGGCGTCATCGTTTCGGGGCGTCGGGCAGACCCGTTGCAGGCGGTTGCCGGGACGTCCGAATCGATCCGCGCCATCACGGCGGACGTGACGGATGAGGCGTCGGTTGCGGCATTGTTCCAGGCCGCCGGACCGGTTGATATCGTCATCGCCAATGCCGGGGCCGCCGATAGCGCGCCGTTTGCCAGAACATCGCTGGATGACTGGAACCGGATGCTGATGGTCAACCTGACCGGCGTGTTCCTGACCCTGCGCGCCGGGTTGCGGCAGATGGCGGGCTGGGGTCGGCTGATCAGCGTTGCGTCGACGGCCGGGCTCAAGGGGTATGCCTATGTCGCGCCGTATGCGGCGGCAAAACACGGGGTTGTCGGCCTGACCCGGTCGCTGTCGCTGGAGGTGGCCAAGCGCGAGATCACGGTCAACGCGCTCTGC
The DNA here is from genome assembly GCA_964351155.1 of uncultured Rhodobacterales bacterium. Lineage (GTDB taxonomy): Bacteria > Pseudomonadota > Alphaproteobacteria > Rhodobacterales > Rhodobacteraceae > CAYGNE01. Next base: position 1,228 of record CAYGNE010000112.1, on the reverse strand, counting down.
CCCGGATTCCTGGATACCGAGATGACCGACCGGTCGATCGCCAACATCATGGACAAGACCGGGATGGACCGGGCGAAGGCAACCGCGACGCTGGCCGCGCATAATCCGCAGAAACGGCTGATCCGTCCGGATGAGGTCAGCGCCGCCGCGCTGTGGCTGTGCGGACCGGGGTCGGACGGGATCAACGGGCAGGCCATCGCCATCGCGGGGGGCGAGACATGACGCGCCAGCCGCCGCTTTCGCGCCGCCGTCTGCGCACCTGGCTGCGCCTGCTGCGGATCACGCGGGGCACCGAAAACCACCTGCGTGAATTCCTGCGGGTGAATTACAACACCACTTTGCCCCGGTTCGATGTGGCCGCCGCGCTGTATCGTGGCGACGCGCCGATGAAGATGAGCGATCTCAGCCAGATGCTGCTGGTCTCCAATGGCAATGCGACCACCGTGGTCGAGCGGCTGGAAAAGGACGGCATGGTGCAGCGCGTGCCCAGCGAAGAGGACCGCCGCGTGGTGCTGGTGGCGCTGACCGCGCAAGGCCGAAACTGGTTCAGCGAGATGGCGAAGGCCCACGAGGAAGAGGTGAGCAAGCTTTTTGCGATGCTTGGTCACGAGGAACTGGACATCATGCGCGACCTGGTGCGCCATCTGGAAGGAACGAGCGATGACGAAAATGGCTGATCTTGCGCCGGAGCATTTCCAATGGGAGTGCAGTGACCGGATCGCCACGATCCGGTTGAACCGGCCCGACAGGAAGAACCCGCTGACATTCGACAGCTATGCCGAACTGCGCGACACGTTCCGTGCGCTGGTTTATGCCGAGGACGTGGACGTTGTGGTTTTCGCGTCAAACGGCGGCAATTTCTGTTCCGGCGGGGATGTGCATGACATCATCGGGCCGCTGGTCCGGATGGACATGAAGCAACTGCTGGCCTTTACCCGGATGACCGGCGATCTGGTCAAGGCGATGATCGGGTGCGGCAAGCCTGTCATTTCCGCGGTTGACGGGGTGGCGGTGGGTGCCGGGGCAATCATCACGATGGCGTCGGATTTGCGTCTGGCCACGCCGGACGCCACATGCGCATTCCTTTTCACCCGCGTCGGTCTGGCCGGGTGTGACATGGGGGCCTGCGCGATGTTGCCCCGCATCATCGGCCAGGGCCGTGCGGCAGAGCTTCTTTACACCGGGCGGGCGATGAACGCACAAGACGGGTTGGCCTGGGGCTACTGGA
>CAYGNE010000111.1:0-10757 GCA_964351155.1 uncultured Rhodobacterales bacterium | reverse complement strand
GCGCCAACTATGTCGTTGGCTGTGACGGCGCGCGCAGCAACGTCCGCAGGGCGATTGGCGGCAAGCTGCATGGCGATGCCGCCCATCAGGCCTGGGGCGTGATGGATATCCTGGCCAACTCCGACTTCCCGGACCTGCGCCGCAAATGCCTGATCCAGTCAGCCAAAGAGGGCAATATCCTGATTATCCCGCGCGAGGGCGGGTATTTGTTTCGGATGTATGTCGAGCTGGACAAGCTGAACCCCGACGAACGTGTTTCAAACCGCAAGCTCACGTCGGACCATATCATTGCGGCCGCAAACCGGATCATGCAGCCCTATTCCATTGACGTGGAAGAAGTCGTCTGGTGGTCGGTCTATGAGATCGGGCACCGGTTGACGGACAAGTTCGACGATGTTCCAGAAGGCGAAACCGCCACGCGGATGCCACGTGTCTTCACGGCTGGTGATGCCTGCCACACCCACAGCCCCAAGGCGGGTCAGGGGATGAACGTGTCGATGGGCGACACGTTCAATCTTGGCTGGAAGCTGGCGCATGTGCTGACTGGCCGCTCGGATGCCAGCCTGCTCCACAGTTATTCCGCCGAACGTCTGGAAGAGGCCAAGCGCCTGGTGGAAACCGATCACAAATGGGCGCGAATAATGAGCGCACCTCCGGGCAAATCCGAATTGGACGGCACCGACATGCCGCGGTTTCAAAAACAGTTCATCGAAAACCTGGAATTCACCGGCGGTCTCGCTGTCCACTATGATCCGTCGGACATTATCGCCGAACCCACGCATCAACACCTGGCCAAAGGTCAGATTGTCGGGAAGCGGTTCCATTCCGCTCCAGCCCTGCGACTGTCAGATGCCAAACCCCTTCACCTCGGCCACGTGGCTGAAGCGGACGGACGCTGGCGTCTCTACGCCTTCGCAGGACAGAACGACATTGGCGGCGAAGATGGCGCGATCAACAGACTTTGTTCGTGGTTGGAAAGTGACCCTGCCTCACCCGTCCAACGGTTTACGCGAACGGACGAAGACATCGACGGGCTGATCGATTTGCGCGCCGTGTTCCAGCAGGATTTCAAATCGTTGAACTTCGAGAAGATGCCGTCCCTCCTCCGGCCCGCGAAAGGCCGCCACGGGTTGCGCGATTTCGAAAAGGTCTTTTGCGTCGATCACAAATCGGGCGAGGATCTCTACGACATGCGCGGGATCGACAGGAAAGATGGCTGCATGATCGTTGTTCGACCGGACCAATACGTCGCGCATGTTCTGCCCTTGGATGAACATTTAGGGTTGTCGGTGTTTTTCGACGGCGTATTCGTTCCAAGAGATGAAAGATAGTTTTCCAGCCTATGGCACAGACGCCGCGCTTCCAAAGAGCGCGGCGCTGCTCGTTTTGTCCCGGTGACATACGCGTTCGCCGATGCAGATAAACCCTGAATAGACAGGACTGGACCATGATCGACGTTCTTCTGTTGATGCTGCCCATCTTCACCATGATTGCGATTGGCAGTCTTTTTGTGTCGCGTGGGTGGTTTCCAGCGGATGGCCTGCCGATCCTCAACAGGTTTGTCATGAATGCCTGCATCCCGGTCCTGTTGTTCTCGGCGATCACCAACGGAGATTCGCTTTCGGATTTCTCGTGGCTTAATGCGTTCACCTACGCCGTTGGGTCGCTCGGGTCAGTTGCCGTCCTCTGGGCCTTGCTCCGCTACGGACTGCGGGAAGCCCAAGCTCAGAGCACTATGTTGGCTCTCGGTGGTGCAACGGCGAACACGATCTTCCTGGGCTTTCCCATCGCCTCGGCATTCATTCCGGGGCGCGCGGCTGAAGCGTTTTCCTGGGTCGTTTTTGCCGAAGTCGCGATCATCATGCCGCTTGTCACGACCCTGGCATTGCTCGCCGAGGAGAAGCACGAGGGGAATGCGCTATCGGCTGTGCTTTTGGCACTTGTTCAGAGCCCTGTAGTGTTGGGGCTTGTTGCAGGCTTCACGTTTCTCGCAACGGGGCTCTCGTTGCCCGGCTGGGGAGATCAGGTCATCGCGTCGATCGTGTCGGCCGCCCCCTTCGTCGCGTTGTTCGTGATCGGCGGCAGTATTCTCCAATTCCGGATGTCCCGCAGTGGTCCACGGGTCCTGACCGTCACCTTGGCGAAGCTGGTCCTGCATCCGCTCTTCGTGGGAGCTGCATTCGGTGTCATCTTTGGTTGGGCAGAACCAGTCACTCGTGACGCCATCCTCTTTGCTTGTATGCCTCTGTTTCTGTCATTCGCTGCATTCTGCGGGCGCCATTCGGTAGGAGACGTCGGTGCTTCCGCTATCGTCATGTCGACTCTGCTTGGTGCTGTTACCGTCCCGGTCGTTCTGGGATTTCTCTTCTGAGTGGACCTGATCAAGATGCGGCTCCAATTGAACCTGAGGTGTGGTGCCTGCGTTATCCCGGCGTTTTTCGGTTTCGTTGCGACCGTCGATCCGGTCTGAACCACACTTTTGAGAGCCATATCGCGCCGCGCCCGCTTTCAACGCTGCGCATTGATTTGGCCAATGCTAGCCTGTGCACTCCTGGCACCGAAGAACACGAATGCTGCGAACGGCGTTCGTCACTACCGGTGCTCAAAGAGCGGATACTTGCAAGTTGGAGGAACCAAGCTTCTAGCCCAGTCCGAGCCGCCAATCCCGTGAACACCAGAAAACCCCAGGCTATCGTGACAGCCTGGGGCACAACGGTACTCTTCTTGCAGTCCCTAAAGAGGGATCAACGCGAGCGTAATGAACGGGAACGCGACGAGGATTACCACACGGACAAGGTCCGATCCCACGAAGTAAAGCACCGCCTTGTAGGTCTCCACCATGGGTGTCTTCTTATCCATTGCATTGATCACAAAGAGATTCATCCCAACCGGGGGCGTGATCAATCCAACCTCGACAACGATCAGTACAAGGATCCCGAACCAGATAGCGGTGTACTCGACGTTCACTCGGTTCAGAGCGCCCTGGTTGACGCCGCGAAGGCCCAGCTCTCGGGTCATTTCCCGCGTCAATTCCTGACCACCGGCAAGGATCGCCTGTGCTTCCGCCAAAAGCGCGGCAGACACGTCCGCTCCACTTGCAACGAGGGCTTCCAGTTTTGTCGACTGCAACTCGACCATGGAAACAAGCCCGAAATCCAACTCTTGCATGACGGGCCAGAAGATCGGGATTGTCAGCAGGATCATCGACAAGCTGTCCATCAGACACCCCAGAAGGAGATAGAATACAAGGATGATGATCAGTATCAACCAAGGGCTCAGTCCGCTCGCTCCGACCCACGCAGCGGTTTCTTGCGGTAGTTGGGTCAAGGCGAGGAAGCCGTTGTAGAACGCGGCCCCGAGGACAATAAAGAAGATCATCGCCGAGGCACGTGCAGTAACATAGAAGCTCTCGGAGAGGGTCTCTCGCGTCAATCCGCCTGCAAGCCACGCAATCAAACCTGTGCCGAATGCTCCGACGGCCGCGCCTTCAGTCGGTGTGAACCAACCCAAATAGATACCGCCGACCACTAGAAAGAACACCAGAAGCACGGGCCATACATCGAAGAGTGCTCGCAAGCGATCAATGTAAGGTACGCGTGCACGCGTTGAGCCACCATTTTCAGGATTGACGCGAACATAGATCGCAATTGCGATCATGTAACCGATGGCCGCCAAGATGCCCGGAATGAACGCTGCCAAAAAGAGCTTGGCGATATTCTGTTCCGTCAAAATAGCATAGATCACAAGAACGACAGATGGCGGAATGAGAATACCCAGGGTTCCGCCTGCTGCGAGTGTTGCGGTGGAAAAACCACCCGCGTACCCATAGGCCTTCAATTCCGGAAGTGCGACGCGGCTCATTGTGGCGGCGGTCGCGAGCGACGACCCACAAATCGCGCCAAACCCGGCACAGGCCCCCACGGACGCCATGGCAACTCCGCCTTTTCGATGTCCAAGCCAGCTTTCCGCCGCTTTGAAAAGCGATTGGCTCATGCCACCGAGTGTTGCGAAATACCCCATCAAAAGGAACATCGGAACGATCGACAGCGAGTAATTCGAGAAAGTCCCGAAAGTCTCCGATTTGAGGCGTGCGAGTGGAATTGTTGTATCGCCTGTGACGATCACCAGACCCACCAGACCCGCAAGGAACATCGAAAGGCCAATCGGGACACGCAGGAAGATGAGGAGAAGAAGGGCCGGAAAAGACATCAGCCCGATCATGAGATCACTCAATGGTCCGCCTCCAGTTCAGGCGGCAACACGCGATTACCCGTCGCGCTTTCGACGACCCGCATTGTTGCGACATAGATTGAAACGATTGCTGCCACGATGGCAGCAACAAGGCTGATGGCGTATGCCCACCAGACCGGAAATTCGAGGTAGAACGAGGTCTCGCCGGCATTGCGCTTTGTTTGCAATCCCTCAAAGAGTTGCCACGCAATGATCACAAGCACAGCGGCAAAGACGACTTCGATGATCGCCCGAAGCAACCGATTTGACCGCATCGTCAGCTTCGATGTGAAGATGTCGACCGAGGCATGTGCGCCGTTCAGCTGACACAGCGGGAGGAAGGCAAAAATCGCAAAGGCCATTCCCGCTTCGACGATCTCGAAATCGCCTTTGATGGGTCCGATACCTGTATTCAGCAGCGCTGCGGAAAGTCCGGGCATCACCGATTGGAAAAAATCGCCGTTGAGAATAGTGTTTAGCGACCGACCAAGGATCGATACGCACGTCAGGATAACGAGAAACACGAGGACGAAACCGCCAAGCCTGGCGAAGGTTCGCGCCAATTTGTCAAAGAACGTATGCATGGTGGTCCTCCTCCCAAGCGATGGTGCGCCGCCGAACACAAGCCCGACGGCGCAATCAGAGATTAGAAGTTGGCGGTCGCGCCCGCGCATTCGCCGGACATGAGCCCCCGCGCCTGATCAATCAGAGCCTGGCCATCGATGCCCTTGCTGTTCATATCAGCGACCCACTCGGCGTAGACGGGCTCGACGACATCGAGCCAGGGCTGAGTGTCGCTGACGGTGTAGATCTCGTTGCCGTTATCGACAGCGATTTGGCGCGCGGGTCCATCTGCGTCTGCTTGCGTCCCGCCACCGAACACAGAGAATTCCATGCCGGCATTGGCATCGATTACGACTTTCAGGTCATCAGGCAGAGAGTCGTATTTGGCCTGGTTCATGGCGACAACGAAAGTCAGGGTATACAGACCGGCACCTTCGAATTCGGTGTGGAACTCCACCAATTCCGGCACCTTGAGGGCGGTGGTGACTTCCCACGGGATCGTCGCACCGTCGATCACACCTTTGGACAGGCTTTCCGGGATGGCAGGAACCGGCAGACCGACAGGCGTCGAGCCAACCTGTTCCAGCACCTTGTTGACCAGACGGGAGCCACCGCGAATTTTCATACCATTCAGGTCTTCGGGTGTTTCAACGGGATCGGCCGTGTGGATCATGCCCGGGCCATGTACCCAGGTTGCAAGGATCTTCACATCCTTGAATTCAGTGTCTTTCGTGTGCTCTTCGTGCATTTTCCAGAAGGCGCAAGACGCAGCGCGTGCATCTTCCACGAAGAAAGGAAGCTCAAAGACTTCCGTTGTGGGAAAGCGGCCCGGCGTGTAGCCGACAACAGTCCAGATCACATCTGCGACACCGTCAGTCACCTGATCGATCAACTCCGGCGGCTTGCCGCCCAGCTGCATCGAGGGGAACCGATCGACCTTGATCCGGCCATCTGACTCGGCCTCGATCTTATCCGCCCATACGTCCAGAACCAGCTTTGGCACATTCGCCTGGGCCGGCAGAAACTGGTGAAGCTTGAGCGTCACTTCCTGAGCAAAGGCTCCGGTGGCGGCCATGGCCGCAACGGCAGTTCCAGCCAACAGAGCCCGGGTTGTCTTGATGATGGTCATGTGAATTCCTCCCTTTGACCTCCAGAGAGGCAGCTGTCGTTGTCCGAAGTTGGACAAGCGCCCGAAAACGCATTCGCGAGTGCCTCCTGGATCGCGAAAACTGCAGGGAGATAAGCCATGACAGCCAAAACCTGTCACGGTCTCGGTTAATACCTTTTTTGTGGTCAAGGGGATCAGCGCGATTGATGTTGTTGAAAGCCACCGGCCGCCTTTGCAGCGTCTTTCGGTGTCCGGCGGGGTACTTTTGTACCTGCTAACCGGGGTTGCTATTTGCAACCTCCGTCCGTTTTGCCGCTCGTATCAAAGCGCCTGAAAAAGCTCGGATTGCCGTTGTTGGAACATCGTCGGCGATGCTCATGATGCCGACGGCACCTATGGTCGGACCGGTGTCGATCTGAAGCCTAACCAACCGCCCCTCCTGAATGTCGTTATGAACCACACCGCGACTGATGACCCAAACGGTGTCTGGTTCCGAGAGTGTCAGCGCACGCCCGAAGGCGGCTGATGCCGTTTCAATGCGATTGCGGAAAAGCGGAACGCCTCTTGAGATCAGCATGCGTGCCACGAGAGGCCGGATGGCTGAATCCTGTGGGGGATACAGCACTCTGAATTCGTCAAGATCTTCGAACCGGTTGATCGTCGCTGCGGTGCTATGGGGCGAGGCAACGACAACAACTTCCTCGGAATAGAGCTGGCGAAACACCAACCCCTGCATTGACTTCGGACGTCCAAGCCGTCCGATCACCAGATCGAGTTTGCCACTTCTAAGCCGGGACGTGAGATCATTGTGTGACCCCTCGTGGACTTCAAGGAGCGTATCGGGGTTGCCAACCAGAAAAGAAGACACGGCAGCGGGCAGCAAGCCTGAGGCGACACTGGGCAGAACTCCGATATTCAGGTGTTCTTTTGCATCAACGCTGGATCGCACACTGCGAAACCCATGCCGAAGCGCAGCCGTCGATTGCTCTGCGAATTGGAGGAAAACCTCACCTTTTTGGCTCAGTTTGATGCCGGATCTGTCCCGCTCCATCAGGGTTGCACCCAGTATGTCCTCAAGTTCTTTCAGCGCCTTGGAGATGGCAGGCTGAGAAAGGTTCAACTCGGCGGCGGCCTTCTTGAAGCTCCCTGCGCGAGCGATTGCGCTGAAGGCGTCGAGGTGGCGAAACTTGATACGACGATCCATTTCTTTCCAAAAATGATAACTCAAAACCATATTTCTTCATTTTTCATATCGATTGCAACATGGAAGATATCCGGGAAGGCATCAGGAGGACGCCATGAAAACGCAAGTCGCTATCATAGGTGGCGGGCCGTCGGGTCTGCTTCTCTCGCAGCTGCTCCACACGCGCGGCATCGACAACATCGTTCTGGAGCGAAAAACCAAGGACTATGTGCTCGGCAGGATCCGGGCGGGCGTGCTGGAACAGGGGCTGGTTCGGCTTCTGGAGGAAGCGGGATGCGCCGAACGATTGCATGCAGAAGGCTACGTGCATGACGGCACGCTGATCTCTTACGGCGACGAGATGTTCGGGATCAATTTCATGGAGCACACGGGGACACCCGTGATTGTCTACGGGCAAACCGAGGTGACGCGCGATCTCTATGCCGCACGGGAAGCCGCCGGCGGCAAGATCGAATACCAGGTCAACGACGTTGTGATCAACCGCGCCGACAGCGAAGCACCCTATGTCACCTACACCGTGGGCGGCGAGCCGCGCCGCATCGATTGCGACTTCGTCGCGGGGTGCGATGGATTTCACGGGGTCAGCCGTCAGGCCATACCGCTCGATGTGCGCCGTGAATACGAGAAGGTCTATCCTTTCGGCTGGCTTGGCATTCTCAGCGAAACGCCTCCAGTCAGCCACGAGTTGATCTACGCCAATTCCAAGCGCGGTTTTGCCCTGTGCTCGATGCGCAACGAAAACCTCAGCCGCTACTACATCCAATGCTCGCTCAGCGACAAACCAGAGGATTGGACGGACGAGGCTTTCTGGCAGGAACTCAAGCGCCGAATCCCGGCTGAACAGGCCGAGAAGCTGGTGACCGGTCCATCGATCGAAAAATCCATCGCGCCGCTTCGTTCCTTCGTGACCGAACCGATGCGCTGGGGGCGACTGTTCCTCTGTGGCGATGCCGCGCATATCGTTCCGCCCACGGGTGCAAAGGGCCTGAACACCGCCGCGTCGGATGTCCACTACCTTTACAACGCGCTGCGGGATTTCTACGAGAATGGCTCATCGGGGGGCATCGATAGCTATTCAGAGAAGGCGCTCAAGCGGGTCTGGAAGGCCGAGCGGTTCAGCTGGTGGTTCTCGTCAATTATGCACCGCTACCCCGACCAGAGCGCGTTCGACCTCAAGATGCAGGTTGCCGACCTCGAATTCTTGAGGTCCAACAAGGCTGCCCAGAAGGCAATGGCCGAAAACTATGTCGGCCTGCCCTACTGACCTGGATTGAAAGGAACAGACATGACCAACCGATTTGACACAGGCATGGCGATCCGGCGGGCCGTTCTGGGTGATGCGCATGTGGACCGCGCAGAAGCGGCAAAGTCCGAGTTCGATCTGCCGTTTCAGACGCTCATCACGGAAAGCGCCTGGGGCACGGTCTGGGCTGACGACGGCATCAGCCGCCGGGAGCGGTCGATGCTGACGCTGGCACTGTTGGCCGCAACCGGGAATTTCGAGGAAATCCCGATGCACATTCGCGCCACGGAGAATACCGGCGCGTCGAAGGACGACGTGATGCAGGCCCTGCTGCATGTTGCGATCTACGCCGGCGTCCCGAAAGCCAATCACGCCATCAAATTGGCCAAGGCAACCTATACGGAAATGGAGGAGAAGACGTCATGACGACCCCGGGGGAATTTTACCAGCGTGACCGGTCTGTGCATCCGCCAGCCTACACGCCAAACTACAAGACATCTGTGGCGCGCAGCCCGCGCTATTCGCTGATCAGCCTGCAGAATTCGGTTTCGGAGGTTACCGGCCCGGTCTTTGGCCAAAACGACATTGACCCCGGTGACAATGACCTTCTGACGAACTACGCCAAACCCGGTGAGAGTCCGATCGGGGAGCGCATCATTCTGCATGGCCGGGTTCTGGATGAAAACGCCAAACCGGTGCCCAATACGCTTGTCGAGGTATGGCAGGCCAATGCCGGTGGACGCTATCGGCACAAGAAGGACACCTACCTCGCCCCGATCGACCCAAATTTCGGGGGCTGCGGTCGTACGCTGACGGACGAGAACGGATTTTATTTCTTCCGCACCGTGAAGCCGGGGGCTTACCCTTGGCGCAACATGGTGAACAACTGGCGGCCCGCGCATGTGCACGTGTCGGTCTTCGGCTCGAGCTTTGTCCAGCGCCTGATCACCCAGTGTTATTTCGAAGGCGACCCGTTGATCCCGATCTGCCCGATCGTGCAGACGATCCCCGATCCCGATGCCATCGAGCAATTGACCGCAAAGCTTGATCTCAACGCGACTATTCCGCTGGATACCGTCGCTTACAAGTTCGACATCGTGCTGCGTGGACGCCGCTCCACTCTCTTCGTAAACCGTCTGGAGGGGAACTGAGCCATGGCGCAGGAACTGACATACCTGAAGGAATCCGCATCGCAGACCGCCGGTCCCTACGTGCATATCGGCCTTGCGCCCGGTGCCGCTGGTTTCGACATCTACAAGCAGGAGCTGGGCTGGGACATCGCTGGTCCGAACGCGAAGGGCGAGCGCATCCGCGTCGAGGGGCGTGTCATTGATGGCATGGGTGCGCCGATCAAGGACGTTTTGCTCGAGGTTTGGCAAGCCAACTCGGATGGCAACTACGCCCATCCCGAGGGCGGCGGCCCGGTCGAGGACGGTTTCCGTGGCTGGGGGCGCGTCATTACCGATTTCGAGACCGGCGAATGGGGCTTTGACACTGTCAAGCCAGGCACGACGCGCGCGCGCAATGTCGGCACACAGGCGCCGCATCTGAACGTCTGGATCGTCGCGCGCGGCATCAATATCGGGCTCAACACCCGCATGTATTTCGATGACGAGGCCGAGGCCAATGCCAACGACCCGGTGCTGAACCTGATCGAATGGGAACACCGGCGCGCCACGCTCGTCGCCAAGCGAGGCGAACGGGATGGCAAGGCTGTCTATCGCTTCGACATCAAGCTGCAGGGCGACGATGAGACGGTGTTCTTCGACGTTTGATTGTTGCGTTTGGCATCCTTTTGCTCTGCTTGCGAAGGATGCCAAACACCATCTCTGCACTTGAACGGCTTGGCGCTTCTCCGTCTTCTAAACCGTATCCTGACGACCGATCCGTTTGATCGAGGCAATCAGACGGTTCGCATGCCGCAAGGCGGCGCCGGTTGCCTCTGCCATGGCGGGCCAAGTCATCCATTCCAGCACCCAAGCCGATCCTGAGCGTTCCCGCTCGTGGATCATCGCCTGTGCGGCGTGATCTGCCAGCCGATCCCTCAAGACCGCAACGAAACCGAGTACCGGCAGCCCATACCGGGGAGACATTGGCCACTCAACGTTGTGATCAGCAAAGGGAGAGCAAGACTGAGCATTGCGCCGGTGGAAAAGACGGCCCCTGAGAGCTCCCGGCTTGCAAAGGTGCGGCTCACCATTCCCACTGATGCGTCATAAAAGACCGCGCTGATGATAAGAGCAGAGGCCAGCAGGACGAGCATTGCGTAGCGGCGAAAGATCACCGCACATATGGCAAAGACAATGATGAGAACACCTACCGCAGCGGGATCCGAGGCCAGCCCACCGGCTGCTTTCAGGCCAAAGCCGAAAAGAATGCCGGCCATCATTCCATTGGTCACGGATGGC
>CAYGNE010000110.1:373-10935 GCA_964351155.1 uncultured Rhodobacterales bacterium | reverse complement strand
CCGGTTCCACCGGGTAGCCGCCTGCGAAATGGATACAGTTGAAATACTGCGTCAGTTTCAACAGGTTGCGGCACATCTCCCGCGTGCCGGGGACCTTCTTGCCGATCTCCATGTCCCAGTAGTTCGGCGGCGAGGACACGTTCCCGAACAAGAGCGTCCTGCCGCCGACGGTAAGTTGGCGATCGGGATTGCGCGGCGTCAGGGTGAATTGCCCGGGGGCCTTCGCGACCATCTCCATGATGAACTCACGCCCGCATCGCACCACGTCGCCGTCAATTCTGCATCCCGCCTCCCGGAAAATCTCCAGCGCTTCGGGATTGAGGATGGCGATCCCGATATCCTCCAGGATCTCCATCGCGCCTTCGTGAATCGCCGCCACGCCTTCCTCGGTCAGAGGCTCCACCGGGCGGTCGATGTTGACCGGCGGCTGCCAGGGCATCTGCTCGATCACCGCCCCGCCCCGCCGGGCCGCATTGCCTGCCCTGCCACCACCGCGCCGTCGTCGTTCCTGTCCGTCTGTCATGGCAAAACTCCTGTCCGCTGGCCTGATTGAGCCGCAGGACGCACCATTCCGCCACACCGAATGCGACAGGAAATGTCGTTTTGATCCGCAGGGAGTCGTTTTTGCCGCCGCCCCTAGCGGAACAGCCAGGCCGGGATGTGGCCGATATCCGGCAGCACCACATCGGCAAACGGCGCAAGGTCGGCGGCCTTGGCGAGACCGGTCAGAACGCCCACGGTTGTCATGCCCGCGCTGCGCCCGGCAATCAGGTCATGGGTGCTGTCTCCGACCATCGCCACCTGCTCCGGCGTGACCCCCACCGCGCGGGCAAAGGCCAGCAATTGTCCGGCCGCCGGCTTCGCACCATGTCCACTGTCGGACCCGGCAATGAAATCGAACCGGTCCACTATTCCGGCTGCCCCAAGATGCGCCAACGCCGGGGCTTCGGCATCGTTCGTCGCAACCCCGAGACGCAGCCCGCGGCCCCGCAAACCATCGAGGAACGGCACAAGGGGCACCGCCTCCGACTGCGGCGCGGCCTCGGCTTCCTCGTTCAACGTGTTCAGCAGTTCGCGCGGTGAAATCCCGGGAAAATGCGGCGCCATCACCTCGACAACCTCGTCCGGGGTACCGGCGATGACGATGCTGTCGGGATGAAATCGCCGCGCCGCCATGTCAAAGCCGATATGCCGTCCCACCTCGGTCGCCCGGGCGGTGTCGCGGCCCGTCAGCCGCAACAAGACCGAATTCGCCCAGGCTTCCCAGGTGTTTCCGAACTCGAACAATGTTCCGTCCTTGTCGAACAGAATGGCGGAAATGGGCATGTTTCGCTCCTTCTTGCGACCGGTCCGGCGCGTCAGGTCCAGTTCACCTGCGCCCCGCCCGGCAACGCCGCGCGGGCCAGCATCGGCTGGTCATAACCGATCGACGCGGCATCGCAGAACCCGACCACCCAGGCATCGTCCATCATCAGGAAATCCAGCACCGAGCCGAGAAATTCCGGGTCGGACGCCCGCGTGCGCAAATCCTGTTCCGAGGCGCCACTGGCGCCCAGGAACACCGGCAGCAGGTCATCATTGCCCAGCAACCAGGCAAGGGACTGCAAGGCAAGCGTTTCGGCGGCATCGGCGGAATACTGCATGGGCTGACGACTTTTCCTCGAACGGAAAGGGTTTGTTAACGAGTCTCATAAACACTTTGACACAATCTTAATGCAAGCTTGAAAGGCACGTGGCGTGCAAGGCACCATTCTGATCCTGGACGGAGTGTCGACCAACCGCATCATGCTGAAGGTTCAGCTCTCCGCGGCCTATTACCACGTGGTCCAGAGCGACGGGCTGACCGGCCTGCTCGCCCTGGTGCGGCGCACCCGCCCGGACCTGATCGTCACCGCCATGACCCTGCCCGACGGCGACGCCGCACAGGTGCGCGCGCTGCTGCAACAGGACGAATCGCTGCGCGGAATCCCGATCATCGCGGTCACGTCACAGAACGACCGCCGCGCCGAACTCGCGGCACTGGCCGCCGGGATCGACGATGTTCTCAGCCAGCCACTGGATGATCTCATCCTGCAAGCCCGCATCCGCAGCCTGGTGCGCGCCCGCAACAGCACCGAAGAACTGCGCCTGCGCGAAAGCGCGCCGGGCGCGCTTGGATTCGCCGAACCCATGGCCGGGTTCCTTGCCCCTGCCACCGTCGCCCTTCTGACGCGCGATGCGGCCACCGGCGCGTTGTGGCGCGCCCGGCTCAAGGGGTTGACGCAAAACCGCCTGCAGACCCACCAGATGGACGATATTCACGCGCTGATGGCGGAACCGGTTCCCGATGCGATCATCGTCGACCTGACCGGTGCGCGGGCCCAAAGCGGGTTGCGGCTGCTGGCCGATCTGCGGGCCCGCAGCATGACCAGCCGCGCGGCCCTGATCGCCATTGCCCCGGCCGGCTCGCCCCACCTGGCCGCCGACGCGCTGGATCGCGGCGCGCATGACGTGCTGCAAAACGGCTTCTGCGCCGAGGAACTGGCGCTGCGGCTGGCGGCGCAACTGCGCCGCAAGGCGATGTCGGACAGGTTGCGGGATACGGTCCGCGACGGGTTGCGCGCCTCGGTGCGCGATCCGATGACCGGCCTCTTCAATCGCCGCTATGCGCTGCCGCATCTGGCCGAGGTCGCCGCCAAGGCGGCGCAGACCGGCGGCAGCTTTGCGGTGATGCTGGCCGATCTCGACCACTTCAAGCAGATCAACGACCGGTTCGGTCATCCCGTCGGCGACGCGGTTCTGACCGAGACCGCGCGCCGGCTCAAGGAACAGCTGCGCGCCATCGACATGATCGCCCGGGTCGGCGGCGAGGAATTCATGATCGTAATGCCGCAGATCGACCAGTCCGGCGCCATCCAGGCGGCCGACCGGTTGTGCCGCCAGATCAACGCCATGCCGTTCCAGTGCCCCGGCCACAAACACCCGATCCATGTCACCATCAGCATCGGTGTTGTCATCAGCGCGCCCCCCTATGCCGGCCATCACGACCGGGACCGGTCGGCAAACGCGCTGATCGGCCAGGCCGACCGCGCGCTTTACGAAGCCAAGGGAAGCGGCCGGAACCAGGTTTCGATGATCCGCTCGGCCGCCTGATCTTGTCCAACATTCAACCCTGAACCCGCGCCTTCAATCCTGGCGGTCATCCCGTTTGCGCCTTTTCCAGTGCGGGTTGGCCATCTCCTCTTCGACCCGGTCGGCATATGCGGCACGCTCTGCGTCGCTCATTTCCCTGACCCGGTCCATCCAGACCGCGTGAACCGTCGCCTGCCACGCCGCGCGCTCATCGGCATGCCCGGCCAGGGCCTCGCTCAGCGCCGTGGGCTGAAACGGGGTCGCGCGCAGCACATCGGCAAGGGCCCGGGCCTGCGCCTGGCGGTTCCGCGACGGGTTGAACGGGGCCTCCTGCATCGCCTTGCGGAACGCCCTGCGCTCGTCGCGCGGCAACGCCCTGTACAGGGCCGCACCCATCGGCGGCGGCGGTCTGTGCGCCCGGTCCGGCCCGCCAAAGCGCAACGCCGCCCCGATCACCAGCCCGACCACGAGCAGGTTCAGCGCCAGCGAGCCGATCAGAAGAATGCGCAGCCACGGCCATCTGCGTTTTTCGGTATCCGGTGTCATTCCAGTTCCTCCGCCATCGCCAGCACAAGATCATCGTCGTCAAACATCGCCGGTTCCGACAGCACGAGCTGCGCCGGATCCGGAAGCGCCTGCGGCGGCGCAAACCCGATCCAGACACCGGCGGCACAGGCCGCGGCCATGCCCGCCATCGCCGGCCAGCCGCCCAGCAGGTCGAGAACCGACCGCCAGCGCGGCGCCCGGGCGGCACCGGCGCACCGCGCCCATTCCGCCTGAACCATCCGCGCGTCCCGCAGGATTCGCTGCTCAAGCCCGTCCGGCAGGCCCGGTTCCGCGCCGCGTGCGGCGGCAAAGACCTGTTCCAGGTCGGTTTCGCTTCTGTCGGTGTCAACCATCGGTATACCCCAGCTCTTCGCGACGCCCGGCCAGTTCCCGGCTCAGCGTCCGTTTGCCCCGGGCGGTCAGGCTCTCGACCGCCTCGGTGCTGATTTCAAGAATGTCCGCGATCTGCGGATTGGACAGCCCCTCAAGGTGCCGCAGCACGACCGCCTGCCGCTGCCGTTCCGGCAGCGTCATCAGCGCCGCCTGAAGCGCATCGACCCGGTGCGATTGCTGCATCCGCTCGACGACCCCCAGACCGGGGTCCGCGGGTTCGGGCACGTCCTCCAGCCGGGCAAACCGGCCCGCGCGCCGCCGCCGCAGGTCCAGGCACAGGTTCATCGTCACCCGGTACAGCCAGGTGCTGACCTGTGCCGTGCCGGGCTGCCAGTCAGGCGCCATGCGCCACAGGCGCATCATCGCCTCCTGCGTCACGTCTTCGGCCTCTGCCCGGTCGCCCAGCACCCGCAGCGCGACCGCGTGCGCCCGGGGTGCGAGGCGGCGCGTCAACGCGCGCGCCGCCTGCTCCTCGCCACCCGCAAACAGGACCAGCAGCGCGTCATCCGTCGGCTCTCCGTCAGGCCGCTGCGATATGCCCTGCGCCTGCGGCACCCGTCAGTTCTTGTGCCAGCGCTTGTGCGTGCCGCCATGCCGGCCCATCCAGTCGCCGGCGGCGGCGAATTCCTCCCTGGAGATACCGCCGCTGTCATCGCTGTCCATCCGGTCAAAGAACCGCGCCGCCCGCTCGGGTTTGCGCGGGCCGGGCATTTCGTCCAGCGACAGCGCACCGTCGCCATTCTCATCGAACGCCTCGATCATCGCCGTCACGTGCTCCTGGACCCGCGCCTGCCCTGCGGCGATCATCTCGTCCCTGCTCAGCGCGCCATTGCCATCCGCATCGGCCCCGGAAAACCGCACCTGGCGGTGATTTGTCATTTCCTCGCGCGAGATTTCGCCGTTGCCGTCCGCATCCAGCGCTTCAAAGGACATGTGCCCGCCGCGCATGCCACCGGGCCCCTGCGCCTGTGCGAACCCTGCCGTCAGGACAACCGAGGCCCCGACGACCGCTGCAATAAAACCTGTATGTTTCATCTTTTGTCTTCCTGTCTCCGCGACGGCCCCGTGCCGTCCACCATAACCCTCAAACGCAGCCCGCAGGGATTTCCGTCGCCATGTTTCGCGATTTTGATATATGGGCACGAACTGCATGTTTTTCGCACATCATCCGCTCCGAATTCGCGACATCCCGACGCAAGGGCCGATTGAGCCCTTTTCGTCCGCTCCGATCGCGCCCATCCTGCCGGCGGGAGAACCGGAATATCATGATGAACGAATCGACTGGCCCTGAGCCAACCAAGGGTGATGAGCAGGTGCGCGCTGTCTGGCCCGCCCTGGCGCGCGGCTGGCGGGGCAAATGCCCGCATTGCGGCAGCGGCCCGCTGCTGCGCAGCTATCTCAAGGTGAACGACACCTGCAAGGTCTGCCGCGAGGAACTGCACCACCACCGGGCCGATGACGGCCCTGCCTATCTGACCATCCTGATCGTGGGCCATATCATGGCGCCGCTGCTCTTGCTGTCGTTCCAATACTGGCGGCCCGATCCGCTGATGCTGTTTTCGGTTTTTGCGGTTGGCTGCGTCGCGCTGTCACTCTACCTTCTGCCCAGACTGAAGGGGGCCATCGTCGGGCTCCAGTGGGCCCGCCACATGCACGGGTTCTGAACGCCCGGCACCCCGCAACGTGCGAGGCACCATGACCACAGACAAGACCGCGATCCGCAACGCCGCCACGGTGATCGTGTTGCGCGACCGGCATGACGACCCCGCCATCCTCATGGGGCAGCGCGGCGCCAAGGCCGCCTTCATGCCCAACAAATTCGTGTTTCCCGGCGGCGCGGTGGACAAGGCGGATGCCCGCGTCCCGCTGGCCCGCCCGCTGCCCGGGATTTGCCACGACCGGCTCGGCGAAAAGTCCGAAGACGGGTTGCAGAACGCGCTGGCGGCGGCGGCGATCCGTGAATTGTGGGAAGAAACCGGCCTGGTTCTGGGCAGGCCGGGCACCTGGCCCGGCGACGTTCCGCCGGACTGGGAAACCTTTGCCGCGACCGGGCACCTGCCCTCTGCGGATGCGCTGCAGTTCGTGTTCCGCGCCCTCACCCCCCCGGGGCGCCCGCGCCGCTTCGATGCCCGGTTCTTCCTGGTCGACTCAGCGGCGATCCAGGGCGATCTCGACGATTTCACCCATGCCTGCGACGAGCTTTCGCACCTGCAATGGATTCCCCTGCGCAAAGCCCGGCATTTCGACCTGCCCTTCATCACCGAGGTGGTCCTGGCCGAGATCGAGGGCCGCATCACCGATCCCGAACCGCCGTTCAGCGTGCCCTATTTCCACAACAACGAAGAGGCCAGCCTGTTCCTGCGCCTGCGCGGCTATCCGATGCCGGAACACGACTGACACCGGTCAGGCGACCGCTGCGCGCAGCGCGCGCATATGCGCGGACACATCCCGCGCCGTCAGCGTCGCCTCGCGCACCAGCGTGTCGAAATGGCGCGAAAACGTCTCGACCCGGTCGCTGTCGCGAAACGCCATGTAATGCCCCCCGGCATAGAACACGCAGAGCAGCGGCCCGAATACGGTCAGCGGCGCGCAATACATCCTGCGGGCATCAAACAGGTAGATCCGCAGCCGCGGATAAAGCTGATCGCACAGCGCGCTGAACCGGTCGATCTGTTCCCGGCGGACGTCCCGCGGGACGCCGCGGTAATACCCCGTGCCATGGGCGAAACTGTACAATTCGTATTCCGGCATGGCGATTTCGTAATCCGACTGCGCCCCGCGCATCCATTCCAGGCGGTCCTGCGACGCGCCGATGGCCTGATCCGCCGTGCGGCCCAGATGCGGCGCGTATTCCCACTCCAACAGCGCGCGGGTTTTCAGCATATCCGGCAACGCGGCAGGCACGTGGCGGATCTTGTACCCCGCCGCTTCGCGGTGCCAGTCGAATATCCGCTCGTCCACCAGCGCCCGGGGCGCTTCGGTCAGCGACAGGCTGGCCGCGAGCAGTTCGGCCGCGTTTTCCGGCCGCTCGCTCAGGCTCAGCAGCCAGTCCGCCGAAACACCCAGCGCCGAGGCGCAGGCCCCGACCACATGGGCATTTGGCAACCGTGCGCCCTTGTCGGACAAAAGCTGCGAGATCGTCGAGCGGTCCACCCCGATCTGCCGGGCCAGCGCGCTCTGGCTGATCCCCGACTCCTGCAAGGCCCGGGCCAGCCGGCTGCGAAACCGGTCGGCGCGCAGGCGTTTGTCGATTTTTTCGATCATGTGGTGATAATTATCACGGATGCGGACATTTGTTAATCACAAACCGAATTCCTCAACGCCCGGCCATCCTGTAACGAATTCGTGACACGGCCAGACAGGGGCGACATGACAACACGGCAAGGATCACTGACAAATGCGCCGCACTGCGCCCTGATCGACGCGGGCCGCGGGGTCCTGGCCCACACTGTCGATGAACCGGTCCGGGCCGGAAACGGATGGGGCCCTCATGTCTGACTGCCACCCCGCGCAGCCCCGGATCGAGTGGATCACTTTGTTCCTGATTGCAGCATGTTACGCCGCGTGGTTCATGTCGTTGTTCTGGCTTTCGCCGCTGTCCCTGACCGCCGCGATCGCGGTCATCGGCTTTCTGGTCGCCCTGCATTCCTCGCTCACCCACGAGGTGCTGCATGGTCACCCGTTCCGCTCAAGACCGCTGAACGAGGCGTTGATGGCGCTGCCGCTCAATCTCTGCATCCCCTATAACCGGTTCCGCGACCTGCACCTGGCGCATCACCGCGATTCCAATCTGACCGACCCCTATGACGATCCTGAATCCAACTATCTGGACCCGTCAGTCTGGTCCGCCATGCCGACGCTCGGCAAGATGGTCTATCGCGCCAACAACACGCTTCTGGGCCGAATGGTTCTGGGTCCGCTGATCGGCCAGGCGGTTTTCATGCGCGATGAATTTCGCGGGGCGCTGCGCGGCGATGGTGCGATCTGGCGGGCCTGGGCGCTGCACCTGCCCGGGGTCGCTGTGGTCCTGTTGATCGTCCACGCCTCCGGCATGCCGCTCTGGGCCTATCTGGTCGCCGCCTATTCCGGCCTCGCGCTGCTCAAGATCCGCACCTTCCTGGAACACCGCGCCCATGAACAGGTCCGCGCCCGCACCGTGATCATCGAGGATCGCGGCCTGCTGGCATTTCTCTTTCTGAACAACAACCTGCACGTCGTTCATCACATGAATCCCCGGACCCCATGGTACCGGTTGCCGGCACTCTACCGCGCCGGCAAGGCCCGCTATGTCGACCTGAACAACGGCTATGTCTACCGGTCCTACGCCGAGATCTTCCGGCGCCATTTCCTGCGCGCCAAGGACCCGGTGCCGCATCCGCTCTGGCCCGGGCAATGAAAATGCGCCAATAGGGGCGCATGAGTCTCTGGATCCCCGCCACCCTCGCCGCCGCTGTCTTTCAGACCCTGCGGTTCATGCTTCAGAAAAGCCTGAGCACGACCAGGCTTTCCGCGGCGGGGGCGACATTTGCCCGGTTTGCCTATTCCGCGCCGCTGATCCTCGGGCTTCTGGCCCTGTATCTCGGGCTCACCGGACGCAGCCTGCCAGAGCTGGACGGCAAGTTCTGGATCTTCGCCGCGATCGGCGGGCTGTCCCAGATCCTCGCCACCATCTGTGTCGTCGCCCTGTTCAAGCAACGCAATTTCGCCGTCGGCATCACCTTCAAGAAAACCGAGGTCATCCAGACGGTTCTGGTTGGCATGATCGTCCTTGGAGAAGGTGTCAGCACCGGCGGTTTCGCCGCAATCCTGCTTGGCCTCCTGGCGGTACTCCTGCTGTCCAGAACACCGGGGATGGCGGGGTCCTGGCTGCAACACCTGACCGGCCGCGCCTCGCTTCTGGGGCTGGGTTCGGGCGTGCTGTTCGCCTTTTCCTCGGTCAGCTATCGCGGCGCGACCCTGCAACTGGGCGAGATCGAACCCGCCCTGCGCGCCGCCGTGACCCTGGCCTGCGTGGTCAGCCTGCAGGCGGTCTCCATGGCGCTCTGGCTGGCCCTGCGCGACCGCGCCGAACTGGTCGCGGTCTGGTCCGCCCGCCGCGTCGCGCTCTGGGTCGGGTTGTTCAGCATGGGCGGCTCGTTCTGCTGGTTCCTGGCGTTTTCCCTGCAGAACGCGGCCTATGTCAAGGCACTGGGCCAGGTCGAACTGATCCTCAGCCTGCTGGCCTCGGTCCTGTTCTTCCGCGAAAAAATCTCCGGCCGCGAAATCGGCGGCATGGCCCTGCTCGGCCTGTCGATCCTGCTGCTGGTCCTGGCGATCTGAACACCGGCTCAGATCTTGGGGTCAGGGTTCACCGTGTGCCCGTCCACCGCGATCACCTGCCCCGACACCATCCGCGCCGCGTCCGAGCCCAGAAACACCGCCATGTCGGCGATATCGCTGGCCTGAATGAACCGCCCCATCGAGGTGCCCCCCGCATAGCCGGCATAAACCTGGTCCCGGGTCATGCCCTTGGCCGCCGCCTCGCGCGCCAGAACGCCCTCCATCCGCGCGCCTTCCACCGCCCCGGGGCAGATCACGTTGGCCCGGATGCCATGCCGGCCCCATTCCATCGCCACCGTCTTCATCAGCCCGATCACCGCCCATTTGGCCGCGCAATACGGGGCCCGGTTCGGATAGCCGTGCTGCCCCGCCGTGGACGACGTCAGCAGCATCACCCCGGCCCCCGCCGCCTTCATCATCGGCCCGCCATACTTGGCGCACAGGAACGCACCCTCCAGGTTCACCGCCATGCATTGCCGCCAGTCGGCCAGGTCGATATCCTCGACCGCCGCCGTCGGTCCGGCAATCCCGGCATTGGCACAGATCACGTCGATCCCGCCCCAGTCGCGCCGGATGTCGGCGAACATCGCCGCCATCTGTCCCTCGTCGATCACGTCCACATGGCTGGCCCGCCAGTGGCCCGGCACCTCGCCCAGGGCCCGCGCGTTCAGGTCGCTGACCCAGACATCATAGCCCGCCGCGTCAAACCCGTGCCCCATCGCCAGCCCGATGCCGGACGCCCCGGCGGTGATCAGAACCCGGCGCTTCATGCCGGTTTGCGGATCGCGGCACCCGCCCCCTCGGGATAGGCCAGCCCGGCCTGCGCCGCGCGGATCTGCGCCATGGCCGCTTCGATCGCCGCCGACGGCGCCGACGGGCGGCGCGTCTTCAGGCTGACATGCAGCAGGAAATGCTCGCCCGTGGCCAGCAACCGGTCATCCTCGTACATCGAATGGAACAGGTGCAGCTTCTTGCCTTCACCCAGCAGCATCTGCGTCTCGACCCGGATCCGCGCCCCGGCATGGACCTCGTCGATATGGCGGATATGGGTCTCGGCGGTAAAGTAACTGCCCCCCTCGGGATCGGATATGTAATCCGCGTCACAGCCGATGATCTCCATGAAACGGTCGGTGGAATTGGCAAAGGCTTCCAGGTACCGGGACTCGGTCATGTGACCGTTGTAATCGATCCAG
>CAYGNE010000110.1:0-363 GCA_964351155.1 uncultured Rhodobacterales bacterium | reverse complement strand
AGGATCAGCAGGCGGTTGAAGGCGCTCTCCTCGAGCGGCACCGCCCGCGACAGCGTCAGGATCGGCTGGCCCGGATCGCCGATATCGGCCACCCCGCCGGCCAGCGGTCCACCGGCCTTCATGCGCCTGTCCTGTGCGTTCAGCAATGCCCCGGCGCCGTAATCCTGCAGCTTCAGCGCCCGCATCATGCCGACAAGGTTGTTGTCACGGATACGCTCCAGCTCGCGGATCGAGTATCGCCCCGATTGCGCGTCGGACTGGTCGGCAATCTGCTGCACCAGCGCGTCGGTCAGTTCCGGCACATCCATCAGCTTGGCCCATGGCCCGCTCAGACAGGGGCCGAACTGGGCGATGAAATGCTTC
>CAYGNE010000109.1:1193-10950 GCA_964351155.1 uncultured Rhodobacterales bacterium | reverse complement strand
GACTGGGTCGCGGCGTTTACCGGTTCGGAAGAGTCCGCGATGTCCAATGCGGAGAACTCCAGCCCGAACAACCGGTTCGCACAGGAAAACGCCGCCTCGATCATTCGGTCAAGCTGCAGAAACGGCTTCAGCGCCGCCTCGTCCAGGTCATGCTCGGCCCTGCGCCGTTTCTCGGCATAGTACCGCCAGTCCCAGGGCTCCAGGGGCCCGTTGATCCCATCCGCCTGCATCATCAATGTCAGGACCGCGGCGTCCTGCTCGGCCTGTGCCCGGGCCGGTCCCCAGACGGCCATCAACAGCGCCCGCACCTTGTCCGGTGTCCGGGCCATTTCGGTTTCCAGCTTGTAGTCCGCAAAACTGGCATAGCCGAGCAATTCCGCCCGCTCCTGGCGCAACGTCAGGATCTCGGCTGCTATTGCCCGGTTGTCGGTGTCGCCCCCGTTGGCCCCCCGCGCGGCCCAGGCGGCATAGGCCCGTTGCCGCAAATCCCGCCGGGGAGAGAACTGCAGGAACGGCACAATGATCGAGCGGGCCAGTGTCACCACCGGACCGCCCAGGCCCTTTTCCGTCCCTGCGGCCCGAGTTGCATCGATGACAAATTGTGGCAGTCCTTCCAGGTCGGGCTCCGACAACTCCATGTACCAGTCACGTTCATCGGCCAGCAGGTTCTGCGTGAATTCGGTCCCCAGCGTCGCCAACCGCGCCTTGATCTCCTTGATCCGGCTTTCCTGTGCACCGGTCAACGCCGCCCCGGCGCGAACAAACCCGCGATGGGTCAGCATCAGAACGCGCCGCTGTTCGGGTGCAAGGTCCAACTCGCTGCACCGTTCCCACAGGGCGGCGACCCGGCGAAACAGGGCCTTGTTGGCCGAAATCTCGGAAAAATGCGCCGCCAGTTTCGGGGAAAACGCCCGCTGCAACGCTTCGCGCTCCGGGTTGCTGTCGGCCCCGGCAACGGTGAAGAACACCGACAACACCTTGTCCAGCGGTTTTCCCGCCGCTTCGAGCGCTTCGATGGTGTTGGCGAATGTGGCCGGCTCCGGGTTGTCGGCAATCGCGTCGATTTCCGCCCGGTGCGCGGCCAGCGCCGTGTCAAGCGCCGGGGCGAAATCCGCGTCGGATATGACATCGAACGGGGCAATCCGGAATGGCGTTTGCCAGTCCGACAGGATCGGGTTGGTCATCGGTGTCTCCTTTGACAGACAAGCTAGGCGTGTGTCTCGACAGGGTCCAGAGCCGCGCCTCAAATTCTCCGGCCACCACCGGACTTTCCGGTTGCGCAGCGGTTGCGGAGAGGTCAGCTTGCCGCCGGACAGACCACGAGGGGACTCCGATCATGAGCCGCAGAAACGCCCCAGCAGGCCCGATGACCACCGCCATTCATGCAGGTGAAGGTCCGGACCCCGCAACAGGTGCATCGGCGCCGCCGATCCACATGTCCTCGGCTTTCGTCTCTCCGGAGGTTTCCGGATTCTCGGCCCATGATCTGACCCCTGACAGCCCCTATTCCTATGCCCGCTGGGCCAACCCGACCACGGCGATGCTCGAAGCCAAGATCGCCGCCCTGCAGGGCACGGAAGACTGCCTTGCGACCGCTTCCGGCATGGCGGCGGCCAGCGCGATCTTTTTCACCTTTCTCTCTGCCGGAGATCATGTGGTCATTTCCGACGTGTCCTATGCCGGAGTGGCCGAACTGGCGCGTGACACGCTGCCCCGCATGGGCATAGAGGTGACAGCGGTCGACATGTCCGACCTGGAGGCGGTCGCCGCCGCGATCCGGCCGAACACGAAACTGGTTCACAGCGAAAGCCCTGCCAATCCGATCATCCGCCTGACCGATCTGGCCGCCGTGTCCGCACTGGCACATGCGGCGGGAGCACTCCACTCTTCGGACGCAACTTTTTCCTCGCCTCTGGGCATGGATACCAATGCGCTGGGGATCGATCTGGTCATGCACTCGACCACCAAGTACGTCGGCGGACACGGCGATGCGGTCGGGGGTGCGGTGGCCGGGTCCGCCGAACTCGTGCGAAAGATGCGGATCGAGGCGTCGATCCACCATGGCGGCATCCTGTCGCCGTTCAATGCCTGGCTCATCGCGCGTGGCGCCTCGACCCTGCCCCTGCGCATGAAAGCGCATAACAGCGGTGCTCAGGCGGTGGCCGAGTGGCTGGAAACACACCCTGCCGTCACACAGGTGACATATCCCGGCCTGCCCTCGCATCCACAGCATGATCTTGCCCGGACACAGATGAGCGGGTTTTCGGGGATGCTCAGTTTCCAGGTCGGCACCGCCGCCGATGGCCGACGCATCGCCCAACAGATGATCGACCGTCTCGAGGTCATCCACTACGCGGTGTCGCTGGGGCACCATCGCAGTCTGATCTTCTGGATGGAAACCGCGGGACTGATGGAAACATCCTTCCGTCTGACCGGGGCGGCGCTGGACGGTTATCGGGCCTTTGCGGGTGACGGCATATTCCGCCTGTCGGTCGGCCTCGAGGATGCCGAGGACCTGATCAGCGATCTGGACCGCGCGCTCTGAGCCCGGCGCAAATCGGACAATCCTCGCGCGGCTTCAGGCGAATGGTGCGCGTTTCCCCATAAAGCGCGTCATAGATCAGCATCTGCCCGCGCAGCGCTGCGCCCGCATCGGTGATCAGCTTGACGGTTTCGACCGCCATCATCGCCCCGATCACGCCGGGCAGCGGCCCGATCACACCGGCCTCCGCACAGGACGGGGCCAGTCCGGGTGCCGGGGCCTCGGGGAAAATGCATTGGTAACAGGGCCCTGAATGGGCCGGATCGAACACGCTCAACTGACCCTCCCATTGCGACAGGGCACCGGATACCAGCGGCTTGCCCGCCGCCACGGCGCTGGCATTGGACAGGTACCGCGTGGCGAAATTGTCGGTACCGTCCAGGATCACATCGTAATCGGAAAACAGATCACCCGCGATCTCCGCGGTCAGACGCCGGTGATAGGGCCGCACGGTCACCGCCGGGTTCTGGGCCAGCATGGCCTGTTGCGCGGAAAACACCTTGGGTTTGCCGATATCCGCGTGGCGGTGGATGACCTGCCGCTGCAGGTTGGCATTTTCAACCACATCATCATCGATCACACCAATCGTGCCGACACCGGCAGCGGCCAGATACTGCAGCGCAGGCGCGCCAAGCCCCCCGGCGCCGATCACCAGCACCCGCGCCTGTTTCATCCGTTTCTGACCCGGTCCGCCGATCTCGCGCAATACAATGTGACGGGCGTAACGGTTCAACTCGGTTTCGGAAAACGCCCCACCCGGTGCCGGCGCCTGGTTCGCATCGGACATCTCCGCCCGCCGCCGCATGGATATCAGCCAGGACCGGTACAGCGCCACAAGCCCCGCGAATCCCGCCAGCAAGAGCCAAAGCGCCGGCGATCCACCCGTGGCTTCACGCAACGGATGCTGGTCCGGCAGCACCGCCTGTACCAGCAGAACAGCCCCCAACAGAACCGCAACGGAAACCAGCCGCGCCCGCCGCGTCACACCGACCAGTGCCCCAAGGCCCCAGATCATCCCTGCCAGGAACAGAACCAGCAGCATCAGCCCCGCCCGGTCGAGCCGAAACCGCCCGATCCCCGCCCGGTATCACCAAGTGCAAGAACCGGTTCGAAACCGGCCTGCACCACCGCGGCAACGACAATCTGTGCGATCCGGTCACCATGCGCGACGACGAACGGCACCTCTCCGGCATTCATCAGGATTACGCCCACCGGGCCACGATAATCGCTGTCGATCGTCCCCGGCGCATTGAGCAGGGTGATCCCGTGCTTCAGGGCCAGGCCGGACCGCGGCCGGACCTGCACCTCGTAACCTTCCGGTATCTCCATCCGCAAACCCGTCGGCACCAGCGCCCGCGCCCCGGGCGCCAGCGTCATCGCCACCCTGCCGGGCAGGTTCGCGCGCAGATCCGCACCCGCCGCACCGGCGGTTTCATAGGCCGGCAATGCCACCGACCGATCCGCGCCCTCCTCATATGTCACCCGGATCGCAATCATGCCGTTTCCTGCTTCTTTCTGGTGAAAAATACCCCCCGCCGGAGGCATGAAATCTATCGCGTGATGGCCGACGCGATGCGTTCGGCAAGTCGCTCTGCCACCTGATCCTTGCCCATGCGCGGCCATTCTTCGGCACCGTCATCGGTGATCAGCACAACCGCGTTTTCGCTGCCCCCCATGATCCCGGTCGCCGGGCTGACATCATTGGCCACGATCCAGTCGCACTGCTTGCGTTTGCGCTTGGCGGTGGCATTGGCGACCACGTCATCGGTTTCGGCGGCAAATCCGACGACCAGCCCGGGCCGGCCCTCGGACAATTGCGAAACCCCTGCCAGAATGTCGGGATTCTCGGCAAACTCCAGCACCGGCAGACCATCCTTGCTTTTCTTCAGCTTCCGGTCGCTGGCGCTGGCGACGCGCCAATCCGCCACCGCCGCCGCGAACACACCGGCATCGGCGGGCAATGCCGCCGTGACCGCCGCTGCCATCTCGCGCGCGCTCTGCACCGGCACGACCTCGACCCCCGGCGGCGGCGGAACATCGGCCGGACCGGTGACAAATACCACCTCTGCGCCCAACGCCGCCAATGCCCGCGCCACCGCGGTGCCCTGCGCACCGGACGACCGGTTGGCGATGTATCGCACCGGATCGATGGGTTCGTGGGTCGGGCCGGACGTCACCACGATGCGCTTGCCTCGCAGTGGGCCGTCCGACAATGCCAGGTCGATGGCGCCGACGATCTCCATCGGCTCGGCCATGCGTCCGGGACCAAACTCGCCACAGGCCATGCTGCCCGCGTTCGGCCCGATCACCCGGATGCCATCAGCCTGCAACCGCACGAGGTTGCGCTGCGTTGCCGGGTGCTCCCACATCCGCACATTCATTGCCGGAGCGATCAGAACCGGCGTATCGGTCGCCAGTAACAGGGTCGAGGCCAGATCGTTGGCCAGCCCGCTTGCCATCTTGGCCATCAGATCCGCAGTCGCCGGTGCCACCACGACCAGATCGGCGCTGCGCGACAGCTGGATATGACCCATTTCGGCCTCGTCCCCCAGGTCGAACAGATCGCGAAAAACCCTGCGCCCGGCCAGCCCCGACACGGACAACGGTGTGACGAACTGCTCGCCCGCAGCCGTCAGGACCGGTGTCACCTCTGCGCCCGCGTCCTGCAGGCGCCGGATCAGTTCCAGCGATTTATAGGCGGCAACCCCGCCACCGATGATCAGCAATATGTGTCTGGACGCCAGCATTCCGCCATCCCGCAAGTCTAACGGCCCGACCATAGGCGCGCCCGTCGGAGTCTTCCAGTGCTTTCGGCAACGGCTCAGTCGGACTCCAGCAGACCCTTGCATGGATCGTCACGCAGAACGGCCGGGCTGTCCAGGATTGCGTCGAACGCGCCGGAAATCTGGCCATCCTCGGATTGTCCCAGTGCGAACACCCGCAGATCTGGCTGAACGCGATCCAGATACACCGGAATTCCCCAGTCGCGCCGAGCATGGCCATTTCCGGTTATGACCGCCACCGGCCCCCCGGTCTCTGCCACTGCCCGGATGATTTCGCGCGCCAGAACCGCGTCCCGAAGCCTCTGAATGCCGACCATGGCCGCCAGTTTGGAACGGGGGATTGCCGCGCAATGCGCTTCAAATTGCAGCTTCTCCCGCTCCGCTTCCTCCGCTGCCGGCAGATCGACGGTCAGACCGTACCGCGCTGCATCCGCGCCGAACCCCACGGCAGCGCCGGCACGCATGACCGACACGGCTGCCTCGCGCGGCACCTCGCCGCCGTAAATCCGCGCCTCCGGCGCCGCAGCGAAAATCGGGTAATACATCTCGAATGACGGCCAGCCGGATTGGGCCCATTCCAGCACCTTTTCCAGCTTGTCCGGCTCGCCGAGGACGGAAGAACTTATCCGGCTTGCTTCGACCGGCGTCAGCATTTCCCAGACGACGGCCTTGGGTTTCAGCGCGTTCAATACGTACCGCTGGTTTTCATGATGCTCCGGATTGTCATGGACCTCGCCCAGAATGACCACGTCCACCGCCGCCATACGCTCCAGAACGTCCCGGGGCAGCGCTTCGGCCCAGGCCCCGCACGACCCGACGAGGAACAGGGCAACAACTGAAAACAGGCGGGTTTTCATGCCAGAAAGTGTTGCACCTCGTGGGACCGGGTTTCAAGGCTCTTGCGCAATTTCAGAAATGCCGCCGCCTCGAGCTGGCGCACCCGTTCCTTTGACAGGCCCAGTTCGTTGCCCAGGCTTTCCAGCGTGCGGGCCTGGTCCCTCAGCTTGCGTTCACGGATGATGAAACGCTCTCGCTCGCTCAGGTCCTGCATCGCATCGACCAGCCAGGTGCGCAAATGCTTCCGGTCATGGCTGTCCTCGACCAGTTCCGCCGCCTGCGCGCTGTCATCTTCCAGAGCATCGATCCATTCGCGGCCCTCATCTTCGGTCGATTGCGTCGCGTTCAGCGAAAAATCCGCACCCGACAGACGGCCTTCCATCATCTCCACATCGCGCAGCGGCACGCCGATTTCCGACGATATCATCTGGTGCAACTGGTGCCGATCCAGCTTTTCACCCTGCGCCGCCGCCTCGCGCTCCAGGCGCGCCTGTACCCGGCGCATGTTGAAAAACAGCGATTTCTGGCTGCTGGTGGACCCTGTCCTGACCATCGACCAGTTCCGCATGACGTAATCCTGAATCGACGCCTTGATCCACCAGACCGCATAGGTTGAAAAACGCACGCCCCGGTCCGGGTCGAACTTGTCCGCGGCTTTCATCAGCCCCAGACCCGCCTCCTGGATCAGGTCATTCATCGGCGCTCCGTAGCGGCGGAATTTCGACGCCATCGAGATCGCAAGCCGCATGTAGGCGGTGATCAGACGGTGCAGCGCCTTTTCATCCCGCTGGTCGCGCCACGCATAGGCCAGTTTCAACTCCGTTTCTGCATCAAGCAGTTCGGCACTCATGGCCACCCGCGTCAAGGAAACGTCACGCATCGCATCCAGTGCCATGTCTTTTCCCCCTGTTTTCCGGCTGCATGTGCCGGCAACTTGTTTTGTTCAGTCGACACAGATACGCAGGTTAGCGGAAATCGGATCAATCACGGGTAACATAATCGTGCCTCCCATAACGACGCTGGTGCTGGGCGGAGCTGCCTCCGGCAAATCGGACTTTGCCGAGCAACTGGTTCTCGGTGCCGGAAAACCGCCTGTTTATCTGGCCACCGCGCTGGCGCAGGATGCCGAAATGCGGGCCAAGATCGACCGCCACATCGCCCGCCGCGGCGATGGATGGACAACGATCGAGGCGCCGCAGGAGGCCGATCTGGCGCTGACCGGAATGGGCGGCGGTCACATCTGCCTGCTGGATTGTGCCACCATGTGGCTCAACAACCTGATGATGGCCGACGCCCCACTCGCCGA
Source organism: uncultured Rhodobacterales bacterium (assembly GCA_964351155.1). Taxonomy (GTDB): domain Bacteria; phylum Pseudomonadota; class Alphaproteobacteria; order Rhodobacterales; family Rhodobacteraceae; genus CAYGNE01. The sequence continues at coordinate 3,482 of CAYGNE010000109.1, read as the reverse complement.
GTCACAGGCAAGACTGCTGGACGCCATCCGGTCCTGCGCCGCCGATCTGGTGATCGTCAGCAACGAAGTCGGTCAGGGAATAGTTCCGGACAACGCGCTTGCGCGCCGGTTTCGAGAGGCCCAGGGCCGCCTGAACATCGCGCTGGCGGCGCAGGCCGACACGGTTGTTCAGGTGGTCGCGGGCCTGCCAATCGTCCTGAAAGGGACATTGCCATGACCACCCTGCACTGGGTGCGCCACGGGCCGACCCACGAAAAGGCCTTTGTCGGCTGGCGGGACGTGCCCGCCGATCTGTCCGATACCGCGCAGATCGCCCGGCTGCACGCACACCTTCCGGCCGGAGCGATGCTGGTGTCCTCTGATCTCGTTCGCGCATCCGCCACGGCGGATGCGATTTCCGCGGGGCGGACACGTTTGGACAACATCTCCGACCTGCGCGAGTTCAATTTCGGCGATTGGGACGGGCGGCATTTCGGCGAGGTCGCCGAATCCCACCCAAAGCTCAGCCGGGATTATTGGGAAACCCCGGGTGATGTGGCCCCGCCGAACGGCGAAAGCTGGAATGACGCCGCGCGGCGCGTGAACCGCGCCGTCGATGCGCTTTGTGCCGCACATCCGGGGGCCGACATCATTGCGGTGGCACATATCGGCGTCATCATGACCCAGATCCAGCGGGCGCTGGCTGCCACGGCACAAGAGGTCATCGCCAACCGGATCGACAACCTGTCCGTTACGGAACTGACCCTTGGACCCGGCGGCTGGAACGTGGTGCGCATCAATCATCTGCCGTGATGGGCAGTCGCACAAATCGTCGATTTACCTCTGCGAGGTCCCGTGCCACCCAAACGTCATGACCTATGATCTCTATATCGGCGACCGGATGTTCTCGAGCTGGTCCCTGCGCGGCTGGCTGATGTTCGAGAAATTCGGCATTCCCGCCCGCACGCACATGATCGGCCTTTATTCCGGCACCATGCAACGGGACATGGCCGCCCTGGCCCCGGCGCGGCTGGTCCCGACCGTCCGCACCCCCGAAGGCACGGTGATCGGCGAAAGCCTTGCCATCGCCGAGACCCTTGCCGAGCGCCACCCCGACGCGGGGCTCTGGCCTGCCGACCCTGCCGCGCGTGCCACGGCGCGGTGGCTGTGTTCGGAAATGGTGTCCGGGTTCGGCGCCCTGCGCGGCGACTGCCCGATGCAGCTTGTGTATTGTTTCCGCGGGTTTGAACCATCCGCCGCGGTGCACGCCGATCTCGCCCGGATCGAAACGCTCTGGTCGCACGCCAGACAGGTTTCCGCTCACCCGAAGGGCTGGCTGTTCGGCAACTACTCGCTTGCCGATGTTTTCTATACCCCCGTCGCTGCGCGGATCATCGGCTACGGACTGCCTGTCTCGGACCCGGCCCGCGACTATTGCCTGGCTTTGCTCGGGGATCCGGCTGTCCTGCAATGGCGCCGCGCGGCGCACGATGTGCACTATGATCCCATGCCCTACGCGCTCGACCTGCCCCATGACCCATGGCCGGACCTCTCCTGACCGCGGATCCCGGTGCCGTTAACCATTCCTAAACCACGTTTCCGATAGCCGTTGACCGGTAACGTTCGGGGTCGAGGTTTTGCATGGTGGCGCGCGCCTACACGGTTGCTTTTCAGGGGGTGGACGCCCGGCTGGTCGAGGTGCAGTGCGCGGTCAGCCCCGGTTTGCCGGCCTTTTCCATCGTCGGCCTGCCCGACAAGGCCGTTTCCGAGGCCCGCGACCGGGTGCGCAGCGCACTTGGCGGCATGGCCATCGCGCTGCCATCCAAACGCATCACCATCAACCTGTCCCCCGCCGACCTTCCCAAGGAAGGCAGCCATTTCGATCTGCCCATCGCGCTGGCATTGCTGGCCGCGCTCGAAATCGTCCCGGCGGATGCAATCGAGGGCATTGTCGCATTGGGCGAACTGTCGCTTGACGGTTCGCTGATCCCGGTTGTCGGGGCATTGCCCGCCGCCATGGCCGCCGCCGCGGAAGACCGCGGACTGCTCTGCCCGCAGGCCTCGGGCGCCGAGGCCGCCTGGGTGGGTGCCGCGCAAGTCATCGGCGCCGCCGGCCTTGGCGACGTGGTGCGCCATTTCACCGGGCAATCCCCGATTTCACCGGCGGAACCGGGCGAGGTCACCGTGGCGCCGTTCGACCGCGACCTGCGCGACGTGAAGGGGCAGGAACGCGCCAAACGCGCGCTGGAAATCGCCGCAGCCGGGCGTCACCACCTGATGCTGGTCGGCTCGCCCGGCTCGGGCAAATCC
>CAYGNE010000109.1:0-1183 GCA_964351155.1 uncultured Rhodobacterales bacterium | reverse complement strand
CATCCTTCCGCCCCTGACCGCCGCCGAGGCGCTGGAAACCTCGATGATCCAGTCCCTCTGCGGTCTCCTGGACGAAGGCGGCATCAACCGGACCCGCCCGTTCCGCGAACCGCATCACACGGCCTCGATGGCGGCCATTGTCGGCGGCGGGCGAAACGCGCGGCCCGGCGAAATCAGCCTTGCTCACAATGGTGTCCTGTTCATGGACGAATTCCCCGAATTCTCGCGCGCGGTTCTGGAAACCCTGCGCCAGCCGATCGAAACCGGCGAGGTAATGATCGCCCGTGCCAACGCGCATGTGAAATACCCCTGCAAGTTCATGCTGGTCGCCGCCGCCAACCCCTGCAAATGCGGATACCTGACCGATCCCTCCCGCGCCTGTGCGCGGGTTCCGGCCTGTGGCGAAGACTACATGGGTCGCATTTCGGGGCCATTGATGGACCGGTTCGACCTGCGGCTCGAGGTTCCCCCGGTGGCGTTCACCGATCTCGACCTCCCGGCATCCGGCGAATCCTCTGCCGCTGTCGCCTCTCGTGTCGCGGCGGCCCGACGGGTTCAGGCCGAACGGTTCGGCGAAAACCCGGACCTGCGCCAGAATGCCGATGCCGAAGGCGCCCAACTCGAAGAGATCGCCACGCCGGATGCCGAGGGGCGCGCGTTGCTGACCCGTGTGGCCGAGCGGTTCGGTCTGTCAGCGCGTGGATATCACCGCGTATTGCGGGTCGCGCGGACAATCGCCGATCTGGATCATTCCACCGGCGTGCACCGCCCGCATATCGCCGAGGCGCTCAGCTTTCGGCTGACCAACGCCGCCTGACAGTCAGCCGAGCCTGCCTTCGATGGCCTGCCAGATCTGCCCGGCCACGTCCACCCGGTCGAACCGTTCCAGTTCCTGTATGCCGGTGGGCGAGGTCACGTTGATCTCGGTCAGATAGTCGCCGATCACATCGATCCCGACGAACACCTGACCTTTCTCGCGCAGCAGCGGCCCGATGGCCTCGCAGATCTCGCGGTCCCGATGGGTCAGCCCGATCTTTTCCGGCCGCCCGCCGACATGCATGTTCGATCGCGTCTCGCCCGCCGCCGGAACCCGGTTGATCGCGCCGGCCGGCGTGCCGTCGACCAAAATGATCCGCTTGTCGCCACTGCTGACATCCGGCAGAAATTTCTGAGCGATCAGCGG
>CAYGNE010000108.1:0-11018 GCA_964351155.1 uncultured Rhodobacterales bacterium | reverse complement strand
CTGCGAAATGGCAGCAAGCTGAACGAACGGTTCCGCAGCGCCGACAAGGTAGAGCGCGTACGGCTGGAACAGAAGGATCAGCAGTTCCTGTATGAAAGCGACGGGATGCTGGTGTTCATGGACACCCAATCCTACGAACAGGTCGAGCTTCCGGCAGAGATCCTGGGCGATCGGCGTCCGTTCCTGCAGGACGGCATGACAATCCAGGTGGAGTTCTACGAATCAGAGGCGCTGAACGCGAGCCTGCCGCAGAAAGTGACGTGCAAGATCGTTGAAACCGAACCCGTCGTCAAAGGGCAGACCGCCGCCAATTCCTTCAAGCCGGCGATCCTGGACAACGGCATCAAGGTGATGGTGCCGCCGTTTGTGGGTCAGGACGAGGATATCGTCGTGAACACCGAAACCATGGAATATTCCGAACGCGCCTGAAGGTTGGCGCGGTGGCTACCGGTCCTGTGTTGACGGCATCGCCAGCAATTCGCGCAGCAGTTCGAACTTGACGCGCGTGGCGCTGACCTGCCGGTAGAATGCGATCAGAAACGCGGTTGGTGCCTGCAAGCGTCCCAACCCGATCGTCGCGGCGACCACGGTGCCCACGTCCGTGCGCCCCTGCAACACCAGCCAGCCGCCGAGCAACAGGACCGAAATGGTCCCAAGACCGTTTAGCGCGCTGACGGCGAATTTCGTCGACAGTTTCCAGATGAACATGCGGCGACGCGTGTCGAATATCCTGTCGAAATCGTCCATGACCTCGCCGATGACCTGATCCGACCCATCCCGGATCATCCGGTCCGTCGCCGTGCGCAGGATGCGGACCCGTTCCGCAACGAACGCGTTGACCTGTCGCTGCGTGAGCAGGACGATCACGATCTGCGGTGAAATCATGGCCAGCGCTATCGCGCCCAGCCCGGGCTGCGTCGACGCGATGTAACCGATCACCGTGACCAGTGTGCCGACCTGCACGACCGGGTCCGAAAACGCGCCCCCGGTGAACTTTCCCAGCTCTTCGGCCTCGGCGGACACCGCCGTGCTCAACGCGCCTCTGGACATGGCTGTTCCGGTTGCGTGTTGTTGATCGACCGATCGCCCATAGACCCGGCGCCGCAACAGCCGGATGACGTCTTCGCCCAGCACGCCGGAACGATAAGACACCAGCCATTTCAGACCGAGGCTGACAAGGATGACACCGAACATGCCCGCACAAAGCCGGATCAGCGCTGCGGCATCCAGCGCTCCATCGCTCAGCCCGTTGACGATTTCCTTCTGATAGCTGAGCGGCAAGGCCGCCAGCCCGGCCACGGCGATGGACAAAAGGATGAGTACGATCTGCCTGCGCCCGCTGACACGCCAGATGGCCGAGTAAAGTTCCAACACCGGATGCCGACTCCCGCAATGATCTGGCTGAGCGGAAAGTGACCCAAGGTGCCGTCTGATACAACCCGGCGGTGATCAGGCCGGATGGATGGTGGCGCTGCCGGCGCGCATCTTGTCACCAACCCGGTCGAACCTGAGATAGGCCAGCGCGTGGCGGCCCGATTGCGTCAACAGGGTGCCGACAGGCTTTTCCGCCCGCATGATTGGCGTGCCGATCTCCGCCGTACCCTCGATTTCCACCCGGCGCAGACCCTTGCGCAGCTCGGTTTTGTGCCGCATCCGTGCCGTGACCTCCTGTCCAACGTAACACCCCTTGCGGAAATCGACCCCGTTCAGCGTGTCAAACCCGGTCTCCAGGATGAACGTATCCGGCGTCAGTTCGATCCCGCTGGCGGGAATGCAATGGGCAACCCGGATCGCATCCCAGTCGGTCCCGTCATCGCTGGCCGGGGCGGTGCTGTAGGCACGCCATCCCAGTTCCGGATGGCGCGGGTCGGGCAGGGCGCCCGCCGGGGCCGGGCCGGTGCCGCGCTGCAGGTTCAGCCCCGCCTCGGCAATCGTGACCTCGGCGCGCAGCCGGTACATGTTCAGACGCCTGATCAGATCGTCGGCCAACCCGTCGTCCACGTCGAGCAGGATGTCATCGCCATCGCGCGAGAGGAAGAAATCGGCGATATACTTGCCCTGCGGCGTCAACAGCGCGGCATAGACCAGCCCGTCCTTCAGCTTGGCGATGTCATTGGTGATCAACCCCTGAAGAAAATGCTCGGTATCCCGGCCCGACAGGCGGAGAATGCGGTTGGAAGACATAGACGACCCCACGGTTTTCTTTACTAGGACATATAGGTATGCCTGCCGCAAAGAACAGTGAAGGTCCAATGCGCGCGGAAATCTCTGTCATCGTCCCGACGCTCAATGCGGCGGAAAGCCTGCCGGCCTGCCTGTCTGCCCTGATGGAAGGCGTCGCTGCCGGGCTGATACGCGAGCTGATCGTGTCCGACGGTGGCAGCGAGGATGCGACCCTGGCCATAGCCGAGGAGGCCGGCGCGGTCATCGTGACCGGCGCACCGTCCCGGGGTGGTCAGCTTCGGCGCGGGGTGGACCTGGCGCAGGGGCGCTGGCTCCTGATCCTGCACGCGGATACCGAACTTGGGCCTGGCTGGGCCGGGGCCGTGAGCGACCATCTGCAGGACAAGACCGGGGCCAGCGCCTATTTCCGGCTCGCGTTCCGCGCCCGCGGCCTGATGCCGGCCTGGATTGCGGGTTGGGCCAATCTGCGCTCGGCCCTGTTTGGCCTGCCCTATGGCGATCAGGGGCTGCTCGTGACCCGCGAGGCCTATGATCTGGCGGGCGGCTATCCGGACCAGCCCCTGATGGAGGACGTTGCGCTGGTGCGGGCATTGCGCGGACCGTTGCGGGCGCTTCCTGCCCGCGCCCTCACCAGCGCCGCGCGGTATCAGAAATCGGGGTGGCTCCGGCGCGGTGCGCGCAACCTCTGGACCCTGGCGCGGTATTTCGCCGGGGCCGATCCGCGGAAACTGGCGGCGTCCTACCGGCGCTGAAGCTCAGGGAATGAACCGGTTGACCACCCGGCGCAGCCAGGAGGGGTTAGGCCCGCTCAGCCTCGGTTCGCGCGGGCGCAGGGCTTCGGCCCCCTTGGGGTCGATCACGGTTTTGCCGCCCTGGAACTGCAGGTGATAGAGATCCGAATATATTCCGCCGCGTGACAGCAGCTCTTCATGGGTGCCGGAATCCACCACCTGACCCCGATCCATCACGATGATCCTGTCGGCGTTGATGATCGTGGACAGCCGGTGCGCAATGACCAGCGTCGTGCGTCCTCCGGCAAGACGGTCAAGGGCGGATTGCACCACTTTTTCCGATTGTGCATCCAGCGCGCTGGTGGCTTCGTCCAGCAACAGGATGGGCGTGTCGCGCAACAGTGCGCGCGCGATCACGACGCGCTGGCGCTGGCCGCCGGACAGGGCAGAGCCGCGCGGTCCGACCAGCGTGTCCAGCCCATCGGGCAGTTTGTTGAGGTAGTCGGACACGTGCGCCGCATCCAGCACCGGCCGCAGTTGTTCGTCACTGACATCCGTCCTGCCCAACAGAATGTTCTCGCGCAGGGTTTCGTCAAACAGCAGCGCTTCCTGGCTGACCACCGAAAACAGGTCGCGCAGCTCTGGCAGCGCAATGGTGCGCACATCGGCGCCACCGACCTTCACGGTTCCGCTCTGCGGGTCGACCAGTCGGGTCAGCAGGTTGAAAATCGTCGATTTCCCGGCGCCTGACGCCCCGACCAGGGCCGTGGTCTTGCCCGCCTCGGCCCGCAGTGTCAGATCGCGCAGAACCTGTGCGCTGCCATAGCTCAGATTGACCGAATCCAGCGAGATTTCGGGCAGTCCCTTGGGCGCGGCGACCGGATTCTCCGGCGAGGTCAGCTTGATCGGCTCGTCTATCAGTTCCTTGATCCGCTCCAGCGCGGCGGCGGCGGCCTGCCATGTCCCGCTCAGGCTGGCGAGGCGGCGCATCGGATCAAAGGCAAGACCGATGGCAGTGAAGAAGCTCATGAACTCCCCGACCGTCTTGTCGCCCGAGATGATTTCCGAGCCGCCATAGAGCAGCACGCCCATGAACCCGATCCCGGCCATTATATCGATCATCCCGGTGATCGACGCGGTGCCGAACGTGGCGCGGATCTCCGAATGCAGGAATGTTTCAGTGTGTTCGGTAAAGCGGTCGGTCTGATAATCTTCAAGGCTGTTCAGCTTGATCGGTATGATGCCGTGAAAAATCTCGTCCAGGCGCACCGAAAGGGTTGCCCCCAGATCGCGGGCCTGGGCCGCCTTCTTGCGGACGTAGCGCTGGGCCGCGCCGATCGGCAGGAACATCAGCGGTACCCCGACCAGCATGATCGCGGTCCAGATCCAGTCGATATTGATCGCAACCCCGATCAGGATAACCAGCGAGACCGTGTCCCGACCGGCGCCTGTGATGATTCCGCGCCAGACATCGTTGACCGCGCCCACATCGGCCTGAACCCGTTGGATCAGGAACCCGGGCGGGTGGGTCTGGTGAAAGGAGGTGTCCTGTCGAATCAGCCGTTTCAACAAATCGACCCGCAGATGCGCCGCGGTCAATTGGGATACGCGCGCCAACAGGACCTTCTGGGCGACTCCGGCCGCGCCACGGACCGAGAAAATCAGCAAAAAGGCGATGCTGACCCATTTCAACGCGCCGCTGTTTCCGGCGACAAACACCTCGTCGAACATCGGCTGCATCATGTAGCTGACCGCGCCGACCATGCTGCCCTCGATCAGCATGAACAGCATCGCAATCGCCATCGTGCCGGTATGCTGATGCAGATACCCGCGCCAGAGCCACCCCAGCAGTTCGACCGAGGATTTGGGGCGGGTGCTCATAAGGGATTGATCCGATTGAGATGCGGCGCCGGGGCGCCCGGTATTCCAGGACGTGCGCCATTTAAACATCTGGGTCCGGTGGCGCAACCCGTGTGATCAGGCAGATTGACGCCGGGCGGCGCGGTTGTACTGTGTGCCAAAGTTCAGGAAAGGGCCGAGATGAGCAATTCGCTAACCGTTTCGCAGGGGCGTGAATACCTCGCCATTCCGGGCCCGTCGGTGGTTCCCGACCAGGTGCTTCAGGCAATGCACCGTGGCGCGCCCAACATCTATGCCGGTGACCTGGTGGAAATGACCGAGGGGCTGATCCCTGATCTCAAGCGGGTCGCCCGGACCGAGCACGACCTCGCGATTTATATCTGCAACGGTCATGGCCTCTGGGAGGCCGCGCTCTCCAACGTGATCGAACCCGGCGACAAGGTTCTGGTGCCTTCGACCGGCAGTTTCTGCACCGACTGGGGCGATATGGCCACGGCGCTCGGGGCCGAGGTCGAGATCATGGATTTCGGTAAATCCGTGCCGTTTGACGTCGACCGGGTCGGCGCGGCGCTGAAAGCGGACGCCGCTCACCGGATCAAGGCGGTCCTTGCGGTACACGTGGATACGTCCGGGTCGATGCGAAACGACATCGCGGCTTTGCGCCAGGCGATGGACGAGGCCGGGCATCCGGCGCTCCTGATGGCGGATTGCATTGCGTCGCTGGGCTGCGACCGGTTCGAGATGGACGCCTGGGGTGTCGATGTCACGGTCGCCGCCAGTCAAAAGGGATTGATGGTTCCGCCGGGCGTGGGGTTCGTGTTTTTCAACGACAGGGCTGCGGCGCGGCGTCTGGAACTGGCCCGGGTCAGCCGCTATTGGGACTGGGTTCCGCGTGCCAATCCCGAGGTGTATTACCAGTATTTCGGCGGCACCGCGCCCACCCATCACCTGCTGGGATTGCGGGTTGCTCTCGACATGATCCAGGCCGAGGGGCTGGAACATGTCTGGGCGCGCCACGAACGTTTGGCCCGGGCGATCTGGGCCGCATGCGAAACATGGGGCGACGGTGGTCCCCTGCGCATGAACGTTGCCGATCCGGCCCACCGCAGCCACGCGGTGACGGCGTTGCGGCTCGGCGCTCCGCACGCCACCGAACTGCGCGATTGGGTTGAAAAGAACCTCGGTCTCACGCTTGGCATCGGGTTGGGAATGGTGCCCAAGACCGATCCGGAATGGCATGGGTATTTCCGGCTTGGCCACATGGGGCACGTCAATGGTCACATGATTCTGGGCCTGCTCGGCGGGATCGAGGCCGGGCTGGGCGCGCTGGGCATTCCGCATGGCCGCGGCGCGGTCGATGCGGCGGCGCGGGTGATTGCCGGGCTCTAGCTTCGGCCGGTCGTCCGCCAGGCATCCAGCCGGCCGATGCCGTGATTGATCAGAACGGCGAGAATCAGAACCGGAACAAACCCGTAAAGCACCCAGATCACGAAGAAGATCCAGATCAAGTTGACGGCGAACATCACCAGTGCCGGGTTCGTATAGTCGGGTGCGGCGGATATCTTGGGCGGGGTCATCACACTCTCCAAACCTTGGGCCGGAGTCAGCCTAACAAGGATAAAGTGAATGTCAGGTAAAACCCGCGCGATCAGCGGCGCACCGCCGCCAGGGCCTCGGGCAGGGCGGCGGCAAAGGCGTCAAGATCGGTCGGGGTGCCGCAACTGACTCGGATGCACCGGTTTTGCGGTGCGGCAAAGGGCATACGCACGAATATACCCCGAGCAATCAGCGCATCCAGGACCGCCTTGGCAAACGCGCCATCGGCGCCGCAGTCGATGGCCACGAAATTCGTGGCCGAGGGCAGGGGGCTGAGCCCGTTCTGGCGCGCGATGTCGGCGATCCGGTCCCGCGCCGCCAGGATTTCTCCGCGCACATGTGTCAGCCATGCCTCGTCTGCAAGGGCGGCCAGTGCCCCGGCCTGCGCGGCACGGTTCATACCGAAATGATTGCGCACTTTGTCAAAAGCCGAAATCAGCCCCGGCGCGCCGATTCCATATCCGACCCGCGCACCCGCCATGCCGTAAACCTTGGAGAAGGTGCGCATCCGAATCAGCCGTGGATCGCCCGCATCGAGCTTGATCGCCGTGCCTTCAGGCGCGCACTCGACATAGGCTTCGTCCAGCACCAAGAGGCAACCCTCCGGCAGCGCGTCCAGTGCAGCCATAAGCGTATCGGCGTCATGCCAGCTGCCCATCGGATTGTCCGGATTGGCAAGATACACAAGCTTGGCATCGACCTCGGCCGCCCGCGCAAACAGGCTGACCGGGTCCTCGCGGTCATCCACATAAGGGACCTTGTGCAAAACGCCGCCGAAGCCGGCCACGTGATAGTTGAATGTCGGATAGGCCCCGTCCGAGGTCACCACGGCATCACCGGGGCCAACCAGCAATCGAACCAGATATCCCAGCAGCCCGTCGATCCCCTCGCCAACCACGATGTTGTCTGCGCCGACACCGTGATGTGCGGCCAATGCGTGGCGCAGATCGTGATTCTCGGGATCGCCATACATCCAGATATCTTGCGCCGAACGCTGCATCGCCGCGATGGCGGCGGGCGAGGGGCCGAATACGCTTTCATTCGCCCCCAGCCGGGCCGCGAACGGCGCTCCGCGTTGCCGCTCCTGCGTTTCAGGTCCGACAAACGGCACGGTGGACGGCAGGGAAAGGGCAAGCGGGGTGTAGCGTGGATCTGTCATGGCTGCAGATAATCCCAAGCGGCGAGGCCCGGCAAGGCTTGCGTTCGACTTGCTTCCCCCGCAGGCTGCGTCCGGCAACCTCGCGGAGTAATTCATGCGCGCAGTCCTGATCCTGATCATTGCCGGCCTCGGCTATCTGTTATTCTGGCCGGTGCCGGTTGACCCGGTGGCGCGCGACATGCCGGCGCCGCCGGGCTTCACCGGCGATTTCGCCGAGAACCGGGCGCTTGATCAGGCCGCGTTGATTGACCTGCCAGCCGGTGAAACCGGCCCCGAGGACCTCGCGGTCATGCCCGACGGCACCGTCTACACCACCAGTCGGTCCGGCGTGCTCTATCGCATTGACGGCGATGCGCCGGTCGAGGTCGACCGGCTTGGCGGGCGGCCACTGGGCCTGAAGGCCGGGCCGGACGGCGCACTTTACATATCAGACAGCTTTCGCGGGCTGATGCGCTGGACGGGACCGGGCACGCTGGAATCGCTGGTGGCAGAAATTGATCGGGAACCGGTGATCTACGCCAATCAACTGGACGTCGCCCGGGACGGCACGGTCTATTTCTCGAATTCGTCCGACCGCTTTGACCCGGAGACCATGGGTGGAACCAAACCGACATCGGTGCTGACCATCTGGGAGCAGTCCGAAACCGGGTATGTCGCGCGGCGCAACCCGGACGGATCGGTTGAGAAGATCGCCGGGGGGTTCGTCTATACCAACGGTGTCGCCCTGTCCCCCGACGAGGATTTCCTGCTGATCGCGGAAACCGGGCTGGCCCGGCTGCACCGGCTCTGGCTCACCGGCGAGAAAACCGGCCAGCGCGAGGTTTTCATGGACAACCTGCCGGGCTATCCCGACAATCTCGAGGCGCAAGGCGACGGCACCTATTGGCTGGCCTTCGCCAGTCCCCGGGTGCCGTCCGAAAAACTGATGCCATACCCGTTCCTGCGCAAGGTGATCTGGCGGTTGGGGCCGATGGTACGCCCGGCGCCGATTCACCGTGGCATGGTGATCCGGATCGACGGCGACGGGCGTGTCCTGAACACGCTGCAGGATCCGGACGGGCGCATGGGCATCACCACCGGCGCCCGGATCGTCGGCGACCAGTTCTATGTGATGACGCTGGATTCGCCATGGTTCGCCCGGATGCCGGTGGCCGCAATACCCTGACCGCAGAGCTGCACCGTGGTCAATCCGGGCCGTCGGGGCGGGTCAGCACATAGGTTGCCGCCGCGCTCAGGCACAGCCCCTGAACAATCAGCACAAACGGGCTGAAACCGGCGATAACGCTGGCGGCGAAGGCAATCGCCATGATGGTGCAGGCCAGCCGCTTGATGGGGCGCGGAATGGCGCCGTGTTCCTCCCAGTCCGCGATGATCGGGCCAAACACCCGATGCGTCACCAGCCAGTGACGGAACCGTGGCGAGCCACGGGAAAACGCAAAGGCGGCGAGGATGACGAAGGGGGTCGTCGGCAGCACCGGCAGCACAACCCCGATCAGCCCGAGAAGCAGGGCAAGACCACCGGCGATGTTCCACCCGAACACGCGCGCGGTGTTTCGCCCGCGCCGTCGCGGCGTCACCTGGGTCGGATCGTCATGGGTCATGTTGCGCCTGTTCCGGATCGGCCAAGAATGCCGCTACACCCGGCGATTGTAAATGCAGCGCGCGGGCGAATGGCCGCGGGTATGCCCCGACGTCCGACTGGATTCATCGTGGCATTTGGGGTCTGATGCAGGCAACCCAGTTCGGAGAGTTTCACATGGCACGCGTTTCGGTCGAATATCAGAATCACATTGCCCGGGTCACCCTGACCCGGGGCGACAAGATGAACGCGCTGGACGACGCCATGTTCGAGGCAATCGTCAACGCGGGCGAAGAGGTGGCGGCCTCTGACGCGCGTGCCGTGGTGCTGTCGGGCGAGGGGCGCAGCTTTTGCGCCGGTCTCGACCTGGCCAGCTTTGCCAAGATGGGACAGATCGACCCGGTCGAATGGCTGATGGCGCGGACCCATGGCGACACCAACATCCTGCAGGAGATGTCGCTGGTCTGGCGCCGGGTGCCAGTGCCGGTGATTGCCGCATTGCACGGCGCGGTCTATGGCGGCGGTCTACAGCTGGCCCTGGGCGCCGATATCCGCATCGCCGGACCCGATGCCAAGCTGTCGCTGATGGAAATGAAATGGGGCCTGGTTCCCGATCTTGGCGGCATGGTCGTCCTGCCGCACCTGGTACGCTCGGACGTGCTGCGCCATATGACCTATACCGCGCGCCCGATGAACGCGGAACAGGCCGAACGCTGGGGGCTGGTGACCGAACTGGCCGACGACCCGCTGACGGCTGCGCTGGAACTCGCCGCGGAAATTGCCGGCAAGAGCCCCTCGGCGATCCGGGCCGCCAAACGGCTGATCGAAGCGGCAGAAACCGAAAGCCGCGCGGAGGTTCTTCTGGCGGAATCGCGGGAATCATCGGGGCTGGTCGGAAAGCCCGACCAGATGGAAGTCGTGGCAGCACAGATGCAGGGCCGCGAACCCAGTTTCAAGTAACCGACTACCAGGAGCCAAACCGGCCCGCCGGTGGCACGGGCAGGAGCCTCCGGCGGGGGTATTTTTCGAAACTGGAATTGCTCAGGCCAGTTCCGACAACCGCGCCAGCGCCTCTTTGACCTTGCTTTCCTCTTCCTCGCGCGCGGCGAGGTTGATGCGGGTTTCCTCGACCACCTCGGCCGGGGCAGAGGCCGCGAATTTCGGGTTGTTCAAGCGCCCGCGCAATCCGCCCAGTTCCTTGGCCAGCTTGCCCAGCGCCTTTTCCAGTCGCGCCTTTTCCTCTTCGATATCAATGATATCGGCCAATGGCAGGCCGAACGTGCCGCCATCGACGGGAATGGTCACACAGCCCTTGGGAAAGCTGTCCAAGCCGGTCAGGCTATCGATGCGTCCAAGCCGCTGGATCAGCACATGGTTGCGGTCCCACGCCGCCTGTCCGCGCGCATCCAGTTCGCTCACCAGCAGCGGTACCTTGAGCCCGACCGGGACATGGGTCTGCTGGCGGGCGGAACGGACGCTTTCGATGAGGCCGATCACCCAGTTCATTTCCCGGTCCGCATCCGCGTCCACCAGCTCGGCGGCGGTATATTCGGGCCAGTCGGCGTGGATCAGCATCTTGGCCCGGCTGTCCGCCAGCCCCCACAGTTCCTCGGTGACAAACGGCATGATCGGGTGCAGCAGGATCAGGCACTGATCCAGTACCCAGCGCAGAGTCGCCTGTGTTTCGGCCCGCGCGGCGGCATCCTCGCCCTGCAGGATGGGCTTGGAGAATTCCAGGTACCAGTCACACACCTTGCCCCAGACAAAGCCGTAAAGCGCATTGGCCGCATCGTTGAACCGATACCCTTCCAGCGCGGCATCCACCTCTTCCCGGACCTTGGCGGTTTCGCCGATGATCCACTTGTTGAGCATCTGCGCCGTTTCGGGCCGCGTCGCATCGCCCGGATAG
>CAYGNE010000107.1:0-11050 GCA_964351155.1 uncultured Rhodobacterales bacterium | reverse complement strand
GCGACCCCGCTTGAGGCCGACCTGCCACGCTTTGTCGACCTTTCAAAAGCGTTTAACGGGAAGGTCGCGATGGAGGCCAAGGGCATCCGGTCGAAATGCGTTACCTTGCTGATCGACGGACCTGACGATGCCGACCCCGGGGGGCGTGAGGCGCTCTATCAGGGCGATGATCGTGTTGGCCGCCTGACTTCGGGCGGGTACTCGGTGCATTTTGGCAAGAGCATCGGCATGGGATACGTTCGCCCCGATCTGGCCGTGCCCGGGACCAGGTTGCAGGTCAGGATGTTGGACAAGCTTTGGGACGCCGAGGTGACCCAGGACAGCCCCTATGATCCCGGGAACGAAACCATCCGAAAGGACGGGTAATCGGCACCTGCCGGGAATTGACCTTGCAGCGGCCTTCGCCGTATTGGCGATGGCCGCTGCGTGGTTCTCCCAATCCGACCCGTGGACGTGGTCCGGCCATCGCGGCCGGGTTCGGCATGCCGGCATTGTCGGATTGTTCGTAGTGTTTCGCCTGCTGTCACGGCGCGCCTGACGCCCGGGGAGAAATCAACCTTTTTCGCGCGTTCCCGCGAAATCGCGGGAAACTCGGTCACAGGCCAGGGTTAACTATCCGTTTTCCGGCACCAATCGACCGCATTTCCGCCCAATTGTTCGAGCAGCCTGACACTGTCCAAGGTGGAATCGGGGAATCGGCAAGTGAGTTATCAAGGCAAGATAAATGCTGACGGGTTGGAAATGGTCGGCTTTCGCGGCGGTCTGGTCGAAGGCGCCAACGTGCGAACGCCTTGTGGATTGCGTCGGATCGAACTGGTGCGACCCGGTGACCTGATCGTCACCCGCAACAACGGGTTGCAGCCGGTGCGGATGATCTGGCAGCGCACGGTGACCCAGCAGGACATGAACCAGAATGGCGATCTCGCTCCGATCCGGCTCAAGCCGCGTGCCGTCGGCCCGATGATGCCGCAGCGCGACCTGCTCGTCGCGCCGGACCATCGCCTGTTGCTGCCTGGCTTTCGCGTTGCCGGAATGCCCAAGGACAAATGCGTGCTGACCGAGGCCCGCGAAATCGCCGGAACCAGTGACGCGATCTATGTCGACCGGTCGATGGAAACGGTCCGCTATTTCCAGATGGTGTTTGACTGCCACCAGGTGTTGACCGCAAACGGGCTTCCGGTTGAAAGCTTCCTGCCCTGTCCGTCCAATATCGCCAGCCTGAACGGTGAAATGCGCGATGCGCTGGTCCAGCGGTTTCCGCAGTTGAGGACCGAGCCGAACGCCTATCCGCCGGCCGAATTCACCATCGCGTCCGGAATCCAGTACCTGCCGCATTTCGCCTGATCGGCGGGTTCAGTTCCCCATGCCGCGGAAATCGTCGGATGAAACGACCCCGTCACCGTTCCGGTCGATGGCACCGAACCAGCGGTCCGATTGGTCGAGAAACTCTTGTCGGGACACCGCCCCATCGCCGTTCACATCGTTGAAGTCACGCATCAGCCCCTGATTGACCTCCTTCATGGGTCCCTTTGCGTGACCGCCCGCATTGGCCGCCATGTCCGCCTGCCGGGTTTCGTCGAACAACGAATACTCGGCGTCATCCAGATGCCCGTTTTCGTCCTGATCGAACATCGTGAACACCTCGCCGCGCTTTTCACGCGCTTCTGCCGGTGTGATCCGGCCGTCTTCGTCCATGTCCCAGTTTTCGATGAAATGTGATCCGGGCTGACCCTGTTGTGCCATTGCCGGTCCGGTCAGCACCAGGCCAAGCGCAATAGCGGCAAGAATGGACTGTCTCATGATACACCTGCCAGTTCGTCATAGCATTCCAGCGCCTTGGCCGCGTACATCATCGATGGTCCACCGCCCATCTGGATGCACATACCCAGCACCTCGGCGACTTCCATGCGGCTGGCTCCCAGCCTGATCAGCGCCTCGACATGCAGCGCGATGCACGGCTCGCACCGGTCCGCAACCGAGATGCCCAACGCGACAAATTCCTTGGTCTTGTAGTCCAGCGCGCCGTCCTGTTTCACGGATTTGCCAAGCCCGCCAAAGGCGCGCGCCGTGTCCGGGATTGCGCCGTTCAGATTGCGCAGGCCCGCGCGGGTGCCGTTCAGTTTCTCCTGCCAGCTCATCGGCCAGTTCCTTTCGAACATCACATTGTTTGAATGTGATCTGACCAGAAAACCGGCATGGAACCTTGATCTCGATCAGATCGCCGGTTTTTCCAGCACCAGTGCAAGATTGTTGGCGGGCATCTCGACGACCTCTGCCGTTTCCAGCCCGGCGGCCTCTGCCATGTCGAGCACATCGAAATCGTCCTTGTAGCCGATCTCGGGGTCCGACGCGACGAGGCTGGCGTGAAACCCGATGTCGCCTTGGCTGGTCAACGCGCCGCCGCGCATGAACGGGCCGTAGACCACCAGCTTGCCACCCGGTGCCAGCGCGTTTGCCGCTTCGCGGATCAGGGTCCGGGTTTCCGGCAGGCTGATCAGGTGCAACAGGTTGACCAGTACGATCAGGGATTTGCCCGCGTTGGCCATCCCCCATCCCGGTGCGGTGGCGTCGAGGTCGGCGGCCGCTGACAGGTTCGGCAGGCCCGATTCCGCAACATATGCATTGATGCTGGCACGGCGTGCGGCATCCGGTTCCGTTGGGTGCCAGTTCAGTTCGGGGAGGCGCCGGGCAAAGGCGACGATGTGCTGGCCGGTGCCACTGGCCAGTTCCAGCGCGTCGCCGGGGCGTGGCGCAACATGGGCCAGCAAATCGCAGATGGCCGCCCGGTTCCGCTCCGCCGATGGAGCCAAAAGCTTTGCGCCATGCCCGGGCATGGCAACGCTGGCGGCCTCCGGCAGCTTGCGTTTCACCGGTGCGACCCCTTTGGCGCGGGGCCTTCGGGCCGGGGCGTACAAAAAACCATCATGCGGGCAGATTTGCACGTCCCGGCCCGGCAAGAAAGGGCAGAAGGCTATTCCGCCGCGATAACCGACTGATCCGTCACCACCATGCTGCAGGCCCGGCAGGCGGTGTCACCTGTCTGGCTGTACCAGCGACAGGATCCACGGATCGGACAGGGCGGCAGTGCGGAGGCGAGCGGAACCATCGCCTTTTCCAGATGATCCATGACGTGGTCGATTACCCCGCATCTGGTTCCGGTCCATTGCGCACATGCCGACTTGGCACATCTGGAAGCAAACCGCATGCGCGCTTCGGGCTTTCCCTTGACGCTTGCGGCCCGGACAAAATCGTCATCCACCGGAATCGGCGTGCGCATGTGGCGGATGTAACCATCCGCCTCCTTGACGCCCAGAAGCAAGTTGCCCGGCTCGCATCGCGCGCTGGGGCAGGATCTCTCCGCGCCGGACATGGTCATTTCAAGCCAAAGAGGGCGCGGCCGATCTGACCTTCACGGTCGAAGATCGGGTCGATTTCCGGGTTCAGAATGGCCCCGTACCAGTCGCGCGGAAACTTGGTCACCCAAGGCTTTTCAAACCCGGTCTCGGCGATATGGCCCAGCACCACGCGCTGCAGTTGGGATTGCAGTTCAAGCTCGGATTCCCGATCCATATCAAGGTCACCGGTGTCGATCACAAAACGTGTCATTGGAATATCTCCCAAAAAAGAAATTTTTTCAAAAACGGTCACCGCTGAAAAATTGCGGTGCCGCCACCTTATCACATCTCGCGCGTTCCACTGATGGGGGTATTCCTCACCTCCGGAACCCGTAAATGTTGTGGGCGTGAGATGTCGGGCGCGGGGCATCGACCATGTTGCCTCTGCACGTTTCCAACCCCATAGTGTGCCGGAGACTCCGATTGACAATTCGAGAGACAGGACATTGCAAACACCAGAATTACACCCCATGGCTCCGGAGCATCTCCCGCATTACATCGCCGCCGCCGACGGCAGCGATTATCTCTTTGTCTTGATGACCTTTTTTACACTGGCGGTAATCCTGCTGATCGGTGTCCTGTACCTGACCCTGCACGCCATGCCGGAACATATGGCACATGAAAGCAATCATTCGCAGATGCAGGTTGTTGGCATTCTGGCGCTGTTGGCGCTGTTCACCCATAACAACCTGTTCTGGGTGGCGGCCGTCCTGATCGCGGCGTTCCGAATGCCCGATTTCATGACGCCACTGACCGATATTGCCAGTTCCCTGTCCGCGATCGCACGGCAAAACAAGGATACACCACCGTTGGTCGCTGACGCGTTGCCCGACCCGAACACAAGCGACGATATTCCGGCCGACGCCACTGCCAGAAACGGGGAGGGCTGAAACATGCTGGAAACGCTGATTTGCGCAGTTTTCACCATCCTTCCCGATTACCTGTATCGCCACTACGTTCAGGGCAAACGCTTTGGTCACGAAATCACGTTCTTTTCGGTCTGGTACGAACTGCGCTGGGGGTTGGTGACCTGTTTCATGGCGGCCACGACGGTCATTACTCTGCTTTTTTACTACCACCCCTCCACCAACGCGGTTGCTTCCTATTTCCGAACGGTCACGATCCTGCCGGAAGCCAGCGGGCGCGTGGCCGAGATCTACGTGGTCAACAATCAGCTAGTCCAGGCGGGTGACCCGCTGTTCCGCATGGATTCCTCGAGCCAGGAAGCCGCGGTGGAAACCGCGAAGGGCAAGGTTGATGAAGTCACTGCGGCCATCGCGGTATCCCAGACCCAGATCGCCAGCGCCCAGGCCGCCGTCGATCAGGCAGAGGCAGCCTATGATCTGGTTGAATCCGATTACCTGCGGAACAAGGAGCTTTTGGACAAGGGCTCGCCGGCGGCGAACCCGGCCGAGGTTGACCGACAGTTCAATCGGCTCAAGGAACGCGAAGGACAGGTCAAGGCGGCAGAGGCCAATCTCGAAGCAGTCAGGGAAAACGTCGAAATTCTGCTGCCTGCGCAAAAGGCCAGCGCCGAGGCGGCGCTCGCCCAGGCCGAGAACGAATTGGCCAAGATGCTGGTTGTAGCCGGGGTTTCCGGTCGGGTCGAGCAATTTGCCCTGCAGGTCGGCGACATAGCCAGCCCGGTTCTGCGACCGGCTGGCATATTGGTTCCAACCGGGTCCGGCGAAGTGAGGTTTCAGGCCGGCTTCAGCCAGTTGGCGGCGCAGGTGCTGCGCCCGGGCATGATCGCCGAAATCGGTTGCCTGTCCAAACCATTTACCGTGGTTCCGATGGTGATCGTGGGCGTGCAGGACGTGATCCCATCCGGCCAGTTCCGCCCGAGTGACCAGTTGCGGGACCCACAGAACAACGGTCGCCCGGGCACGATCACGGCGTTTTTGGAACCGTTGTACTCGGGCGGAGTCGACTCGTTCCCCCCGGGCAGCAATTGCATGGCAAATGCCTATACGAACAATCACGACCGGCTGGAACACGAGGAACTGAGCACCGCGAAATGGGCCTTCCTGCATGTGGTGGACACGATCGGTGTTGTCCACGCGGCGGGTCTGCGTCTGCGCATGTTGCTGATGCCGGTCACGACGCTGGTGTTCTCGGGACACTGATCGTCAGGGCGCGTTTTCGACCTCGACTTCGGTGTCGTCCTGCATCGCCAGCGCCGCGGTTTCCGGCGTTGTCGAGCGGGCGAGTGGCGACACGGCAAAATCGACCTTGTCGCGGTCAGCGACCTGTTGCCGCTTGGCGATCCGCCACAGGGTGAACCCGATTAACAGGATGTGCGCTGACATTGTCGTCATGAACAGGGCCGAAACGTTCAACAGGGACATGCCGTACCCTGCGATCAGCGGGCCGGCGATGCCCCCGACGCCATACAGCAACAGCAATCCGCCGCTGGTCTGGATGTAGCTGTCAGGTGCGGCGTGGTCATTGGCATGGGCGACGATGACCGGATACATCGAAAAGATCGCCGCCCCCAGAAACCCGGAAATGGCCAGGTTGAGCATCGGGTCTTCGGGCCGCAGCAGAACAAAGGCAAGGTCGGCGCCGAGCGCGATTGCGGTAATCCCGACCAGGACCTTGCGCCGGTCCATCCGGTCGGACAAAGCCCCGACCGGAATCTGGGCCGCGGCGCCAGCCAGGATCGGAACACTGGTAAACAGCGCGATCGTGGTCAGGCCCAGCCCGATCTTGTCACCGTATACCGCCGCCAGCGTCCCGAATGCGCTGTTTGAGATGCCGATCATGAACACCGATACCACCGCGACCGGCGAATTTCGCCACAGGCTTTTGATGTCCAGTCGCACGGAAACCAGCGGTTTGGGTGTTGTTGTCGGTGAAACCGCGGTCGGGATCAGGGCAAAACAATAAAACATCGCGGCCAGCACAAAGAACAGGTAACCCAGGCTGCTGCCCATGGTCAGGGTCATCTGGCCCGCCGTTGTGGCGACCAGGTTGACCATCGTGTAAAACCCGAAGATCCGTCCCCTGGTGGCCGCGGTGGCGCGTTCGCCCAGCCAGCTTTCGACGATCATCGCCGTGCCGGCAAAGCAGAAGCCCGATAGCCCGCGCAACGGTATCCACGCCCAGGGCGTCATCAGCAGCAACGATGCCAGAACCGCAACCGCGCACAGCGAACACAGGGCGCCGAAGGCACGGATATGACCGACCGTCGCAACAAGTTTCGGCGTCAGCAGGCAGCCGGACACATAGCCGACCGCCCATCCCGTACCCAGCAGCCCCAGGGAAAAGGACGAAAAACCCTCTTCCGAACCGCGCACCGGCAGAATCAGCCCATTGATGCCCCCGGCGAACAACAGAAAGGCCGAACCGAGCAAAAGCGCACTGATGGGGAAAAGCTGCCGGATCATGCGGGTCATTTCCTTTCCGGTAGCATGGCCCACCATCGGCAATCCGTGTTCTGGAATGGTACAAGTAACCGAACGTTAAACTCATGGCCAGAACTACGGGCCCGCGCCAAAGGCATCGTTACGCATGTAGTGCCTTTGCCCGGCATAAGGGATCGATACGGTCAGCCGGGTTTCAGACCGGCTGCGCCAGAACGGCCGGTCTCAAGCCAGAAAACCACCATCGCCGTCATCGCCCGCCTCTTCCATCAAGCGGCCCATGTCCGGTATGGTCACATGGCGTTTTCCTTCAAGCCGGATTACACCATCTTTTTTCAAAGCCGACATCTGACGGCTGACGGTTTCCAGCGTGAGGCCGAGATAGTCCGCCATCGCTTCGCGGGTCAGTGGCAGGTCGAACACCATCTGGTTACCGGCAGGATTGGTTGAATTCGAGGCATCGCGGCGGCCAAAGATGCTGAGCAGGCTGGCAATTTTCTCCCGTGCTGTCTTGCGTCCCAGAACCAGCATCCATTCCCGCGCGGCATCCAGTTCGTCCAGCGTCATTTCCAGAAGCCGATGCGCGATGTGGGGTGTGCTTGCCATCATCTGTTCGAACGGTTTCTTGCGGAAACAGCACATGACGATATCGGTTGTCGCAACCACGTCATAGGCCGCGCCGTCGCGACCGGGGCGGCCCACGAAATCGGATGGCAGCAACAGCCCGACCATCTGGGTTCGACCGTCTTCCATCGTCTGGGTCAGGGTTGCGACCCCGGAAACAACCGAGCCGACAAAATCCATTTTGTCACCGGACCAGATGATGGTCTGGCCCGCCTCGAAACTGCGATAATACTTGATCTCTTCCAGTTGCTGGAGTTCGTCCGGTTCGCAACGTGCGCAAACGGCCCGGTGGCGAATGGGGCACTGGGAGCAATTCGGAGAAATTGTGTAACCGACAGCGTTCATGGTTTCCCAATTGATTTGGGTCAAGGAGGACCGGTTTCGATCTGACTTACCGTATACATATGGTTACGAAATCACAATTGGCCCGGCTGGGACTCTTTGACGCCAAAGTGCCCCGCTACACGAGCTACCCGACTGCGCCCCATTTCAGCAATGACGTGGGGCCAGAGCTTTTTGCGGATTGGATTTCCAGCATTCCGGCAGGCGGCACGGTCTCGCTCTACGTCCATGTTCCGTTTTGCAGGCGACTTTGCTGGTTCTGCGCCTGCCGGACCCAGGGGACGCAGAGTGATGCGCCGGTTCGGGCCTATCTGGAAACGCTGAAATCCGAACTGAAACTGTTGAAACAGTATCTGCCCCAGGGTGTCACTCTGTCGCGGCTGCACTGGGGTGGCGGGACCCCGACGCTGCTCGATCCGGACATGATGGCCGAGTTGTCCGGCGCAATTGCCGAGGTCGTACCCCTGGGAAAGGACGCGGAGTTCTCTGTCGAGATCGATCCCAATGAAATCGACGAGGCCCGGCTTGACGCGCTGGCTGCGGCAGGGATGAACCGCGCCTCGATCGGGGTGCAGGATTTCGACGACGAGATCCAGCATACGATCGGACGGATACAGGGCTATGACGTAACGCGCGACGCCGTCGAGATGATCCGGGATCGCGGGATTGCGAGCCTGAACGCCGACATCCTGTTCGGATTGCCGCACCAGACCCAGAAACGGATGACCGAAAGCGTACAGAAACTGCTGTCGCTCAATCCCGACCGGGTGGCGCTTTACGGCTATGCGCATGTGCCGTGGATGGCCAAGCGACAGCAGCTGATCCCATCCGACGCGTTGCCAACGCCCGAAGAGCGCCTGGCCCTGTTTGAAACTGCTCGAAAGCTTTTCCTGTGGGATAACTATGCCGAAATCGGAATCGACCATTTCGCAACGCAGGATGACGGGTTGGCCCGCGCCCAACGCAACGGACGCTTGCGCCGGAATTTCCAAGGCTACACTGACGATACGGCCGACGTGCTGATCGGTGTTGGCGCCTCGTCGATTTCGCGGTTTCCCCAGGGTTTCGCACAGAACGCGCCGGCGACTTCCGCGCACACCGCCAGAATTCGCGAGGGACGGTTTTCCACGGCCCGCGGGCATCAGTTCAAGGATCAGGATGCCTTGCGCGCCCGACTGATCGAGGCGCTGATGTGCGATTTCCGCATCGATGCGGATGAAATCACTTCGGGCTTTGGGCTGAGCAACGCCGAACTCCAAAAAATGTTCGCCAAGGCAGAACAGGATTTCCCCGGCATTCTGGCCCGGTCGTCAAATGGTTTGGCAATCCCGCCCAAGGCCCGTCCGCTGACCCGCATGATTGCGCGCAGCTTCGATGCCTATGATCTCAGCAAGGCGGGACACAGTTCGGCAATCTGACGGTTTTCCGGGTGTCTGGCGCGCTGCCGTTACCCGGCTGCCGCAATCAGCGTGCGCGTGTACTCGGTCTGTGGACGTTCGAACAATTCGTCCGCGGTACCATATTCCACCACATCGCCCTGTTTCATGACGATCACCTTGTGGGACATGGCGCGCACCACCTTCAGGTCGTGCGAGATGAACAGATAGGCGAGGCCGTATTTGCGCTGCAGGTTTCGCAGCAACTCGACGATCTGCACCTGCACCGTCATGTCCAGCGCCGAGGTCGGTTCGTCCAGAACCAGCAGTTTGGGCCGAAGAACCATCGCCCGGGCAATTGCGATACGCTGGCGCTGGCCACCAGAGAATTCATGCGGATACCGGTCCATCGTTGCCGGGTCCAGACCGGTTTCCACCATCGCCTCGGCAACCAGTTCCCGTTGATCGCGGGTCGGGTCGACATTGTGAATGGTCAGGCCCTCGGCAATGATCTGCTGACAGGTCATCCGCGGTGAAAGCGACCCGAACGGGTCCTGAAACACGATCTGCATGTCCTTGCGCAAACGGCGCAGTTCGCGTGTCGACCATTTGCGCAGGTTCTGCCCGCGATAGGTGATCCCGCCCTCGGAGCCGATCAACCGCATGATCGCAAGTGCCAGCGTGGTCTTGCCGGACCCGGATTCGCCGACGATACCAAGCGTTTCGCCCGCCCGCACCGACAGCGATGCGTCGTTCACCGCCTTCACATATCCCACGGTGCGTTTCAGGAACCCGCGCTGAATTGGAAACCAGACCTTGAGATGGTCCGTTTGCGCGATTTCTTCTGCCGCCGGATCGACCGCTTCGGGGTGGCCCGATGGCTCGGCGGCCAGCAGCATCTGGGTGTACGGGTGCCGCGGGTTCTCGAAAATCTCGGCCGTGGGCCCGGATTCGACAATCTCTCCACCCTTCATGACACAGACCTTGTCCGCCACCCGGCGAACGATTCCCAAATCGTGGGTGATGAACAGAAGCCCCATGTTCTCTTCGGATTTGAGAGCCGCCAGAAGGTCAAGAATCTGAGCCTGGATCGTCACATCCAGAGCCGTCGTCGGTTCATCCGCGATCAGGATGTCAGGCTGATTGGCCAGCGCCATGGCAATCATGACACGCTGTCTTTGGCCGCCCGACAGCTGATGCGGATAGGCACCCAGACGTGTTTCCGGATCACGGATGCCAACCTTGTTCAGCAGGTCCAGAATACGGGTCCGCGCCGCCTCTCCGACAAGCGCCTGATGCAAGGCCAGCGATTCCGACAGTTGCCGTTCAATCGTGTGCAGCGGATTGAGCGAGGTCATCGGCTCCTGGAAGATGAAACTGATATCGTTGCCGCGCACGTCGCGCAGCAACCGTTCGGACGCCCCGATCATCTGCTTGCCGTCATAGGTAACCGAGCCCTGCACCTGGGCACTGTCACCCAGCAGCGACACGGTGGACAGGGCCGTTACCGATTTTCCGGAACCGGACTCGCCGACCAAGGCAACGGTTTCGCCCCGATCCACGGTAAAGGACACACCCCGCACGGCAGCGGTTGTCTTGCCATCCTGCGTAAACGACACGGACAGGTTCTTGACCGTCAGCAAGCTCATTTGAAGGTCTTTCTGGGGTCAAAGGCGTCGCGAATGCCTTCGACAACGAAAACCAGAAGCGACAGCATGATGGCAAAGGTGAAGAACGCCGTGAAGGCCAGCCACGGGGCCTGCAGGTTCTGTTTTGCCTGCAGCGTCAACTCGCCCAGTGACGGCGCCGAGGATGGCAGGCCAAAGCCCAGGAAATCGAGGCTGGCGAGCGCCGAAATCGTGCCCGTGACGATGAACGGCAACATGGTCAGGGTCGCGACCATGGCATTGGGCAGCATATGACGGAACATGATCGTCAGGTTCCCGAC
>CAYGNE010000106.1:2707-11067 GCA_964351155.1 uncultured Rhodobacterales bacterium | reverse complement strand
GATGACCCCACGACGTCAAAAAGCATTGAACTGATGCTGACCCATGCCAACCTGAATGTCTATGCGACGGATCTGGGGGAAGAAGGCATTGATTTGGCAAAGCTTTATGACTACGACCTAATTCTTCTCGATCTGAATCTGCCTGACATGAATGGCCACGAAGTATTGCGCCAGCTGCGATTGTCGCGCGTTGAAACCCCCATCTTGATCCTTTCCGGCGCCGATGACACCGAAAACAAGATCAAGGGCTTCGGATTCGGTGCGGATGATTACCTGACCAAACCGTTTCACCGGGAAGAACTGGTTGCCCGAATTCACGCGATTATCCGCCGGTCAAAAGGGCATTCACAATCCGTTATCCATACCGGAAAAATTGCCGTGAACCTGGACGCAAAAACGGTAAGCGTGGACGATCAACCGGTGCACCTGACCGGCAAGGAATACCAGATGCTGGAACTGCTCAGCCTGCGCAAGGGCACCACCCTGACCAAGGAGATGTTCCTCAACCATCTTTATGGCGGCATGGACGAGCCCGAATTGAAAATCATCGACGTGTTCATCTGCAAACTACGAAAGAAACTCAGCACTGCAACCGGCGGCGACAATTACATCGAAACCGTGTGGGGGCGTGGCTATGTGCTGCGTGATCCGCAAGGTGACCAGGTCGACACCCCGCGCATTGCTGTCGGTGCCTGAGGGCCGCGGGGTTTTTGCCGGGCCCAAACACGACTGATCAGATTCTGAATCCACCACTCACGACATCTGTGATCTGGACCTGATCACAACAGCGCCCTATCACTGGATTGAAAACCGGTGATGGGGCGCAATCGTGACGGACAGGATCGAAACAGGGGAACTGACACGCGCCGAGGCCGAGGCGGAACTTGCCCGCCTGGCTGTGATCCTCAGGCAGGCCAACGAGGCCTACCACCGGGACGATGCGCCTGACATTTCGGATGCCGCGTATGACCGGTTGAAACGCCGGAATGCCGAGATCGAGGCACGGTTCCCCGATCTGAAACGCCCGGACAGCCCATCTGACGAGGTTGGTGCGCGTCCCTCGGAAGGGTTTGCCAAGGTCACCCACGCCGTGCGGATGTTGTCTCTGGGCAATGCGTTTGACCCAGAAGATGTTGCGGCCTTTGACACCAGTATTCGAAAGTACCTGGGCCTGTCTGCTGACGATCCCCTGACCTATACGGCAGAACCCAAGATTGACGGATTGTCGTTGTCCCTGCGGTACGAGGATGGGCGGCTGGTTCAGGCCGCGACCCGCGGCGACGGGTCGGTCGGGGAAAACGTGACGGCGAATGCGCGCACGATCAATGACATTCCCGTGGAAGTGTCGGGGGCGCCTGCCGTGATGGAAGTGCGCGGCGAAGTCTACATGTCGCATCCGGATTTCGCTGCGCTGAACGACCGGCAGGCGGCGAATGGAGCCAAGCAGTTTTCCAATCCGCGCAATGCCGCTGCCGGATCGTTGCGGCAACTTGATCCTGAGATCACACGGTCCCGCCCGCTGCGGTTCTTTGCCTACAGTTGGGGCGAGATGTCCGAACCCCTGGCCAAGACCCAAATGGAGGCGATGGGCCGGCTGAAATCACTTGGTTTTTCAACCAACCCGTTAACCGCCCTGTGTGACGCGCCGGATGAGCTGATCGCTCACTATGACCGAATAGAAGAGCAGAGAGCCACGTTGGGTTATGACATCGACGTCGTCGTCTACAAGGTGAACTACCTGATTCTTCAGGCGCGGTTGGGATTTCGGTCGACCACGCCGCGCTGGGCGATTGCGCACAAGTTTCCGGCGGAACTGGCGTGGACCCGGCTTGAAGCCATCGACATCCAGGTGGGCAGAACCGGGGCACTCAGCCCTGTTGCGCGTTTGACGCCGGTCACGGTCGGCGGAGTTGTCGTATCCAACGCGACCCTGCACAACGAGGATTACATCGCCGGCCGCGACGCGCGCGGCGGCGAAATCCGCGGCGGCAAGGACATCCGGGTCGGGGATTGGGTGCAGGTGTATCGCGCGGGCGATGTCATTCCCAAGGTGGCCGATGTGGACCTGTCCAAGCGGCCGGAGGATTCACGGCCCTATGCGTTTCCGACGGTTTGTCCCGAATGCGGCAGCGATGCGATACGCGAAGAGGGTGATGCGGTGCGCCGTTGCAGTGGCGGTCTGATTTGCCCGGCCCAGGCGGTCGAGAAGCTAAAGCATTTTGTTTCGCGGGCGGCTTTTGACATTGAAGGTCTTGGTGCCAAACAGGTTGAGCAGTTTTACCAGGACGGGTGGATCCGGGAACCTGCGGACATTTTCTTGCTGGAATCCCGCTATGGCCACGGCCTGCAACAATTGAAGAACCGCGAAGGCTGGGGTGAAAAATCCGCATCCAACCTGTTTTCCGCCATCCAGGAGAAACGGACTATTCCGTTGGGGCGGCTGATCTATGCGCTCGGCTTGCGTCACGTGGGCGAAGCAGCCTCCAACCTGCTGGCAACGCATTATGGCAACTGGGCGGCATTCGAAACCGCGATGACGGCCGCGCGCCTGCGTGAGGGAGCGGATTGGGACGAGCTCTTGTCGATTGACGGGGTGGGTTCGGTCATGGCGTCGTCGCTGGTCACGGCATTCGCGCAGGAAAGTGAACGGGCCTCGATTGATCGACTGGTCGACCACCTGTCGGTGCAGGAGGCGCACCGCCCGGATTCGACCGGCAGCCCGGTGGCCGGAAAAACCGTGGTTTTCACCGGAACACTGGAAAAAATGTCCCGCGCCGAGGCCAAGGCGCGGGCAGAAGCTCTGGGCGCCAAGGTTTCCGGGTCGGTCAGTGCCCGAACCGATCTGGTCGTGGCGGGGCCCGGGGCAGGGTCCAAGGCCAAGAAAGCAGCCGAACTGGGAATTGAAACGCTGGATGAAGACGGCTGGCTGGAACTGATCGGGGCGGCATGACGGGACGTCCGGAACAGCTTTTCCCGCTTTTTGCGGGGCTCGAAACGCTGGAGGGGATTGGGCCAAAGACCGCGCAGCTGCTGGCCCAAGTGGATGTAACAACGCCGCGTGACCTGTTGTTTTCGCTGCCATATGCGGTGGTCGACCGTCGTCGGCGAGACACGATCCGGGGCGTCGATATCCCGGCGACACTGACGGTTGAGGTGACGGTCGGGGCGCATCGGCCCCCACGCGGCCGGGGCGGAGCCTATCGCGTGCATGTGGAGGATTCGCAGGGCGATTTTCAGCTGGTGTTTTTCCATGCCCGCCCGGAATACCTCAGGCGGGTGTTGCCACCGGGCGCGCGGCGGGTTGTATCGGGCAAGCTGGAGTTGTTCGATGGCATGGCGCAGATGGTGCATCCCGACCACATGCTGTCCGTGGACGAGGCCGATGATATTCCCGAGTTCGAACCGGTTTATCATCTGACGCAGGGCGTCACCCAGAAAACCATGTTCAAAGCGATCCAGGGCGCGCTGGAAAGACTCCCGGATCTTGCCGAGTGGATCGACCCCAAGCAAAGGGATCGAGAGAGCTGGCCCGACTGGCAGGCCGCGATGCGCGCGGCGCACAGCCCGTCAGGATTGGACGACATCAGCCCAACGGCACCGTCGCGGGCACGGTTGGCCTATGACGAGTTGATGGCGCATCAGTTGACACTCGCCATTGCGCGCCGACGGGAACGCAAGTCACGCGGCATCGTCAGTATCGGAACCGGAAAGTTGCAGGGCAAGGTCCTGAATTCGCTCCCATACCGTCCAACTTCGGCACAATCGCGCGCGATCGAAGAGATTGCCGCAGACATGGCGGGGCCGGAACGAATGAGCCGTCTTCTGCAGGGCGATGTCGGCGCAGGCAAGACGCTTGTTGCGTTCATTGCACTTCTGGTCGCGGTCGAATCGGGCGGGCAGGGGGTGATGATGGCACCTACCGAGATACTTGCGCGGCAACACCTGGAAGCGTTGCAACCGTTGGCAGAGGAAGCCGGCATTGTGCTGGAGCTGCTGACAGGGCGCGACAAGGGGGGCGAGCGCAAGGCAAAACTCAGGGCGCTTGCCGACGGCAAGATCAAGATCCTGGTCGGAACGCACGCGGTGTTTCAACCGGATGTGCAATTTCAGGACCTGCGCCTGGCAATCATTGATGAACAGCATCGATTCGGTGTGCGACAGCGCATGGAGTTGGCCGAAAAGGGCGTCGGCGCGGATGTTCTTGTCATGACGGCCACGCCCATTCCCCGCAGCCTGGCGCTGGCGCAATATGGCGATATGGATGTCTCGGTCCTGGACGAAAAACCGCCCGGACGGAAACCGATCAAAACGGCGGTTGTCAGTACAGAGCGGATGGAAGAGGTGATCGGACATCTGCGTGGCGCAATCGACTCGGGACGGCAGTGTTACTGGGTTTGCCCGCTGGTCGAGGAATCCGAAGTCGTTGATCTGACAGCCGCGGAGGATCGGTTCAAGCGATTGCGGGCCATTCTGGGCGAGGGCGTTGTGGGGCTTGTTCACGGTCAGATGCCGCCGGCTGACAAGGACGCTGCAATGGCGGCATTTCAGGCTGGAGAAACCAAGGTGCTCGTCGCGACCACGGTAATCGAGGTTGGGGTGAACGTGCCGAATGCCACCATCATGGTGATCGAAAGGGCAGAGATTTTCGGGTTGGCACAGCTCCATCAGTTGCGAGGCCGGGTCGGGCGGGGCGATGCCGCGTCGACCTGTCTGCTGATGTATCAGCCGCCCCTGTCCGACGGGGGGCGAAAGCGGCTTGAGGTGCTGCGCGAAACGGAGGACGGATTCGTGATCGCGGAAACCGATCTGTCGATACGGGGGGCGGGGGATGTCATTGGCACCGCACAGTCCGGATTGCCGAGATTCCAGATTGCCGATCTGGAGCGTCAAGCCGCGTTGATGGCGGTCGCGCAAAGCGATGCGAGGGCGTTGCTGGCCGCTGACCCGGGCCTGGACAGCGCACGGGGACGGGCCGCGCGGGTGCTGCTGTGGCTCATGCGACAGGATCAGGCAATTCGTTTGATTTCAGTAGGTTAAGTAAAAAATCCACCAAAGTTCACAAATGTTCTCAAAAAGTTCTTTACATCTGCGCGGCAAAATGAGAACAAAAGGTCAACAAATAATTAATGACTGACCCGGAGCCAAACGCCATGATGCACCAAATCAAAGCCGTATTTCATCGCACTCAGGAAACCCTGTGGCAGGATGCGATCGGGGCGGGTGCTCTGATGGTGATGCTTATTGTTGCCCTGCATGTGCCCGGTCTGATCTGACCCGGCGTCCCTTTTCTGCCTGCGATCTCATGTCGGACCTCCCGCATCCCATCCCAATTTCGATGCAAGGGTGACCTGCCTGTCCCATACCCTACGGGGCCTGCCTCATGGCTCCGCCGGATGGTCCGTTTCCCACTTGAGAGAGCTTCACTGCCGCCGCCATCCGCCCGGGATGTGCGGCGGTTTTTTTGCAGGTTCGTCAGCTCAGGCGCAGTTGGCCTGTTCGGCCTTTTCCATGGCTTCGGCTGTCGCCTCCAGCGCCAGCAGGATCGAAGCATGCCGGTTCTTGTAGTCACGCGCCGGTATGAGCACTTCAAGACCGTCAAACGGGGCATCGGGGGCCGGTCCGCCCTGTTTCAGCATCGCTTTCAACTGGTCCCGGGCGGTGTCGACCTGTTGCCGCGTCGCACCGATTATTGCCCCGCCAACAACCGATGCCGAAGCTTGACCGAGCGCACAGGCCTTCACGTCCTGACCGAAACCCGTGATTCTTCCGTCCTCGACATTGACGTCCACAGTCACCGTCGAACCGCAAAGCGGCGAGCGTTTCTTGACCGTCGCGTCCGGGTTACCAAGGCGTTCCAGGTGCGGAATATCCGCAGCCAGCGCCAGAATACGGGCAGAGTAGAGCTTTATCAGATCGGTTTCGCCGGACATGGCTTTCCCTCTTGCGGACTTCCCCATACATAAGGCCGCAAAACGCCGATGCAAAAGGTTTTTCGCCATGACCTTCGAACCCGATACTTTGGTCTATAACGAGGCGGGCCTGATCCCGGCCATCGCGCAGGACGCGGAAAGTGGCGAGGTCTTGATGATGGCCTGGATGAACGCCGAGGCGGTGCACAAGACACTTGAAACGGGTCGGGTCACCTACTGGTCGCGCTCGCGGCAGAGCTTCTGGGTCAAGGGCGAGACTTCGGGGCATGTTCAGGAACTGGTCGATTTCCGGGTGGATTGTGACCGTGACTGCATCCTTGTGACGGTTCGCCAGAAGGGCCCGGCCTGTCATACGAACCGGCGTAGCTGTTTTTTCACCGCCGTGCGGGACGGGGCCGAAAGGGAACTGATGACGCCGATGCAGTGATTTCAGAGTCCAACCATCGCGCGTATATCCTTGGGTGTTGCGCCCTCGGAGCGGAACCTGGCGATCGCGCGGGCGTCGTCGCGCTTGGCCAGCCTCTTGCCGTTTTCGTCGCGGATCAGACGATGGTGGTGGTAGACCGGCGTTGGCAGCCCGAGGAGCCGTTGCAGAGTCACGTGGATGAACGTGGCTTCGAAAAGGTCCGCTCCGCGCACCACATGGGTAACGCCCTGTGCCGCGTCATCCAGAACAACCGAAAGGTGGTAGGAGCCCAAATGGTCCTTTCTGGACAGCACGATATCCCCGATTTCCCGTTCGAGTTCATCACGGGTTATGCTCCGCTTTTCCGATTGGCCGGCCGAACGCCGCCCGGTGTCATGGAATTGAATGGGCCGGTCGTTGAGGCCGGCGCAATGCGTGCCGGATTCCGAAACCAGGGCGGCGGCGGCAGCCATATGCAGGCGTAACGCGGTCTTGTCGGGTCTCGGTTCAAGGCCGTGCCGAGAATTTTCTTTTGGCCTGCACGTGCCCGGATAGACCACACCGTCCGGGCCGACCAATGGGTCGCCGCCCTCTTGCGGGGCAGAGGCGGCGGCCGCGATATCGCGTCGTGTGCAGGAACAGGGATAGAGCAAGTCGCGTGACCAGAGGTCATCCAGAGCCGCGTTGTAAGCCGCCGCCCGTTCGGATTGCCGCATGACCGGCTCATCCCAGTGTATGCCCATCCATTTCAGGTCTTCATAAATCTGCGCCTCCCATTCAGGGCGGCACCTTGTCTGGTCGATGTCTTCTATCCGGAGCAGGAAGCGACCATTCTCTGCGCGGGCCATGTCATGCGCAAGCAGGGCGGAATAGGCATGGCCCAGGTGCAGGGGGCCGGTCGGAGATGGTGCAAAGCGGGTTGTAAAAGTCACTTTTTCTCAATGACATATACGTTGGACTTCAACCCGATTCCGGGAAGGTGCTCGCCGTATTCCTTGAAAAGCAGGTTTGCGCGACCATCGTCGATATATGCCTGCATCCGGGCTTCGTTTGCAGGGTTGGCGAGCGCGTGATCGTTGAAGGAATAAACGAACAGTCCGCCGCTTGTGAGCCCTGACATGATGGTGTCAAAGACAGAGATCGGGGCGGCGCCCGCGCCGATTACGCCTATCGCCGCTATTGCTGCGTAATGGCCGGGGGCATGGGGCAGCGGCGCATCGGCCTCTATCCGGTCCAGATTCCGGTAAAGCGATTTTGCCCGCGCGCGATCCAGCATTTCAGCGGACAGATCGACCCCGTCGATGGTTGTGAACCCGGCCAGTTTCAGTGCAAGCCCGGACAGCCCCGTACCGCACCCAAAATCCAGCACGGGAAGGGTGACATCAACCGAATGGGCCTTGAGTGCGGCAGCACACCGGCCAGGGGTCGCGTACCCGTTTTCGGCGATTTCGGACTCGTAGCTGGCAGCCCAGTCATCATAGAGCTTGCGCGTGCTGGCGGCATCCTTTGCGCCATAAGCCTTGTTCAGAAATCCGTCGCTCATGCACGCACCCTATGCGGCGATGTCAGGCGGCGTCCAGTGCCGTCTGACCGATCCACGCCTGCCAATCTGCCTTGGCGCGGTCTGTGTAGGCCTTGTAGCGGTCCTTTCTGCCCCTGCGGCCACCTCTCAGACCCTCGACCGCGGGAAACAAGCCGAAATTAACGTTCATGGGCTGAAAGGTCTTGGCCTCGGCCCCGCCTGTGATGTGCGTGACCAGGGCTCCGGTGGCCGTTGTGGCCGGCGGTGCCGGGACCGGCTCGCCCAGCAATTCGCCCGCCGCCATGCGACCCGCCAGAAGCCCCATCGCGGCACTTTCGACATATCCTTCAACACCGGTGATCTGCCCGGCAAAACGGATGTTGGGCCGACTGCGCAGGCGCATCTGGTTGTCTAGAAGTGTCGGGGAGTTCAGAAATGTATTGCGATGGATTCCTCCCAGCCGCGCAAACCGCGCTTTTTCCAGCCCGGGAATCATCCGCAG
>CAYGNE010000106.1:0-2697 GCA_964351155.1 uncultured Rhodobacterales bacterium | reverse complement strand
CTGTCTGCGCACCGTATTTCATCTTGGTCTGGAACCCGACGATATGATAGAGCGTTCCCAGGGCGTTGTCCCGGCGCAACTGGACAATGGCATGGGCCTTGACGTCCGGCGCATGCGGATTCGTCAGCCCGACGGGTTTCATCGGCCCATGACGCGGTGTTTCACGCCCGCGTTCCGCCATCACCTCGATCGGCAGGCAGCCATCAAAATAGCCGGCGGTTTCACCCTCGTGAAACTCGGTCTTGTCGGCTGCCAGCAGCGCATCGATGAATGCTTCGTACTGTGCGCGATCCATCGGGCAGTTAAGATAAGCCGTGCGCTCGGCTTCGGTTTCGCCCTTGTCGTATCGCGACTGCATCCATGCCTTGGACATGTCAATGCTGTCGAAATAGACGATCGGGGCAATTGCATCAAAGAAGGCCAGCGCCTCGGCGCCGGTTTCCGCCTGTATCGCCGCGCCAAGCCCTGCCGAAGTCAATGGGCCGGTGGCGATGATCCAGTGTCCGTCATCGGGAAGCGAAGTGATCTCTTCATTGGATACCGAGATTCGCGGATGTGCCTTGAGACGGGCCGTGACGGTTTCGGCAAAGGGATCGCGATCCACCGCAAGCGCGCCGCCCGCTGGCAGCCGGTGCTGATCCGCGGTTGCCATGATCAGCCCATTTGCCGCGCGCATCTCCCAATGCAACAACCCAACGGCGTTCTGCTCCGAGTCATCGGACCGGAACGAGTTGGAACATACCATTTCGCCCAGGTTCCCGGTCTTGTGGGCAAAGGTTTCCACCCTGGGCCGCATTTCGTGGATGACCACGGTCACGCCCATTTCCGCCGCCTGCCAGGCGGCTTCGGATCCGGCCATTCCGCCGCCGACGATATGTAGCACAGGAGTCATGTTTGGCCATGTAAGACAGGTGGCCACATAGCGCAACGGTGCGCATGTGGCGTTAGTTTGTCAGTATAGGAAAATTTTGGGGTCGCCGTTGCGGGAATGTCGAACCGGTGAGAGATCCGGTCTGGAGGGACCTTCCGCCCACGGCGACCCAAAATGTGACGAGACGAAGCTCGTGCCCTAGCCTTGCCATAGTCGTGCCTTGATTGGAAGCCCTAAATTGGAAACAATCCTAATTTTTTTGTGAAACAAATGAATTATTGCTGCCAATCATACGGTCGCTTGTCCAGAAAGGCGGCGATTCCTGCTTCGGTTTCCCGAATCAACATGTTCTGCACCATCACGTCGCCGGTGTAAGCATAGGCCTGCTCCAGTGGCAGTTCCAACTGGTGATAAAAGGCCTGTTTGCCGATCCCGACCGCCACGCCAAGCTTGGCGGCCAGCGTTTCTGCCAATGCATGGGTTTCGGCTTCAAGTTGTTCTGCCGGGACGTATCTGTTGATCAGACCAAGCTCCGCCGCGCGCTCCGCGCCGATGAACTGGCCGGTTGTCAGCATCTCAAACGCCTGTTTTCGCGGGATGTTTCGGGAAAGAGCAACCATCGGGGTCGAACAGAACAGTCCGATATTGACTCCGTTGACCCCAAAGCGGCAATCGTGCGTCGCAATCGCCAGATCACAAGAAGCAACCAACTGGCAGCCCGCTGCCGTGGCGATTCCGTGAACCTGTGCGATCACCGGCTGGGGCAGGGACCGTATACTGATCATCATGGCGGCGCACCGGTTGAACAGGTCGGCAAAATATGCCCGCCCGCCATCTTCGGCCTGCCGGCCCGCGGTCATCTGCTTCAGATCGTGGCCTGCGCAAAACGCCTTGCCCGCACCCGACAGGATCACAGCGCGGATCCGCGTGTCGGACTTCAGCTGATCGAATTGCTCCTGCAGCGCCGCGAGCATTTCATCGGACAGAGCGTTCAGCCGCTCGGGTGCATTCAGTGTCAGATGCGCCACTGCGCCGGTGTCGTTACGTTCCAGAATTGCCATCTTGCCCTCGCATGTCTTTGCGGCAACGTTAACAACCGACAGCAGCAGAGGAAAGCATGGACCCGAAATTCACCGCCGCAGAAATGATGCAATACTTGCAAAACGTTTTTCCGCAGGTCCGCGAGGATTTTGCGATCGATCACTTGGATGGCGAGACCGTGATCATGCGCCTTTTGACGGCAGAACGTCACCTGCGACCCGGCGGCACAGTGTCCGGTCCGTCGATGTTTGCACTGGCCGATGTGACCGCCTATGTCGCGACAATGGCACCGATCGGACGCGAAGCTCTGGCTGTGACCACGAATTGTTCGATGGATTTCATGCGCAAACCCGAAGCGGGTCGGGATCTGATCGCGAAGGGCAGGTTGCTGAAACTTGGGCGCGCTTTGTCCGTCACTGATATTCTTATCTTTTCAGAAGGGAATGACAAACCCGTGGCGCGCGCCAGTATGACATATTCCATTCCGCCAAAACGAAGCGCGGCTGACTGAGGCGCCAAGGATCAAGCGTATCGGTAACTGTCGCAACAGGTCACCGGCAAAGATGCCTTTGTGGTGTGTTGGCCGTGCGGCAATAGCATCCAGGAGTGGGGTAAAATAATACCTATTT
Source organism: uncultured Rhodobacterales bacterium (assembly GCA_964351155.1). Taxonomy (GTDB): domain Bacteria; phylum Pseudomonadota; class Alphaproteobacteria; order Rhodobacterales; family Rhodobacteraceae; genus CAYGNE01. The sequence continues at coordinate 156 of CAYGNE010000106.1, read as the reverse complement.
TTTAACTTATTGAAAACGTGCAATAAAGTGTCGGTTGCTTGCCTTGACTGTGTGGCGGGCAAAGCGTAAACCCCGCTCATCGAATTTGGGCCGGCATGTCTTTGTGCCGGTCTTTCACGTCCAACAGGAAACTCCTGCCATGAAAACCTTTTCTGC
>CAYGNE010000105.1:8343-11142 GCA_964351155.1 uncultured Rhodobacterales bacterium | reverse complement strand
CAAGGCCGTGAACGAGATCGTGAGCACCAAGCTGGGGCTGTAAACCCCCTGTGCAGGGCGTACAGATCGCGTGCATACTGCGTACATACGCGGTGTGCAGCACCGGACTGACACCTCGGTTGGATCGTTCGGCCCGGGATTTCGGGGAGATCGGTCATCCGAATTCTGTCTGCGCGAAACGCCGCGAAATGCCCGCCTGGCGCGCATCAATTCCTGTTTTGCAATGGAAGATTTGCGGCAATGCGATTGCCGCCCTATTATGGTATTGTCGGCAACCTCGCCAAAACGAATACCGGCGTTTCGTTTTTTTGCGGCGTTGTATTATCCAGTAACTCCATTTTTGGAAAACAAATGAGACAAATAAACAGATCTGCCATTGGCCTTGTTTTCGCATTCACCTGCGTGTCGGGTTTCGGCAATGGTGTCGCGAAAGCCGGGGCAATTCTCATTCCGAAAACGGTTCCGGCCGTTTCGGAAATCCAATCGGTTGATCCCCATGTCTGGAGGGCGCAGGCGGCCACCCCGGATCCCGCACTGGCGGAGGCCATCCAGGCCAGGGACATCGACCGGGTGGTGCGTCTTGTACTTGAAGAGGTTGAGGAAAGCGGCGGCGGATTTGGTGCCCTGATTGCGGCTCACAAGCATTGGTATGAACGCGGATCAAGCAACGGTTCGCGTTTGGAGCTGGAAGTTGCCGTATCACTTGGCGAAGAGCTGGTGGCGCACGCCACCGGGACGTTACAGGAGCGCATTTCGTATAGCGCGCTTGGAAACTCGCTTTTCAACCTTGGGCAAACCCAGGTTGAATCCACCACGATGGAACGTGCGGCGGTCGCCTATCAAACCGCATTGGCAGACTGGGACCCAGGCACGGCCTCGCTTCAATGGGCGGAAGCGCAGAACAACCTGGGGGTCGCGCTCGAAATTCTGTATCAACGATATGACGACACGATGCTTCTGGAAGCCGCCGTCGTTTCCATCGAGAATGCATTGTCGGTGCGAACGCGCGATCTGGTTCCCCTGCAATGGGCCGCAAGCCAGAACAATCTCGCAAATGCCCTGTTCTCTCTCGGACTCGCGAATAACGATATTCCCATGATGGAGGAAGCGATTGCGGTTTCCCGCTCTGTCATGGTGGTGCGCAGTCGTGAAAAGGAACCGCTGGGCTGGGCCAAACAGCAAAACAACGTCGCCAATTTCATCCGCAACCTGGCAAATGTCACCGGGGATCAGGACCTGCTGGAAGAGGCGCGGATCGCTTTCCTGGAGATACTGGATGTACTGCCGCGGGAAAAGGCCCCCGACCTGTGGTCCACGGTTCAGAACAATCTGGGCATTGCCCTCATGCAACTGGGCCAGGCCGAGACGGACACGGAGAGGCTGGAACAGGCGGCCGCCGCGTTTCGCAGTTCGCTGCTCGAGGTCAGGCGGGACAGCTCTCCGTTAAGCTGGGCGAACAGCCAGGCGAATTTGGGTGAAACACTGATCTTGATCGGTGCGCGCAGCAAGGACCCGGCCAAAACCCGGGAAGGTATCCTCGCCCATTCCAAGACGCAGCTGGTATTCAGCCGCGAAAACGCGCCGGACAAATGGCTCCGGACGCAGTTCATCATCGCTTCGGCGCTGCGGGAACAGGGCGCGGCCCTGGACGATCCGGAAATGTTGCAGGATGCGATCACGGCGTTTCGCGTCGGCCTGGCCCCTGCGTCGCTGGGCCAGGACACCAGGCAGAACGCACTCCTGCAGGCCGGCCTGGGGCATGCACTCAAACAGGTCTCGCTGTTGCAGAAAAATCCGGAGCGGATGCACGAAGCGATCGGCGCCTATGAGAAGATTGTGACCGATGAGATGCGCCAGGAACACAAGGGCATCTGGGCCAATGCCCTGACGAACATCGGCGGTTCCTATCTCGTTCTTGACGAGTGGGAAAACAACACAGAGTTTCTGGGCAGGGCGGTTCTGGCCTATCGTCGGGTCGGGCCGGTCTATGTGGAATTGTTCCACGCGGCCTCCTGGGCACATTCGCAGGCCCAGTTGGGACGGGCGCTGTTGAAACTCGGAGAACGCACCAACAGCGCGGCGAGGCTGGAACAGGCGGTCGAGGCCTATTCCGACGCCCTGAGCATTTACGCGCGCAACACGAACCCGCAGGATTGGGCGATCACCAAGGCGCAATATTCCTTTGCCTTGTCCGCGCTCGCGGACCGCACGGCAAACATCATAATGAAGGCGGAGGCAATCGACGCCTATGTCGAAACGCTCGACGTCTATACGCGCGAAGACGACCCGCAGGAATGGGCGAGAGCGCAGTTCAACATCGGAACCGATTTGACGCGGCTGGGCGCTCAGGAAACCGGCAACGGGTCATTGATGCGCGCCATTGCCGTTCTGACCGACACGCTGCAGGTCTATACCCGTGACGAATATCCGATCGACTGGATGCGAACACAGGGCAACATTGCAAATGCCTATCGGATTTTCTACGACAAAACGGAGGATCCCGCCTATCTGGATCTTGCCCAGATCCATCTCGACCTGTCCGGCATTGTCGTGAAGGAGTTGGGCACGGATGACGATTTGAGAATTTACCGGGAAGATCAGGCAAGGTTGGATCAAAGAAGAAAAGGTGAATGACACCCTGTTTGTCGCGGGCCGGCGGGACTGGTACTTGACGGCGAATGGGCGTTACGGTCCGTCGGGACGAGCAAGGAGAAATCGCCGATGTCAGACCAAGCACCATTCATGTCCAGTGTCATGCAGGTGAAACCGGAATGGATCGATTACAACGGCCATCTGAAC
>CAYGNE010000105.1:0-8333 GCA_964351155.1 uncultured Rhodobacterales bacterium | reverse complement strand
CCGGTTCGCCCCGGCCGCGACGGAGACCCTCATGAGCGCCCCGCAAGACCACGATCCGGCCCTGCTCAAATCGGGCGTTCTGACTGTGCTGCCCGAATGGATCGACTATAACGGCCATCTCAACATGGCCTATTACAACGTGCTGTTCGATCTCTGTGCGGACGAGGCCTATGAGCTGCTCGGGCTGGGGCCGGACTATGCCAGGACGCGGGGATTCACGAGCTATACGGCGGAGTTTCATATCTGCTACCTGCGCGAGCTGCACGCGGGCGACCGGGTGCGGGTGAGCCTGCAACTGGTCGATCATGACGAGAAGCGGTTTCACACCTACCAGGAGCTTTTTCACGAGGATGGCTGGCTGGCGGCGACGGGCGAGGCGCTGGGGCTGCATATCGACATGAGCGGGCCCAGGGTGGCGCCGTTTCCGCCCGACGTGGCGGCCAAGTTCGCGGCCATGGCAGAGGCCCATGCCGCCCTGCCCCGCCCCGCGCGCGCCGGGCGCGGCATTGGCATCCGGTGACACGATCGGGCGCGGATTTCGCCGTGGAACCCCCTGATCCGCCTGCGAAACCCGATAACCTTAACGTGTGAATGGTTTTGCGCACTTTTCCGGTGCGTGTGGGGCGCAATGGTTGATAAACCCTTAACTTTGTCGTTTTCAGGCCGGGTTTTGTCGTTTTTTTCTCCGCTAACGTAAGGTAAAGCAGATGAAGCTTGGGAGTCTCTAGCACATCAACGCAGGGAGACATCTCATGAAGAATCCGATCAAACGCGGTCTGCTGGGCCTGTCCCTGCTGGCGGCCCTTGTGATGACGGGCACGCAGGCCCCTGCGCATTCCGATCTGACACTGGTGAATTTCGGGGGCAGTGCGGCGCGGGCGCAGATGCTGGCGCTGCTGCGGCCCTGGGAAAAGCAGACCGGCAGCTATGCCGAGATGGCGGAATATAACGGCGGGATCGAGGAAATCCGGCGCCAGGTCGAGGCGGCGAATGTCACCTGGGACGTGATCGACATGGAGTATTCCGACCTGATCCAGGCCTGCGAAGAGGGGTTGCTGGAGGTGATCGACGCGGGCACGCTGCCCCCCGGGGCGGACGGCACCGCGGCGGGCGAGGATTTCCGCGACGGCGCGCTGCATGAATGCGGGGTCGGCAACCTGGTGTGGTCGACGGTCTATGCCTATGGCGGGGCCAGTTTCGACACCGCGCCCGGCACGATCGCGGATTTCTTTGATGTCGAGACATTTCCCGGCAAGCGCGGCATCCGGCGCGACCCGCGCGGCATCCTGGAATGGGCGCTGATGGCGGATGGCGTGGCGGCGGGCGAGGTTTACGCGGTGCTGGACACGCCGGACGGGCTGAACCGGGCGTTCGACAGGCTGGCCACGATCCATTCGGACATCGTCTGGTGGGAGCGCGGCCCGCAGCCGGCGCAGATGCTGGCCTCGGGTGAGGTCAGCATGAGCATGGCATGGAACGGGCGGCTGTTCCGCCCCATCGTCGAGCGCGGCGAGGACATCCACATCGTCTGGGACGGGCAGATCTGGGAATACGACCTGTTCGCGATCCCCAAGGGCTCGCGCAACCTGCAGGCGGCGCTGGATTTCATCAGGTACGCCACCAGCACCGACAAGCTGGCGGAATGGACCAGCTATATTTCCTATGGCCCGGCGCGCAAATCGTCCGAGGCCAAGGTCTCGCCCGAGATGGCGCCCCTGTTGCCGACCAGCGCGGCCAACATGGCCAACGCCCTGCGCTATGACTCGCAGTGGTGGGCCCAGAATATCGAAGCCATTCGTCCGCGGTTTGAAGCCTTTGCGTCCCCCGATTTCGGGAAAGAGGGCGCGCAGGCCGGCCGTTTCTGAAGCTCGAACCCGGAGAAGATCATGCAAGGACCAAAAATCGATAAAGTCATCTTCTGGACGGCGCTGGTCGTCATCGTGTGCTTTTCCGCACCGCTGGTGATGTTCCCGGCCGAGGGCAAGGCCATCCTCGGCAAGGCGCTGTCATGGTCGACCAAGACGCTGGGCTGGGCCTATCTCTGGTTCACCATCGGAACCTTTGCCATCCTGGTCTATTTCGCCATGGGACGGTTCGGCAAGGTCCGGTTCGGCGGGCCGGACGCGCGCCCGGAATTCTCGCTGCCCAGTTGGGTGGCGATGCTGTTCTGCGCCGGGATCGGCGCCAGCGTGATGTACTGGGGCACCATCGAATGGGCCTATTATTATGCCGGCCCGCCCTTTGGCATCGAACCCAAGTCGCAGACCGCGACCGAATGGGCGGCGATGTACGGGTTGTTTCACTGGGGTTTCACCGCCTGGGCGGTCTATTGCATCCCGACCCTGCCGTTGGCCTATCTCTACTGGAACAAGGGCCGCTCGATCCTGCGCCTGTCCGCCGCCTGCGAGGGCGTGATCGGTTCAAAGCATGCCAATGGCACCGTGGGCAAGATGATCGACGTGTTGTTCATGTTCGGCCTGATCGGCGGCGTGGGCACCTCGCTGGGTCTCGGGACGCCGATGCTGTCGGCGGGTCTGGCCGAGCTGTTCAATGTCGAGCGCAACTTTACCCTGGACCTGATCGTGATCGCGATCTGGTCGGCGATCTTCGGCTTTTCGGTCTATTCCGGGCTGGAAAAGGGCATCAAGGTGCTGTCGGACATCAACCTGTGGCTGATCCTGTTCGTGCTGGGCTTTTCGTTCCTGTTCGGGCCGACGATCTTCATGCTGGACACGTTCACCAACTCGATCGGTCTTCTGGTGCAGAACTTCATCGAGATGAGTTTCTATGTCGACCCGATCAACAAGGGACAGAAATTCATCGAGGCCGCCAGCGAGGGCAAATCCTATCTCGATGCCGGGGGCACGTTCCCGGAATGGTGGACCATCTTCTACTGGGCCTGGTGGATCGCCTATGCCCCGTTCATGGGTCTGTTCGTGGCGCGCATTTCGCGCGGGCGCACCATTCGTGAGCTGATCGCGGTGGAAATCCTCGGCGGTTCGTTCGGCTGCTGGATCTTTTTCGCGGTGCTGGGCAACAGCTCGATGTTCTTCCAGCTCGAAGGCACCATGGACCTGAGCCAGATGGTCACCGACGGACAGGCGCCCGAAGCCATCGTCGCGACGATCATGGAACTGGGCGGGCGCAGCATTCCGTTCGCGGTGCCGCTGCTGGTCGTGTTCGTGGTCCTGGCCTTCATCTTTGGCGCAACCACGCTGGACAGTTCGGCCTATACGCTGGCCACCGTGGCAACCGAGGATACCGGCGAGGCGGTCGAGCCCGCGCGCTGGCACCGGTTCTTCTGGGCGATTGCCCTGGCGGCGGTGTCACTGTCGCTGATGTTCGCGGGCGGCAAGGACAGTCTCAGCGCGCTGCAGGCGGCATCGGTGGTGGTTGCCTTGCCGCTGATGGTGGTGCTGACCCTGATGACATTGTCATTGATAAAGTGGCTCAAGGAGGATTATCCAACCGCCGAACTGGAAGAGCCATCGGATATCCGCATTCCGATTTCGTCAACCAAGCCAACGCCGGGAGAGTAAACCATGCCCCAACGAATTTCTTCGCCGTTCGGTACGGTCATGCTGTCCGAGAACCATCATGAAAACGTGCTGGAACGCGTGTTCGGAGAGGACGCGCCCGAAGGCCCGGCGCGCAACCCGCGGGTGCCGGCGGTGGATGTCTATGAAACGCCCGCTGCCTATATCCTGATGATGGATCTGCCGGGAGTGAAAAAAGAGGACATCCACGTCAAGTACAGCGACGGCACCCTGTCGATCAGCGCCGAGGCCCGTGGCCTGCAGCGCAATGATGGCAACTGGATCATGCATGAACGCCGGGTCGGCCGTTACGTGCGTGGCGTGAACCTGGGCCGGGGGGTCGATCCGTCGACGATTTCCGCCAACTACTCTGACGGCATCCTCGAACTCACCATATCAAAACCCGCCGAAGACATGTCCGAGGCGGTCGAGATCCAGATCGGCTGAGACCGGTCCGCCGTGGACCTGCAGGGGGCGCGCAATGCGCCCCCTTGCCATGTCTGCGGGGCATCGCCCAAATCGGCGCCATTGCCGGTCGGGACTGGCGTTTCGCGGGCGGGCTGCTATAGGGTGCCGCAACATCACGCAGGGTCACAACATGCCGCGATATGAATACAAGGTCGTTCCCGCCCCGGACAAAGGTCAGAAGGCCAAGGGTGTGAAAACTCCGGAAGGGCGGTTTGCCCTGTCAGTCCAAGGCACCCTGAATGAAATGGGCGCGTTGGGCTGGGAGTACCTGCGGGCCGAACTGCTGCCCAGCCAGGAGCGCAGCGGGTTGACCGGTTCGACCACGAAATGGCGCAATGTGCTGGTGTTCCGCCGGGCACTGGACACCGAAGAGACCGGGTTCCGCCCCCGGGTTCTGGACACCCCGGTTTCCGTCGCCGCGCCGATTGTCGCGGCCCCGCCGGTCGCCGCCGCCGAACCGGCGGAAACCCCGCGCCTGACCGCCGCCGCCGAGCGGACCCCGCCGCTGCTGGATGACGCGCCGGACACCGCCGAACCCGAGGCCGACGAACCGGTATCCGATGACGACCCGGCCCGCGCCGTGATCCGCGGATTGCGCGACCCGGGCTGAGGGCCGGCCTCGCTCAGACGTCGATATCCAGTGACAATGCGTGGATGCGCCCGACCAGATCGGCGCCAAGCGCGGTGTGAACCGCGCGGTGGCGCTGGATCCGGGACTGGCCCTTGAACGCGGCCGACCGGATGCGCACATTGAAATGGCTTTCGCCGCCCTCGCGGTATCCGCCGTGGCCGCGATGGCTTTCGCTGTCATCGACGACCTCCAGTGCGCTGGGTTCGAACGCGGCCTGAAGCCGGTCGTGGATGGTCTGGGTGATGGTCATATTTCGCTTTTGCGACAAAAATTTCGCCGCGCCCTCTTCTATCTTGCGAGACTTACTTTAAACTCCTGTCTCCGAGTCGAAAAGATGTGTCAAAGAAGGTACCCCGATGACGAAATCAGATCCGTTTGGCTTTGACATGTCGGTCAAGTCGGCCAAGAAAAAGAACCCGCGCGGGCGGCGCGGCATGTCCGGCGCATCGGAAACCTCGGTCCGGCAATGCCACCAGGAGGGGTGCGAAGAGCCCGGCAAGTTCCGCGCGCCCAAGGCCCCCGACGTGCTGGACGACTATTTCTGGTTCTGCCAGCAGCATGTGCGCGAATACAATCTGAAATGGAATTTCTTTGACGGCACCACCGAGGCCGAGATCAACGCGCAGCAATCCAAGGACAAGGTCTGGGAGCGCGCGACCAAGCCGATCAACGACCCCGAGGCGCGGGCCTGGGCACGGCTGGGCATCGAGGATCCGCACCAGGTTCTGGGCGCCAATGCCACGCAGAACCCGGGCCGCAACGGCGGCGCCGGCCGCCGCCTGCCCCCGACCGAACGCCGCGCCGTCGAGATTCTCGAAGCCCGGGACAACATGACCAAGGCCGAGGTGCGCAAGGCCTACAAGAAACTTATCAAGGTGCTGCACCCGGACATGAACGGCGGCGACCGCAGCCAGGAAGAGCAGCTGCAAGAGGTGGTCTGGGCCTGGGAACAGATCAAGGTCAGCCGGAATTTCAAGGACTGAGCATTTCGTGCCGCCGGGTTCCGCAACCCCGGGTCGGCCGTCTTGAAAAAAATATCCGGTTCGGGGCCACGCCCCACTTGCAAGCCCGTCCGGGCATCGCCATCTGCGATCCATCCGGGTCGCGAGGCTCCGACCGGATGCCGCAAGGAACGGTCCCCAGGGCGTTTTCCTCTGTGATGGAATATGCCCATGCGCATTGTTCTGCTGGCCGCGCTGTTGGCCGCATCGCCGGCAATTGCCGATGAAACCTCTGGTGTGATCCTCGCGTTTGACCGCGTCGCCAACCGGATCGTTCTGACCGACAAGACCGTCTGGGAAGTCACCGCCGACGTGACACTGCCCGAGAATCTCGCCGCTGGCGACAAGGTGACTTTCGTTTACGAAAGCGCCGGGGAAGACGGCTTTGCCAAGTTCGACTCGGTCACCCGCAACTGAGACCGATCGCGCGGGGCGACGGGCCGCCCGTTTGAACGGGTGGCCAACCCGGCGTGGCGCGCATGCCGGACCGACACATGGTTGCCCGCGCCAAAGACCCGGCAACACGTTGAATTAAAACACATCTTGGCGGAAAACTGGTGCGGGCGGTGGGACTCGAACCCACACGGCACAAAGGCCTTCGGATTTTAAGTCCGATATGTCTACCATTCCATCACGCCCGCATATCCCGCCTCTTGTTAGTACAACCGCGATGCCATCTCAACGGTCAGTCGGGATGATGTGGCAGAAGTTTTCGCCGCCACCGGACGGGATTCAGATATCCTTGCCCGGCGGCGCGAGCGGGCCGCCCGGATCGGCGAGCGCGCGTTCCGGCAGCCAGGGGTTCAGCGTCAGCGCCCTTTCGAAATCGGCGCGGGCTTCGTCGATGCGGCGCAGCCCCAGCAGGGTCAGCGCGCGGCCCGCGATGGCCGCCACGTGGTTGGGCGACAGGGCGATGGCGCGGTCCAGGTCGACAAGCGCGGCGTCGAAATCCTGCCGCAGGAAGCTGACGAATGCGCGCTGGTTATAGCCTTCGGCATAGTGCGGGCAGTAGTCCACCAGGTCATCCAGCGCCGTCATCGCGCCAAGGAAATCATAGGCGGCCCGGCGGCTCATCCCGCGGTCCAGCATCTCCTGCGCCGGCTCGTCCGGGGCATCGGCCCACAGTTCCCACATGCGGTTGGAAATCTCTCTTGCATCGGCTTCGCCCTCGGCGGACTGGATCTGTTCGATCAGCGCATCCAGACGGTCGGAATGATCCGGCGGTTCGGGGCATTCCGCGGCAACATCCGCGGCGGCACAGGTTGCGGCGAGCGAGGCCGCGATCAGGAGCATGCGTGTCATGTCTGTCATGCTGGCGCGCGCGGCGCGAGAATCAAGTCACATTTCCGAGCGGTCCCAGCGATGCGTCCTCCTTGACGGCCTGCATCGCGACATAGGTCGAGGTCCCGGACACATGCGGCAGGGTCGAGATTTTCTCTGCCAGAACAAGCCGGTATTCGGTCATGGACCGGGTCCTGATCTTCATCAGGTAATCGAAATTCCCGGCGATCAGGTGCACCTGCTCGATCTCTCCGATCCGGGCCACGGCGGCATTGAACGCCGCGAGCGCCGCCTCGCGCGTGTCGTTCAGGCGGACTTCGACAAAGGCCACGTGGTCCAGCCCGAGCCGGATCGGGTCGATCAGCGCCCGGTAACCGGTGATCACGCCGTCGGATTCCAACCGGCGCAGCCGGGCCTGGGTCGGCGATTTCGACAGGCCGATCCGGCGCCCCAAATCGGTGATGCTGATCCGCCCGTCCTCGGCCAGAACCGCCAGAATCTTGCGGTCAAAGCTGTCCAACTCCTGCCAGCCCTTTTGCATCGCGAATCCTCTCATCTTCGGGTCAAACGACCTGAAATGCCGTCAAATCGGGGCAACCGCCCGCGATTTCCACAGTATATTGCGCGGATAACCCGGAGACCAGCCATGACCCTGACCCCTTCCCTTCGCCATCAGATCGACAGTGGCAAATATGTCGACGAACAGGCCGTTATCGACCGCCTGATCACCGAGGCCGGCCTGTCCATGGCCGACCGCGCCGCGATCTGTGCCGCGGGTGCCGATCTGGTGCGCAACATCCGGTCGGGCGCGGCCCCCGGACTCATGGAGGTGTTCCTGGCCGAATACGGGCTGTCCACGGACGAGGGCATCGCGCTGATGTGCCTCGCCGAGGCGCTGCTGCGGGTGCCCGACGCGGACACCATCGATGCGCTGATCGAGGACAAGATCGCGCCCAGCGACTGGGGCAAGCACCTGGGCCATTCCTCTTCGCCGCTGGTCAATGCCTCGACATGGGCGCTGATGCTGACCGGCAAGGTTCTGGACGAGGACCGGCCCAGCCCGGTGGGCGCGCTGCGCAGCGCCGTGAAACGTCTGGGCGAGCCGGTGATCCGGACCGCCGTCGGGCGCGCGATGAAGGAAATGGGCCGCCAGTTCGTGCTTGGCGAAACCATCGTTTCGGCGATGAAACGCGCCGCCGGGATGGAAGCAAAGGGCTATACCTACAGCTATGACATGCTGGGTGAGGCGGCGCGCACCGAGGCCGACGCCGCGCGCTATCACCTCAGCTATTCGCGCGCGATCACCGCGATTGCCACGGCCTGCACATCCGACGACATCCGCGCCAACCCCGGCATCTCGGTCAAGCTGTCCGCGCTGCATCCGCGCTACGAGGTGGCGCAGGAAAAACGCGTGAT
>CAYGNE010000104.1:0-11281 GCA_964351155.1 uncultured Rhodobacterales bacterium | reverse complement strand
AGATCGCCATCGTCGGCGCGGGCTTCACCCCCGAACAGGCCGACCGCCTGCGCCGCTCGCTGGCGACCTTCAAGAAACACGGCAATGTCAGCGAATTCCGCGACCTGTTCCTGCGCGGAATGAAGAAAAACGGCTATGACCGGGATTTCGCCGACCGCTGCTTTTCCCAGATCGAGGGCTTCGGCTCCTACGGCTTTCCGGAAAGCCACGCGGCGTCTTTCGCGCTGCTGGTCTATGCCAGCGCGTGGATCAAGTGCCACCACCCGGGCATCTTTGCCTGCGCCCTCCTGAACTCCCAGCCGATGGGCTTCTATGCCCCGGCGCAGATCGTGCGCGATGCGCGCGAACACGGGGTCACGGTGCGCCCGGTCTGCATCAATGCCAGCTTCTGGGACAACGTGATGGAACCGGACGGCAAGGGCGGCCTGGCCCTGCGGCTGGGGTTGCGCCAGATCAAGGGGCTGAGCGAGGAAGACGCCGCCTGGATGTGTGCGGCGCGCGGCAACGGTTACACCGAGGTGGGTGATGTCTGGCGCCGCGCCGGGCTGTCCCCGGCAGTGATCGAACGGCTGGCCGAGGCCGACGTGTTCGCCGCTCTCGGGCTCAACCGGCGCGACGCCCTGTGGGCCGCCAAGGCGCTGGCGGGGACCCAGCCGCTGCCGCTCTTTGCGCGGGACATCGAGGGCGAGTCGATCGACGAACCCGCCGCCTATCTGCCGCAGATGTCGCTGGGCGAAGAAGTGGTCGAAGACTACGTTTCCATGCGGCTCAGCCTCAAGGCGCACCCGATGGCCCTGTTGCGCCACCTGCTCACACCGGAAGAACCCGCCTGACCACAAGACCGGGGCCTCCCGCCTCACCGCATGGCACTGGCAAAGCCACCGATGGCGCGATAGCGTCTGTCCAGGTCTCCCCCAGACCGCGGCCGTTGCAGGCAACGCACGGCGCCGGTCCGCCACACGAGAGGTATTGCGTGGAAAAACTGCAATCACTTCTGGACGATATCAGGCTGGAACTGCAGGCGCGCACGGATCGCGGCGTGGTTGCGAACTACATCCCCGAACTGGCCAGGCAGGACAGCCGGAAATTCGGCATGTCGATCACCACGCTGGATGGCAGGACATATTCAACCGGCGATGCGGACGAGCTGTTCTCGATCCAGAGCGTCTCCAAGGTCTTTGCGCTGACGCTGGCGCTTGGCAAGGTCGGCGATGCCCTCTGGGCCCGTGTCGGGCGCGAACCGTCCGGATCGGCATTCAATTCCATCGTTCAGCTGGAGCATGAAAAGGGCGTGCCGCGCAACCCGTTCATCAACGCCGGCGCAATCGTGGTCAGCGACGTGATCCTCGGCGGCTACAGGCCCAAGGAGGCAATCGCCGAGATCCTGCGCTTCGTGCGCATGCTCGCCGAGGATGACAGCATCGTCATCGACAGGCATGTCGCCCGGTCCGAGACCGAAACCGGGTTTCGAAACGTTGCCCTGGCGAATTACATGCGCGCATTCGGGAACCTGCACCACCCGGCCGAAGAAACGCTGGGGGTCTATTTCCACCAATGCGCGCTGGCCATGAGCTGTGCGCAGCTGTCGCGCGCGGGCCTATTCCTGGCCGATGGCGGCGCCGGTATCGTCAGCAAGCGGCGGGCCCAGCGGATCAACGCCATCATGATGACTTGCGGCCACTACGACGGGTCCGGCGATTTCGCTTTCCGGGTCGGCCTGCCCGGCAAGAGCGGCGTGGGCGGCGGCATCCTTGCGATTGTCCCCAACACGGCGTCAGTGGCCGTCTGGTCGCCCGGGTTGAACCAAAGCGGCAATTCCAAACTCGGGACCTTGGCGCTGGAAATGCTGGCGACAAGAACAGGCTGGAACGCCTTCGGGGGCTAGGCTTCCCTGCGCCGCCAATTCGCGCCCGGGGCGCATTCACGACCCGATCAGTCGATCTCGGGCGCGGTGGCCTCGACCTTGATCGCCGCGAACCATGCGGCAAGGTCGGCAATGTCCGCATCGCTCAGCCCGGACGCGATGATCGTCATCTGGTGATGCGTGCGCGTCCCATCACGGAACGCCCTGAGCTGCGCGGCCACATAGGCCGCGTTCTCCCCGGCCAGGTTCGGTGCGTTGGGGGCCACCGCGATCCCCAGTTCGCCGTGACACAGGCTGCATTGTTGCGCCTTCTCGCGCCCCGCCGGAACATCTTGCGCCAGCGCCGGACAGGCGCAGGCGAGCACCAGCCCGCCTGCAAGCATCCATTCAGCCGCCATAGCTGATCCGGTAGACGACATTCGCGAAATCGTCCGAGACGAGCAGCGACCCGTCCGGCAGCTCGGCGATGTCGGTCACCCGACCCACCGCGCTTTCGCCCTGCAGCCAGCCATCGGCAAAGACTTCCTTGCCGACCGCATTGCCCTCCCCATCGAACCGGATGCGCATGATCTGGTACCCCACCGGCGAGGTGCGGTTCCACGATCCGTGCTGCGCGACAAAGGCGTCGTTCTTGTATTCGCTCGGGAACATGTCGCCATCATAGAACTCGATGCCAAGGTTGGCCGAATGCGCCTGGAACTCGATCACCGCCGGGGTCACCTGCATCGGCGGTTCCTTGTCTTCGTACCCGGTCAGCTTGGTGTCCTTTCCGCCAACATAGGGAAACCCGAAATGCGCGCCCACTGTGGTCACCCGGTTCAGCTCGTCCGGCGGGGTATCGTCGCCCATGCCATCCGCGCCATTGTCGGTGAACCACAGCTCGCCCGTCACCGGGTGCCAGTCGAAACCGACCGAGTTGCGCACCCCGTCGGCAACCAGTTCCACGTCCGAACCATCCGCATTCATGCGGATGATCTTGCCGGTGTTGTCCTGCAGCGCACAGATGTTGCAGGGCGCGCCCAGCGAGACATAGAGCTTCCGGTCGGGTCCGAACTTGATATAGCGCCAGCCGTGCAGGAATCCCTCGTCGATGCCTTCATGCACGGTGATCAGCGGATCGAGCGGCAGCGCGGTATCGAACTCGGCCGGGACCGGCCAGTTGGCAATCCGGTCCTGCATGCCCACATACAGGATCGAATCCTGCATCGCGACGCCGTTGGGCACGTTCAGCCCGCTGACCCGTTCCCGCACCTCGTCGGCGATGCCATCCCGATTCGAATCCACCATCGAATAGACATGGCCGTGGCGCGACCCCACGTAGACAACCCCGTTCGGCTTGCCGACGACAATGGACCGTGCCTTGGGCATCTCGGCAAAGATCTCGATCTTGAAGCCGTCAGGCAGGTTGATCTTGTCCAGAATGCCCGAGTAATCGGATTCCGCCAGCGCCGGCATCCCGGTCATGGCCAGCGACAGGGCGGCGGGTACAAGTCTTTTCATCTGTTCCTCCCGAAACTGTGGCCCGTCCCCGAAGGACCGGCAGGACACTGAGGATAGGCCGAACAGAATCCCGATCAACCGGGACCTTTGGCGGCGCCCGCCACCTTGGCCCGCCGACATGGCGTCACGCGCTCCCGGTTGCCACGTCGTCCGGCGATGCCTCGGCATCCACCGGCGGCCGGGACGCGAAACCGGCCTTCCGGGTTTTGTACAAAACGGTACAAGACCCGATCAGGGGGTGTACAAAAAAGTAGGTTCACCCTCGCAGGGCCAGAAGGTAGAAGGCCGCAACGAAACCCTGCGGAGGCCCGACATGCCCACCCCGAAACCCGTTGTCCTGTGCATTCTCGACGGATGGGGCCTGTCCGACGACACCACCGCAAACGCCCCCTATCTGGCAGATACACCGACATTTGACGCCATCATGTCCCGCTGTCCGCATGCAAGGCTGATCACGCACGGGCCGGATGTCGGCCTGCCACGCGGCCAGATGGGCAACTCCGAAGTCGGGCACACCAATATCGGCGCAGGCCGCGTCGTGGCGATGGATCTGGGTCAGATCGACCTAGCCATTGAGGACGGAAGTTTCTTTGAAAACAGCGCGTTGCTTGATTTCATCGCGCAGCTCCGGTCCAGCGGCGGCACCGCGCATCTGATGGGGCTCATGTCCGATGGCGGTGTTCATGGCCATCTCGATCACATCATCGCGGCAACACGGGCAATTGCCGATGCCGGCGTCCCGGTGGCTCTGCATGTCATAACCGACGGGCGCGACGTCGCCCCCAAATCCGCCGACCGGTTCCTCGCCGACCTGCAGGCCCGCTTGCCCGAAACCGCGCGCATTGCAACCGTTTCGGGTCGCTATTTCGCGATGGACCGGGACAACCGCTGGGAACGCGTCACCAAGGCCTATTCCGCAATGATCCAGGCCCAGGCACCCACCAGCGACACCGCGCAGGCCGCCATTGCCGAGGCCTATGCGCGGGGCGAGACAGACGAATTCATCCGGCCAACCGTGATCGGCGGTTATGGCGGCGTCCGTGACGGGGACGGGCTTTTCTGCCTCAACTTCCGCGCCGATCGCGCGCGCGAAATCCTCTCGGCAATCGGCCAGAAGGGGTTTGACGGGTTCGAAACCGGACATCGGCCTCAATTGGCCGGTTTTCTGGGGATGGTCGACTATTCGGACGCCCATCGCGCCTTCATGTCCACCGCTTATCCCAAGGCCGAAATCGTCAACACGCTGGGGGCATGGGTGGCTGCGCAGGGCAAGCGTCAATTTCGGCTGGCGGAAACTGAAAAATACCCCCATGTCACGTTTTTCCTCAACGGAGGCAAAGAAGAACCGGAAGCCGGTGAAGACCGCTACATGCCGAAATCGCCTGATGTGGCGACCTATGATCTGCAGCCGGAAATGTCGGCGGGCGAGGTCACCGACAAATTCGTCGAGGCAATACGCTCTGGATACGATCTGATCGTGACCAACTATGCCAATCCCGACATGGTCGGCCACACCGGTGATCTGGAAGCGGCGATCAAGGCCTGCGAAGCCGTGGATCAGGGGCTGGGCCGGGTGGTGGCCGCATTGAACGAGGTTGGGGGCGCAATGGTCGTGACCGCCGATCACGGGAATTGTGAAACCATGGTGGACCCGGTCACCGGCGGGCCGCATACGGCACACACATTGAACCCGGTTCCGGTCGCGCTCGTCGGCGGTCCTGCCGACGCCGTGCTGCGCGATGGCCGGTTGTCCGACCTGGCACCGACGATTCTGGCCCTGATGAACCTTCCGCAGCCCCCGGAAATGACCGGAAAGAGCCTGATCGCATGAGGTCCATCGTCGTTTTTCTGGCGGTGCTGGTCTGGACCGGGAGCGCCGCAGCGCAACCCAACCCCGCCGAAGCCGCCCGCGCGGCCCTGGAACAAATGCAAGCGGCGACGGATTCCTTGCAGGAGGCGGAAACCGCACGAGACCGCGTTCGCGCTTTGACCGTGACCATCCGCGCCTACGAAGTCGGACTGGCGGCGATGCGCGACGGGTTGCGCCGCGCCGCAACCCGTGAAACCGCCCTCAGCCGTCAGTTGCAGGCGCGCGAAGGCGAGATCTCGCGGTTGCTTGGCGTTTTGCTGACCATCGAAACCACGCCGCCGCCGGTGGCGATGTTGCACCCCACCGGCCCGGTTGGTGCGGCGCGGTCGGCGATGATGCTGGCAGAGGTCACACCGGCCCTGCAGATCCGCGCTGATCAGTTGCGTGATGACCTGGAAGAGGTGCAGGTATTGCGCCAGTTGCAATCAAATGCCGTCAGCGTCCTGCAGGATGGTCTGGGCGGTGTGCAGAAGGCCCGGGCCGAACTGAGCCAGGCAATTGCCAATCGTACCGACCTGCCCCGTCGGTTCACCGAGGACCCGGTTCGCACCGCGATCCTGATCTCCTCGGCCGAAACGCTCGCTGGGTTTGCCTCGGGCCTGTCCGAGATTTCGAACGCCCCCATCCCGGAAGCCGATACCGGCCTCAGCGTTGACAAAGGGGCGCTCGAGCTGCCGGTTCAGGGTGTCCTGCTGCACCGGGCGGGCGGGACGGATGCCGCAGGGGTCCGGCGCGAAGGCATGATCCTCGCCACGCGCCCGCGGGCCCTGGTGACGTCACCTGCCGCGGCGACCATTCGGTATCTCGGCCCGTTGCTCGACCTCGGAAACGTGGTGATTCTGGAACCCAAGGCGGATACGCTTCTTGTCCTGTCCGGGCTGGACGAGGTCTTTGGTGAGACCGGCGAAGTGATTTCCGAGGGCGCGCCGGTTGGATTGATGGGTGGAAGCCCGCCGGAAATAGGCGCAATTCTGTCACTAAGCGGTGATGGCACTGGAACTGATCGTTCAGAAACGCTCTATATAGAAGTCAGAGAGAACGGACGCCCGGTCGATCCGGAAACGTGGTTCAGAACCGACAAGGATGGGTAATACGGACATGAAGAAATTCGTGATGGCTGCTTTGGGCGGCACAATAGCGGGAATCCTCGCGACGACGCAGATCGCGGGGCCGCTGGTGGCCCAGGAAACCGCGCGCGGCTCGAACGTGTACGAGCAGCTGGACCTGTTCGGTGATATTTTCGAACGTATCCGCGCACAATATGTCGAAGAGGTGGACGAGGCAGAACTGATCGAGGCCGCGATCGATGGCATGCTGACTTCGCTTGACCCGCATTCCAGCTATCTGTCGCCGGATGACGCCGCGCAAATGCGCGTGCAGACCCGCGGAGAATTCGGCGGACTGGGGATCGAGGTCACCCAGGAAGAAGGCTTTGTCAAAGTGGTGTCGCCGATTGATGGCACACCGGCGGACGAGGCCGGGATGGAAGCGGGCGACTTTATTACCCACGTGGATGGCGAAAGCCTGCTGGGCCTGACTCTGGACAAGGCCGTCGAAATGATGCGCGGTCCTGTTGGTTCTGAAATCGTCATCACCGTTGTCCGCGAAGGCGAGTCGGAACCATTCGATGTGTCGATCATCCGTGACACGATCAAGCTGACTGCGGTGCGGACCCGGACCGAAGGTCAAAGCGTTGTTCTGCGGGTGACCACGTTCAACGACCAGACCATGCCAAACCTTCAATCAGGTCTGAAAAAGCAGATCGAGGAAGCCGGCGGAATGGACAGTATCAACGGCGTCGTGCTCGATTTGCGCAACAACCCAGGCGGGTTGCTGACGCAGGCGATCAAGGTGTCGGACGCCTTTCTGGAAGAGGGGGAAATTGTCAGCACGCGGGGCCGCAACGTGGCCGATGGCGAACGGTTCAACGCCACGCCGGGTGACCTAATCGACGGAAAACCGATTGTTGTCCTGATCAACGGCGGGTCCGCCTCGGCCTCCGAGATTGTCGCCGGGGCCCTGCAGGATCACCGCCGTGCCATTGTCGTGGGCACCAAGAGCTTTGGCAAAGGGTCCGTTCAGACCGTGATGCCACTGCGCGGGGACGGGGCGATGCGGCTGACAACGGCACGGTACTACACACCGTCGGGTCGTTCCATCCAGGCGCTGGGCGTTTCTCCGGATATCGTGGTGGCACAGCCGCGACGCAAACCGGAAGCCGAGGACGAGGATGAAAACGCCAATCCGGCGCGAACCCGGTCCGAGGCCGATCTGCGCGGGCGTCTGAACAATGACAGCCTGTCCGAAGACGAGATCCGCCAGATCGAAGAGGATCGGGCCAAGGCCGAAAAAGCTGCGGAACTGCGCGAGCAGGATTACCAGTTGGCCTATGCCATCGACATTCTCAAGGGGTTGTCGGCTCTCGGTCCGGAAGACTGAGAACCGTTTTGTCAAATCATCCGGCCGCAGCAAGCGAAGCGGCCGGATGAAATCCAACGTCAAAAACCGCTTTATTGCCCCATCGCCGGGCAACGTTTCCAGGGCCATGTTGGCGTATTTGGCCCGCCGGTCCGGCGAGGTCAGTCTGCCTGCGATTTTTCCAGGTAGGCAGCGACCTCGGAGGCGGTCGAGGCTGCCACTTTCCGACCTTTTGCGCTTGTTCCAATCCCCTGGCTGGCAAGGCTGTCGGTGACTTCGTCGTACCGATCCATCCAGCCTTCGGGCAGTTTGTGCGCAATGCCCTGGTGGCAGTCTATGCATGTCTTGCCCTGATCCAACGCGACCTGGTGGTTGTCGGCGGCGCGACCCTCTTGCTGCGTGAAGTCCATGAATTCAAAACTGTGGCAGTTCCTGCATTCGCGGCTGTCGGTCTTTTTCATCGCAGTCCACACCCGCCCAGCCAGGTACAACCGGTGTTCTTCGAACTTTTCGGGTGTGTCGATCACACCGGTGACGAAGTGGCCGTAAAGCTCCTGGCTGGCCTGAATCTTGCGGATCATCTTGGGACCCCAGGTCTTGGGCACGTGGCAGTCCGGACAAGTGGCACGCACGCCGGAACTGTTGTTCTGGTGCACAGTGCCCTGGTATTCGGCATAGACGTTCTCGCGCATCTCGTGACAGGAAATGCAGAACTTTTCTGTGTTCGTCGCTTCCAGTGCCCAATGGAATCCACCCCAGAACATCACCCCGGCGACAAAGCCGGCAATGAGGAGCAGTCCCAGCGACAACACCCCCGAGGGTGACCAAAGGAACCGCCAGAAACGACGGATGACACCAGGATTTTCTGCAGACATGGCCAATTTCCTTATGCTGGTGCGGTGCGATCAGTTCGACGGGGAAAACAGGTTGTCCACCAGGGCCGGTGCATCGACCTGGGGCACGTGGCACTGGTTGCAGAACCAGCGCGTTCCGGCCACCACGTCCTGCTGGTTTCCGTCCCGGTCCAGGTAATGGGTCATTGACAGCGTTGGCGCGTTGCGCTCGCCGGCGGTGGTCCAGTCGTGACAGCTGAGGCATCGATTGGCCTTGATATCGATCTGGTACTGATCGATCGCGTGGGGAACCAGCGGCGGTTGCTGCCGATAGTTGCGTTGAAACCGTTTTTCATCCTGAGGATAGACTTGCGGCGCACTCAGCTGTTCGTCGACCGACGCACCCCGCAGCGTTTCGACCGACTGGGCAAAGGCCAGCCCGGCGACCAGGGCCGAGGCGGCGATGGCGCTTGTGAATAGTATCTTCTTCATGGGGTCTCTCCCGTTCTGTCTCAGGCCGCGCGACTGGCCCCGGATTGGTCTGTTGATCTGGCACGCGATGCGCGGGCGGGCGCCGGCGTGGTGTCGGTTGATGTGGTAAAGCGGAACACGTTGGGCGCGCAGACATCGATGCAGCGGCCGCAATTCGTGCAGTCATGGCTGAGTATGATCGGCGTTTCGGTGTCGCCACCGCGCAAGGCCGGGGTGATCACGTGCATTTCCGGACAGACGGCGAAGCAGTCCATGCAATCGTCACAGGCTGCCCGGTTGGCAGCGCTGACACGCAGCAAAGACCGCATTCCCAACAGGCCGTAAAACGCGCCGACAGGGCAGAGGTGCCCGCACCAGCCGCGACGGGACACGAAGAGGTCGAACAGAAACACCGCAACGACAAAGGCCCAGGCGAAGCCCATTCCGAAAATCAGCCCGCGATGCAACATGGAGATCGGGTTCACGAACTCCCATGCGATGGTGCCGGTCAGGGCTGAAACGATCAGCACCATGGCCAGCACCCAATACCGCGTGTTGCGTTTCGGCTGCCACCCCTTGGCAAGTCCGAAGCGGTCATGCAGCCAATGCGCGGCATCCGTGACCGGGTTGACGGGGCAGACCCAGCTGCAATAGACCCTGCCGCCGATCACCGCATAGGACACTGCCACGATCACCGCGCCAAGTATGGCGGTCGTTTCCGGCCAGTGCCGCGCGAACAGTGTCTGGACCAGGACAAACGGGTCGGTCAGGGGCAAGATACCGAATGTCAGCGATGCGGTCAGGTTGCCCTTGACCCACCAGATGCCAAACCAGGGGCCCAGCAGGAACAGGCCCAGGAAGGCCAATTGCGTGGAGCGGCGCAGCAGCAGATATTTGTGCGCCCCAAGCCAACCCTTGCCACGAACGGCTTCCTGACCTGTCGCGAGTTTCGTTTTTGCGCTCATTGCCCGGCACCTTGCGTTGCCGGCAGGCTGAACGTGGGTTCAAACCCGCCCGGTGCGGTCAGGTTGTCGACACCCGGACCCGGCAGCCGATCCGGCAGGTCGATCAGCTCATCCACCAGCGGATCGCGGTTTTCCCATCCGAGCTTGTAGTGTTCGGCGGCCTGGGCCATCGCAACGCGACGCGGCAGGACCTTGATGGCGGCCGCATTCGGCAAGACACAGGATTTCTCGCATTTGCCGCAGCCGGTGCAGGCATCGGAGTGCACCACCGGCATAAAGATCGCATGGTGTCCGGACCGTTCGTTGTGGCGGCGTTCCAGCGTGATCGCCTTGTCTATGACCGGGCAGACCCGATAGCAGACATCGCAGCGCAGCCCGAGCGCGTTCAGGCAGTGTTCCTCGTCAATCAGAACCGCCACACCCATGTCGGCGTCATCGATATTGGTAAGCCCCTTGTCGAGCGCCCCGGTCGGGCAGGCCGCGACACAGGGAATGTCCTCGCACATCTCACAGGGTATCTCGCGGGCGGTAAAGAACGGCGTTCCCGTGGCCGGTCCGTCGACACCCAGTTCGGCAAGTCTGAGGGTGTCATAGGGGCAGTCCCGCACGCATAGCCCGCAACGGATGCAGGCGGCGAGAAAATCATCTTCGGGCAATGCCCCGGGTGGCCGCAGCGCCTGCGCCGGCAGGGCGCGTGCATCGGTGGCCAGTTTCGAAATCGCCAGTCCCGCAAGCGCGCAGCCCGCCGCCGCCCGCGCCGCATCCTGAAGGAAACGGCGCCGGTCAACGGGTTTGGGCTTGCGTTTTGACTTGGCGGACATGGCCTTGTTTTCAGTACATTGACGTCAGTTTCAGGCCCGCTCGACCTTGCAGGCGCATTTCTTGAAGTCGGTTTCCTTGGAAATCGGACAGGTGGCATCAAGCGTCAGCTTGTTGGTCAACTGACCTTCGTCGAACCACGGCATGAACACGACACCGCGCGGCATCTTGTTCCGGCCGCGGGTTTCGACACGGGACAGAACCGACCCGCGGCGCGACGAGACTTCGATTTCCTGTCCGCGCCGCAAACCACGGTCCTTTGCATCGTCCGGATGCATGTAGACCACGGCGGACGGGAACGACCGGTGCAGCTCCGGAACGCGGCGGGTCATTGATCCGGAATGCCAGTGTTCCAGCACCCGGCCGGTGACGAACCACAGGTCGTATTCTTCATCGGGCTCTTCTGCGGCGGGTTCGTAAGGGGCAAAGATGATATTGGCCTTGCCGTCCGGCTTGCCATAGAACTTCACGCCTTCGCCCTCTTTGACATAAGGGTCATAGCCTTCGCGGAAACGATACAGCGTTTCCTTGCCATCCACGA
>CAYGNE010000103.1:0-11570 GCA_964351155.1 uncultured Rhodobacterales bacterium | reverse complement strand
CACGCAACGAGGACGGCAGCATGACCGTGCATCTGGGCGGCTGCGAGGACGGGCGGGTGAATTGCCTGCCGCTCGTCGAGGGGTGGCAATACACCGTACGGCTCTACCGGGCGGCTCCGGAGGTCCTCGACGGATCGTGGACCTTCCCCAAAGTCCAGCCGGTGAACTGACTCAAAAGGACAACGAACATGCGATATCTTCTTCTTGCCATTGCGCTCTGCGCACCCGTGCCACTCCTCGCCGAGGACATCACGATCCAGAACCTCATGCGCGCCGAGAGCGACACGATGTTCCGGCTCACCATGCAGACCAACGGCATAAGCGTCGGTGAGATCGCGCATGAGCGCGAGGTCGTCTCCGCCGACGGGCCGCAGCCGATCATCCGGCCCAATCAGGACACTTTGTATTCGGCCGCCATCATCGACCTGTCCGAACCGGTGACGGTGACGCTGCCCGAGGCCGACGGGCGGTTCCAGTCGGTGCTGGTGATCAGCCAGGACCACTACAACTTCGCTTATGCCGAACCCGGTGCCTATGAACTGACCGAGGACGAGGTCGGGACCCGCTTCGCGATGCTCTTGTTCCGCACCTTCATCGACGCGGGCGATCCCGACGATGCCGCCCGCGCCCATGCCGTGCAGGACGGCATTGTTATCGAAGGCGCAGGAACCGGCCCCTTCGAGGCGCCGGACTGGGACCTCGAAACCCTTGGCGAAGCGCGAAAGGCGATCAGCGACCTCGCAGCTGCCGTCGGCCTCGATGCCAGCATCGCCTTTGGCCGTCGCGACGAGGTGGACCCGCTGGGCCACCTGATCGGGATGGCGGGCTGGGCGGGGCAGCCGGCCACGACGGCCAGTGCATTTGTCGACGCCGTCGACATGAATCACGGCGAAACGCCCCATGCGGTAACCGTCAGGGACGTGCCGGTGGACGCCTTCTGGTCGATCACCGTCTACGACGCCGACGGCTTCCTCGCGCCCAACGATCTGGGGCGGAACAGCTACAACAACACCTCGGCCACCCCGAATGAGGACGGCTCCTACACCATCCACTTCGGCGGCTGCGAGGACGGGCGGATCAACTGCATCCCCATCACGCCAGGCTGGAACTATACGGTCCGGCTCTACGAGCCGCGCACCGAAATCCTCGACGGCAGCTGGACCTTTCCCGCAGTGGAACCCGTGAACTGAATCGAAATCGGATATCATGAAACACATTCTTCTGTCCGTCGCTCTTCTGGCACCCACCTTGTGTTTCACCGAAAAGGCGGATGTCACCGTCGCCAACCTTGTCCGCGCCGAAACCGATCACATGATCCGGGCCAACATGGCGGCCTTCGGCTTTGGCGTTGCCGAGTTCTTTCACCTGCTTCAACCAATCGGGAACACCCCGCCGGCAGAGGCCGAGGAGAAGTTCTGTGAACAGTCCAAGGAGTTCGACAAAATCGCCTGATACGGCGCAACCAGCCTCCGGCAAACCCGGGGCGGCTCAGTATCCGTCACACCGACCGTGGCAGCCAATATTGTTCACACGACGACCAGACGATCCTGCGCCAGCACGTGTTCAGGGTATCGATGGGCGGGACCGGAAACTGCTACGTTAACGCGGTCGTCGAAACCTTCCTCAAAACGTTCTAGGCTGAGCTGTTGTGGCAACGGTCCCGGCGGGTACGTCGCGATGCCGAGACGGCCATCTTCGAATACATCAATGGGTTCTGCAATCCGAGACGCAGGCATTCAGCCCTCGGCTGGAAAAGCCCCTTGGCCTTCTGCAGAAAGGTCTCTGAGCAACCGGAGCGGCATCTAAACGTGACAGGTCCATTTCTACGTGATCCGGCATCCCTTTACGCGGGTGCTTGGTCGCGTTGAGCGGAAACGATAGAGGCTAGTTCGCCTGAGCATTCATTCCTATAGTTCGGACGCGCACTCATCCGTGACACAAATAGGCAGAGTTGAATGAGAACGATTCAATCACCTCTTGTTCGATCCTACCACTCGTGGATCGCGAATGAGTCTCTTGAAGATTATTCGCTAAGATATGCTGCCCGCTCCTTTCGGAAGTGGTCCCCATTTGTCATCGCGAATACCGCGCTTGGCGGTATTTCCTTCCTGGCGCTCGAGGCGATCGGCGGGGCGATTACCGTCAGCTATGGTTTCCAGAACGCGTTTCCCGCCATTGTTGTTGCCATCGTCTTCATTTTTGTCACCAGCCTCCCGATCGCTTATTGTTCAAGCCGGTACAACGTGGACATGGATCTGCTGACCCGTGGAGCCGGGTTTGGCTATATCGGGTCGACGATCACGTCGCTGATCTATGCGACCTTCACTTTCGTGTTCTTTGCGCTTGAAGGGGCAATCATGGCTCAGGCGCTGAAGACGTTTTTGAACATTCCACTGGCCGTCGGCTATCTTATTTCTTCAATCGTCATCATTCCGATCACCTTCATGGGCGTGACGATGATCAGTCGGTTGCAAATGGTGACGCAGCCGCTGTGGATCGCCATGCTGCTGCTGCCGTTCGTCGTGATCGGGTTCAATCATCCGGAAACGCTGCAGGACTGGGCCTCCTATACCGGGCAGGAATCGCGGCCGGTTTTCAGTGTGCTATCCTTCGGGGCGGCGTTGGGAGTGCTCTTGTCGCTGTCGATCCAGATCGGCGAGCAGGTGGATTTCCTACGATTCCTACCGGACAAGACACGGGAAAACCAGCGCGGCTGGTGGGCCGCCATGATCTTTTCGGGTCCGGGCTGGGTACTGATCGGCGGGCTGAAAATCCTCTTTGGCAGCTTTCTGGCTGTGCTTGCGATCACCGCAGGCGTTTCCGAGGAGATGGCCGTCGAACCGATCCAAATGTACCTGAAGGCCTATGAGTTTGTACTGTCGGACAAGGTTCTGGTCCTGATGGCGGCGGCGGTTTTCGTGATCATTTCGCAGGTCAAGATCAACGTGACCAACGCCTATGCCGGGTCGCTGGCCTGGTCGAACTTCTTTTCCCGAGCGACGCATTACCACCCTGGCAGGGTTGTCTGGCTGGTGTTCAACATCATGATCTCATTGTTGCTGATGCTCTTGGGTGTGTTCCACACGCTGGAAATCGTACTGGCGATTTATTCAGTGATCGCGGCGGCCTGGATCGGGGCGATTTTTGCGGATCTGGCGATACTGAAACCGCTGGGCGTTAGCCCGTCGTTTCTGGAATTCAGGCGCGCGTATCTACCCAACTTCAACCCGGTAGGTTGCGGCGCGATGGCCATCGCCACGATTGCCGCGTCGGTCTGTTTCGCAGGTGTCCTGGGCGCGGCGGCCGAGGCTTATGCCGCGCTCATCGCCTTTGGAATCTCAACGCTGACCGCGGTGCTGATCGGCGTGGCGACCAAGGGACGGACCTACGTGGCCCGGCCCGCGCATAATTTTTCGGTCGAGCCACAGGAAACGATCCAGTGCGAGCTTTGCGGGTTTCACTACGAACAGCCTGACATGGCCTATTGTCCGTTTTACAGCCGGCCGATCTGCTCATTGTGCTGCAGCCTCGATTCTCATTGCCACGACATGTGCAAGTCTGTCGGCCAGAACGCCCGTAGCGACGCCTCAACAACGTTGTTCTCAAGCAAGGTGGCACCGCATACGGTCAAGCGCTCTCTGAAGGTCGGGGGCATTTTCTTTGCGCTGACCGTGGTGGTGGCGGCGGCAATCCTGGTGACCTATCGGCTGATCGATCCCGTTTCCGATCATGCCGCACTCGACAGCGATTTTGTTCTGATCGCCGTTTTCCTGGCGCTGCTGCCATTGATCGGGATTGGTTCGTGGTGGATTGTCCTGTCCAACGAAAGCCGCGAACTCGCCGAGCGGGACCTTGTCGCCACCGTGGAGCAACTCAAGCAGACACAGGAGAATCTGGCGGCAAGCGAGCGCCTGGCAGCGATCGGCCAGATCACCGCGACTGTCAGTCACGAGCTGCGCAATCCTTTAGGAACGCTGGTCAATTCCGCCGGTATCCTGCGGCGTTCCCGCGATCGCCTTGATGCTGCCACCTCGGATGAGTTGGACCGGCTGGATCGCAACGCCTGGCGATGCGTCCACATCATCGATGACTTGCTGGATTTCTCGCGCAGCCATTCTTTCAAGCCGGCGGATATAGATATCGACAAATGGGTACGCCACGCTGTGAGTGAATTCGATGTGCCTCAGAACAAGGAGGTCAGGCTGAACCTTGAATCGAACGCCATTGTGCACGTCGACAGCGAACGGCTGCGGCAAGCGTTTTCCAATGTGCTGAGAAACGCCCTGCAGGCCTGCGAGGAGAAAAAGAACGCCGATCCGGTGGTTGCGATCGCAACGCGGGTGCAGGGCGGCAAACTGGCGCTGAGCGTTGCAGATAACGGGGTGGGCATGTCGATCGAGACCCGCGAACGCATGTTCGAGCCGCTGTTCAGCACCAAAGCGTTCGGTGTGGGCCTGGGCATGTCGATCGTGAAGCGGATCATCGAGCAGAGCCAGGGAGAACTGGCCATTGAAAGTGTTGTCGGGGCAGGCACGACGATCACGTTTCTGTTGCCACTGGCGGGGCAAGACAGGCCATGACCAAGGAATCGCAGCGCAAGATACTGATCGTCGATGACGACGATGATTTCCTGGAAAGCCTGGCCCGGCTGCTGAAGCTGGAGGGCTACGGTGTCTGGTGTGTCTCGGACGCGCAGGGCGCAATCAAGGTCATCGAAAGCACGGATGTGCAGGTAGCGCTGGTCGATATCCGGCTGGGCGCGGAAAGCGGTGGCGTGGGCGTCGTTGGCGATCTGCGCCGCATCAATCCCGACCTGGTCTGTCTGATGATCACCGCCTATGCATCGGTCGACAGTGCGGTCAAGGCGTTGAAAGCGGGTGCTTATGATTATCTGTCCAAGCCCTTTCACGACGAAGACCTTCTGGCCACGCTGGACCGGTGCTTTCACTACATCCAGCTTGTCAACGAGAAGAAACTGAACACGATCCGGTTGCAGCAGAAGCAGCAGATGGAGGCCATCGGTCAACTCACCAGCGGCGTCGCCCATGATTTCAACAATATCCTGGCGGTGCTTCACAGCAACCTGAGGCTTCTTGAGCAACGGATCGGCGGGGGGTATCCGCAATTTTCCGAGCTTGTCGACGAGGCGCTTGCTGCCACAAGTACCGGCCGTGATCTGACCACGCGCCTTCTGAATTTTAGTCACGGCCAGAAAGAAGAGGTCAGCACCGTTGTGATCACCGATATCGTTGCGGGCATCATCACGATTCTGCAGCGAACGCTGGGCAAGAAGTGGACGGTCAGCCTGCATGCGCCGTCGCCCGCCGGGTCCGTGACGCTGCCGGTGGGGCAGCTTGAAACCAGCTTGCTCAATCTCGCGCTCAATGCACGCGACGCGATGCCCGGGGGCGGGCTGATCAGGATCGCAATCCGCAACACGCAAATCGGCGCCATACATAACGACGCACGGCCCCTGCGCGTTCCAGGCAATTATGTCGAGCTGTCGGTGGCGGACACCGGAGAAGGCATGACCGAAAGTGTGCGCAAACGTGCGCTGGAGCCGTTCTTTTCCACCAAGCGGCGCGGTGACGGAAACGGGCTGGGCCTTGCGATGGTCAACAATTTCGTGCGTGGCAGCGGTGGCTGGATCAAGATCGACAGCACTCCGGGGCGCGGTACCCGGATAGCGATCTACCTGCCGGTCGCCCCGGCGGACACGTCTGAGGGCACGAAGGCGTAGCCGACGCCGCGCACCGTCTTGATAAAACTTGAATCGCCGCTCTGGTTGTGGAGTTTGCGCCGCAACTTGGATATCAGGACATCAACGCTGCGGTCATAGGGATTCCAGTGGCGGTGGGCCACGATATCCAGGATCTGTTCCCGCGACAGCACCCGTCCACGGCGTTCCACCAGCGCGAGCAGAACATCGAATTCGCGCCCTGTCAGGCGAGTGGGCTCGCCCCGGGGCGACATAAGCAGGCATTTCTGCGGGTCGATGTGCCAGCCCCGGAAACTCAACCCGTCAACGCGGCCGCCGTCCTCTCCCTCCGGTGGTTTGCTTCTGCCGTAGCGCCGCATGACCGTCCGGATGCGTGCGAGCAATTCACGCGGTTCGAACGGCTTGGTGACATAATCGTCTGCACCCAGTTCAAGGCACACGACTTTGTCGATGGTGGCGGATTTCGCTGAAACGATGATAAGCGGGCAATCGTATTGCGAGCGGATACGCCGTGCGAGTGTCATGCCGTCCTCGCCTTTGGGGAAGGCAAGATCAAGCAGAACGAGGCTGAACTCGTGATCCGCAAGCGCCCGTTGCATCCTGGAGCCTTCATGGGCGATTTCCACAAAGAAGCCTTCTTCGCTGAGGTAGCGATTCAGGAAAGTGCAAAGGCGCTGATCGTCGTCGACGACCAGAACGCGGTTCGATACAGCTCTCTCGCCCATGGCATCAGAATAACAAACACATCTCCACGCTGTCCACGTCATTGGATTACCCCCGGCTGATTGCCACGGGATCTTTCGAGATGGGTGCCTGCGCCTGCGCGGGCCAATACAGCGTTGTAAACACCACATTTACCCATTCGCTGAGCGCTGCGGCGCACCGGCCTGCCTGCCGGTACCGGTTACAAAAATTAACAAATCTGCCGACCGGGATAAAAAATCCGGTTACGCGCCACCGTTAACCTTTTCCTCGCACGGGTTACGGGACTTTGCCTGACCAGATGCCAAAACCGAGTTCAATTTTGCAACGCCGAACATAGACCGGGAGGAATCGTCAATGCCAAGAACAGTATTTTCCGTTGATCTCAACAAGGCTCCAGAGGACCACGACATCAAGACCCACAACCGGTGGCATCCCGACATACCTTTTGTCGAGATGCTCAAGCCCAATGAAACGGTTCGGGTGGAATGCCACGATTGGACCGGAGGCCAGATCGGCAATAATGACAGTGCCAACGATGTGCGGGATGTCGACCTGACACGCGTGCACTATCTGAGCGGTCCGTTTGGCGTGGAAGGCGCCGAGCCGGGTGACCTGCTGGTGGTCGATATCCTCGATCTCGGCGCCAAGCCGGATTCCGAATGGGGCTTCAATGGGCTTTTCGCCAAGGAAAACGGTGGCGGGTTCCTGACTGAACATTACCCCGAAGCCAGAAAATCCTGCTGGGATTTCCACGGTATTTACGCGACCTCGCGTCATATTCCAGGCGTGCGCTATCCCGGTATCATCCATCCCGGGCTGATCGGGTGCCTGCCTGACCGCAAGTTGCTGGAAGAAGCCAACCGCCGCGAAACCGAGCTTGTGTCGACTGACCCCGACCGGGTTCCACCGCTTGCGGCGCTGCCCTATGCAGATACTGCCCTGATGGGGCAGATGGATGGGGGTGCCGCCGCCAAGGCGGCCGCCGAGGCTTGGCGAACGGTTCCGCCGCGCGAGCATGGCGGCAACTGCGACATCAAGAACCTGTCGCGCGGATCCAAGGTCTATTTCCCGGTCTACGTAAAAGGTGGCGGCCTTTCGATGGGCGATATCCACTTCAGTCAGGGCGATGGCGAGATCACGTTCTGTGGCGCCATCGAGATGGCCGGCTGGGTCGACATCAGCGTCGATGTCATCAAGGGCGGGATGTCGAAATACGGCATCATCAACCCGATCTTCAAACCAAGCCCGATCGACCCGCATTTCGACGACTACCTGATTTTCGAAGGCATCTCGGTCGATGAACATACCGGCGAGCAATATTACCTCGACGCCCACGTTGCCTATCGCCGGGCCTGTCTGAATGCGATCGAATATCTCAAGAAATTCGGCTATTCCGGAGAACAGGCCTATATGATCCTCGGTACGGCCCCGGTCGAGGGGCGGATTTCCGGTATCGTGGACATTCCCAATGTGTGCGCGACACTCGCAATACCGACAGGCATTTTCGAATTCGATATCAATCCCAACGCGTCGGGTCCCACGACCCAGGTCTCAGGGGTCGACGTCGCACGGGCCAGCTAGCGGCCGGACCAACCCCATGAAAATGCCCGGCGACCGGGCGTCCTCCCTGTCCGGTCGCGCGTTCAACCAGGAGAAACCTCATGCTTGGATTCGCTTTGCTTTATGTCGGCGCTGTTCTTTTTCTGAACGGTCTGTGGCTGATGGGAAAAATCGAAGACCGCGAAATCGTTGTCATCAACGTCGTGTCCGGTTTCGTAACCCTTTGCGTCGCGCTTTTCTCGATTTTCGGGGCGAGTGCGGATTTGGGCTCTATTCGCGGCGGCGCCCTGACGATCCTGTTCACGGCAACCTATCTCTGGGTCGCCTATAACCGCTTCGCGGCCGTCGATGGTCGGGGGCTTGGCTGGTTCAGCCTGTTCGTGGCGATCACCGTCACGCCAGTGGCCCTGCGCACGCTGACAACGGCGCAAAGCACGCTGGACCTGTGGATGGGCATAAACTGGGCGATCTGGGCAATCCTCTGGTTCATGTATTTCCTTCTGCTGGCCCTGGGGCGCCCAATCCTGCGGCAGACGGCGGTGTTTACGCTGCTGACGGGCATCGTCACCGGCTGGATCCCCGGATTCCTGATACTCGACGGATTTTTGTGACAAGACCTGCTTCTGCCCGATAACCAGAAAGGAGCTCAAGATGCCCCTGTACACATATACTTGCGCAAGTTGCGGCCCGTTCGAGACCTGGGCCACGATTGAGGCGGCCAAGAGCGAAATCTTGTGCCCCGAGTGTGAAACCCCGGGCAAACGCCAGATCTCGCTGCCGCATATCAGCAACATGAACAGCACCCTGCGAAAGGCACTGGCGCGCTCGGAGCAAAGCGGAAGCGAGCCGAAAGTGGTAAGCAAGAAGCACCTCGCAGGGTGTGGCTGTCCCATGTGCAAGATCGGAAAACCCAAGACCCCTCCTACCAGATACAAATGGATGATCGGGCATTGAGTGCCAGCTGCGAGCAGCCTTGCGCGACACCCGGGATCACTCTCTGGTTGGGGACAACGGTCGGATAGCGCCGGGAATCCTGAAAGGAAACGGTCTTGGTTTCTGGAAAGACCGTTTCCGTGCCTCGGCCCAATTCGCTTTCGAAACGCGGCTTCGGGAAAAAATCCCCCTGTCGCGAGGATGCTCATCATGTGCAAGACCGGCCAAGTGTCGCGTTCACGACACCGGGCTACAAGCGGCGCTTGCACGCTACGCTCCGGACATCCTGACAAGTCTGATGTTTTCTGGCGCCTGCCCATCAGAACGTGCGCTCTTGTCTGACCCGCACGTGCGCTCCGTTCTGCGGACAGGCCCGGAGGAATGCCTGCAAAGAAACCGCAGGAGCTATTTGGCGTATATCGGGGACTATGTGACGGATAGGAGCGACACTCTGGCCCACAGCAAATGCCGGTTGATCTGTGGCATGGGTCCGCGACGCGATCGAGGCCCTGGAGCCGGGACGCCACCAGTTCTGGAATGTCGAGTTGGTCCTGCCCAAGGACAGGCCCGAAGGCCGCCGCTGGAACGTCCTTGTGATTGGCAATAGCGTCGCGGCCTTCCGGCGGGACAAGACCGATCCCTCTGCCGTTGCGACGACAGGTGGCGGCGTGGTGATCCTGAACAGGACACAAAGGGCGATTGATGCCGCCATGCTGGATGCGTCGGAAATCGGCAATCGCCACCTCTGGAAGGACCCGGGCGTCATAGATCCCGGTTTTTTCGTTTCCGACACGCTTATGGCCAGACTTGAGGCAGCCGATCTGAGGCTGCCAAGACAACTTCGTTTCCGTGAAATCTGAATAGGGCGGATTGCCATCAGCAACGCCACCAGGGGGCGCTTCAGGTTAGGGCAGAATGACACGAAAACGAAAATCAGGCCTTGGGAACCGATCTCTTTGACGTCATCGGTCAGTTCAGGAACGCAAAGCGTAAAAAGACGGGTCTTGAGAGGTGGTACAGGGTCACGCCGGAGGCCGGGAGGCGGAAGCAACACTTTCTTTTCCAGTGAAAAGAACGCTTCAACCTCGCTTATCCAGCCTTGTTTTCAATTTTCCGACGTGACCTGCTTTCCACGATCGGTCAATTTCCGCACAGAGACCGCCCATCAAACCGAGGATTGAAATGATTTTGAAGAGATGGCCAATTGAGGAAAGGCATCAATCGTGCCTGAGGTTCGGCGGCAACGACCCGGACAAGTTCCTGTTGCTTCTGCTTGAAAGTGTTGGGCAATTCGTTCCTTCCGGATCAGATGGATCGATCCTTGCACCCGAGATACTCGATCCTTTTGTCTTTTTGCACTTTGTTGCCGGTCTGCAGGGCAAGTATTCGATCAACGGGTCCCCATTTTTTGGCAATTGGCGACTTGTCACCGCTGCCCGGCGCATGAGTGAAAGGCTCTTCGCGATGGAGCTCGCAGAGGCACTCACGCGCACGGAAACGCAACTCTCGGAGTATGACCCAGAGGTCCTCGACGCGTTCGACGCGAGTGATCTCGATCTGCTCAACCGGCGCCAGGTTGGATTGTCGAAGGAGCTGACCGGTCTCTTGATTGACCAATTCCAGCCTCTGATCGACGCGGGTGAATGCTATTATGGGACAATAGCAGAAGGTTTCAAAGGCGGTGAACGCTTGCTTGCGGCGCTCGCAGAATGGGTTTCGGAGGAATTCCCACATGAGATCCTGCCCAACGAAGAAGCGGTTCGTGACCGACTGGATGGATACCGTGACAACGCATACGAGGATGAAACATTCCTAAGAGCGTTTACTTTGCAGCATCTTCCGGAACCTGCCTTCGACGCACTGAAGAAGCTCGGTTATCGGTTTACGAGGAGCGATGGATTTTCCCGCCACGCCGGCACTGTCCCCGTACCGGTGAGGCGCTTCGTGGTGAACGGCGAAATTCCATTGTATCTGCTTACATTTCTTGATGCGCAGGCCATTGTTGACCCAGGTTCGATGAATATTCTCACGCACTGGCCTTACGAGTGGCCGGACAGCAATCTTCCGCGTTTGGCCAACGTTCCATCTTTCGCCGAACAACCGCTTATTGCAATTGACCCGCTGTCACTGAATAGCTTCATCAACCCGAAGAGCCTGGCCTATTGAACTAGCAACTGTATCTGTCGGGACTCATAGCGAATAGATGTCGTTTGCCGCGAGAGCGATGGCTGACAGGAAGACCTTCGGGCAGCGGTCGCATCGGCTGAGCTACTCTCCAAAGTTTGGACAGGTTTTGGCGTAACTTAAGCTACTTTCTGCTCCTGCTGATCGGGTTTGGCTTCTTCTTTTCTCAGCCAGTACACCACGGCTGGGGGTTTGCCGCCAAGGGCGGAATGGGGGCGCTTGCGGTTGTAGAACTCGATCCACCTACCGACGCCGGCCTTCGCCTCCGATCCGGTTTCCCAGGCGTGCAGATAGACGCATTCGTATTTCAGGCTGCGCCAGAGCCGCTCAACAAAGATATTGTCGAGGAACCGGCCCTTGCCATCCATCGAGATACGGACACCTGATCGCCGCAGCTGGTCGGTCCAGGCAAAGGACGTGAACTGGCTGCCCTGATCGGTGTTCATGATCTCGGGCGGACCGAACCTGG
>CAYGNE010000102.1:0-11606 GCA_964351155.1 uncultured Rhodobacterales bacterium | reverse complement strand
GCCAACGTCGGCAAGACGGAGGAACAGCTCACGGCCGAGGGCCGGGCCTACAAGGTCGGCAAGTTCTCGTTCATGGGCAACGGCCGCGCCAAGGCGAACTTTGCCGCCGACGGGTTCGTCAAGATCCTTGCGGACAAGGAAAGCGACCGCATTCTGGGTGCGCATATCATCGGCCCCGGCGCCGGCGACCTGATCCACGAGATCTGCGTGGCGATGGAGTTTGGAGCCTCTGCCGAAGATCTCGCCATGACCTGTCATGCCCACCCGACATATTCCGAAGCCGTGCGCGAAGCCGCGCTTGCCTGCGGCGACGGGCCGATCCACAGCTGACGGTCCGAATACCCGGCGGGGCGTTCGACACGAAGAGGACCAAACCGGGCCGGATGCGGTCGCCGATGCTGTTGGGCCGGTCCACGCGCGTCATCCCCGCCTTGGGCAGGCCCGGATGGATCACGCACTGTTTTGCCTGTGGCGCCGATCCGGCAACTGCGCGGCCGGATCCCGGCCTGTCGGACTTAACCCGACCCGGTTCATCTGTTGGTCCGGGGCCAGCCATCCAGGGCCGAGGCTGATTGATCGCCGGATCAGAAAGGTCGAACGCATTGGCGCGGCAGCGGCGTAACCGCTCTTACCACATGGTGCGGGCGGCTCGGGCGCCCCAGGCCTCGTCATAGGTTGCCCCGCCTTCTTCACCTCCGGTCATCTCGGCAAGGATTTCGCCCGCCGACGGCAGGTCCTTGCTGTCATCCCGGGACCAGAGCTCCGCGCGCATCAGGGCACGGGCGCATTGGGTATAGATTTCCTCAATCCGGATCACGATGACCGTGGCCGGAAGGCGACCCGACTTTTCAAATCGGGCGCGCAAGGTTTCGTCTGCCGTCAACCGGGCGGTTCCGTTGACCCGGACGACAGTGTTTGATCCAGACACGACGAACAACAGCGAAACCCGCCCGTCCAGAACGATGTTGCGCAGGCTGTCCAGCCGATTGTTCCCGCGCCAATCGGGCATTGCCAGTGTGCCGGGGTCCAGTTCAGCGACAACCGGGCCATCATCCCCGCGCGGGCTGCCATCGGTGCCATCCGGTCCAACCGTCGTCAGAATGCAAAGCCGCGACGCCATGATCCATTTGCGGTATAGCGGCGTCATCCGGCGCGCCACCTTGCGCAGCGCCGGAGTGCCGGGAGTACCGTAGAGCGGCACGAGCGCCTCTATTGTTTCAAGATACTCCATCCGGATCAAACCCCGCTTCCCGCATCAAGGCATCTGATCGCGCCTCGACCGTTTTCTCAAGCTGCGCCATGAATTCATCGCGGTTCATGCCCGGGGCAACCGGGTCGAGAAACTCGACCACCGCAAGGCCCGGCTTGCGCATGATCCCCTTGCGCGGCCAGAAGACGCCGACATTGGTGGCCGCCGGAACACAGGGCTGGCCCAGTTCGTGATAGAGAACGCCGGTGCCGACCTTGTATGGTTTCTTTGCGCCGGGGGCCACGCGGGTACCCTGCGAATAAATGATCAACTGGCCGGGATCGCTGAACTCCTTGCTGACATCCTGCACCATCTTTGCAATCGCCGCTCCTCGGCGGCCGCGATTGACTGGCACACATCCCAGCCTTTTGGCGTAGAGCCCGATGAACGGCGTCCAAAGCAATTCCCGCTTCATGATGAACTTGCCATGCGGAACCGCGTTGAAAATCATCAGGATATCGAGGAACGACTGGTGTTTGGCCGCGATCACGACCTCGCCTGTCGGAACCTGGCCACGCACCTCGGTGCGCAGTCCGACCATCCAGCGGGCAAGCCACAATGTTGTCCTTGCATAGGTTTTGCAAGCCGTCAGGGCGCCACGTTTGGACAGGATCGCATAGGGTGTAAACAGGATGCCCAGCACGGCCATCAAGACATAGATCGTGATGACGAAGATCAGGGATCGGACCCATTGGATGGCATTGATCATCACGTCAACTCCGTCAATCTGCGCCGCGCGGCGGTCCATGTTGCGGCAAAAGCAACCGCACCGCCCAGAATCGGGATCAGCAGGGGCCAGAGCCAGCCCGCCCCCTGAAAGCCAAGCCCGGTCAGGAACCCGCCGGCATCGCTGGCCGCTGGCAACAGGGCGACCCCGATGACCCCCAATACCATACCTGCCCCTGCCCCAACCAATGCCCGCAGTGTGAAACGGCGCACAAAGGCCTGCGCGATGTATTGGTCACGCGCGCCGACCAGTCTCAGAACTTCGACCACCTGCCTGTTGGAGGCCAGCGCGGTATTCGCCGCCAGCGTGATCATCGCCGCCATCGTGCCGCCGATCAACAGAACACTGATCAGACCCAACCGGCGCAAGCTGTGCGCCGCGTCCACGAGCGGTTCCCGCCAGCGTGTATGATCATCCAGAACCGCGCCGGGCACTTCACCGGTCAGGCGCAGGCGCAGTCCTGCGGCGTCGTAACCTGTATCGGCGGCGATCACTTCGATCAATTGCGGGACCGGCAGGCTGTCAAGCGGCAGATCCGCTCCGAACCAGGGCGTCAACAGGGCGGCCTGCTCTTCCAGGCTCAGTGCCCGTGCACTGGCCACCCCCGGCGTCTGGCGCAGGATTGTCAGCGCCGCCTCGGTCTGGGCCAACCGCTGATCCGCCGGAGCGGAGATGCGCAGTGTCGCACTCCGGGCCAGCTCCTCGGCCCAACGGTCGGCCAACCTTCCCGAAGCGAGTGACAGGGCAAGCGCAAACACGGCCAGAAACGCCATGGAAGCGGATACGAACAAGGTCAGATATGCCGTAATCCCACTGGACGGCACCACGCGATCCGCCTGTGCGTCGCCGGCCAAGAACCGGCGGATTGTTCCCTTGCTCACAAATCCGACCCCGCCAGTTGCAGTTGTTTGTCGGAAATCCGCAGCACCCGTGCCTGGATCTGGCTTTTGGCGGCGCGGATCAATGCAAGATCGTGGCTGGCCACCAGGATCGTCTTTCCCATCTTGTTCAGTTCGACCAGCAGGCGCAGCAGACGTTGTGACATGTCCCAGTCCACGTTGCCGGTCGGTTCATCGGCCAGAACCACATCCGGCGACATGATGACCGCCCGTGCCAGCGCCGCCCGCTGACGTTCACCGCCCGACAGTTCCGGCGGCAAGGCATCGGCGCGCTCGGACAGCCCGACCCAATTCATCAGATCGGCAAGGTTGTCCTGTTCCGCCGCAGTGTCCCGTCCCGAAACAATCAGAGGCAGCGCAATGTTGTCCGCGACCGGCAGGTGATCCAGGAACCGGCAATCCTGGTGAACAACGCCGACACGCCGGCGCAGCAACGCCATCTTGTCCCGATCCAGCGTTGTCATATCCTCGTCAAAGGCACTGATCCGGCCGGTTGTCGGCAGCAGCGCGCCGTAACACAGCTTCATGAGCGTGGTTTTGCCCGAGCCGGACGGACCGGTCAGAAAGTGGAACGACCCCGGCGACAGCGTTACCGACACGTCCGAGAGCAATTCGCCGCCGCCGTAGCTATAGCCCACATGTTCCAACTCGATCACGGTCGTTCCCCTGACATTTCGCTGCCTTTTGC
The DNA here is from genome assembly GCA_964351155.1 of uncultured Rhodobacterales bacterium. GTDB lineage: Bacteria > Pseudomonadota > Alphaproteobacteria > Rhodobacterales > Rhodobacteraceae > CAYGNE01. Next base: position 8,043 of record CAYGNE010000102.1, on the reverse strand, counting down.
CCCAGCCGCCCGACAGTTTCAATGCCATCCGGCAACACCGGACAAAGTGAAACAAACCCATTTCAAAATGTCCTTTGCGAATACGTGGCGAAAGCCTATGGTTGCGCAGAAAAACAAGAAACATGTAGGCAGTGAACAGGATCAGGAGGGGCAGCATGCGTCTTACATGCCCGAATTGCGGCGCTCAATACGAGGTGCCCGACGAGGTGATCCCAACAGAGGGGCGCGATGTCCAGTGCTCCAACTGCGGAAACACCTGGTATCATTTTCACCCCGACCACCTGCCTCGTGAAGAGGCGGAAAAGGTGGCCGCGACACCTGAGCCAGAGTCCGATCAGGAGGTTCCTGAAACCGCCGACCCGGCAGAAGAGATAGCCGCAACGGCATCAATTGACGACGCCGCAACTGTCGCGGATGGCGCCGCGCAGCCCGACACACCCCCCATCGAAGACGACGATGACGATGCGGAAACCGAGGTTGAGGAATTGCCCGCGGACCTGCCGCGGCGTGAACTCGACCCCGCGGTTTCGGAGATCCTGCGGCAGGAAGCCGAACACGAGACCCGGATGCGGGCCGGTGAACGTGGCGAGGCGCTGGAAAGCCAACCCGACCTGGGGCTGGACAGCGGCAGCGCCGGTGGCACACCGGACCGGTCCGCCGAAGACCCGTTGGCAAGTCTGCGTGCTCAGACATCTGACCAGAACGATTTGGCATCCGGCACGGATACGCGGCGCGGGCAGTTGCCGGACATCGAGGAAATCAACTCGACCCTGCGCGCCTCTGGCGACATGGACAGTGACATCGACGAAACCGTGGATTACGACGCCGTGGCCCGCCGCGGTGGCGGATTCACACGCGGGTTCGGCCTTGTCGTGGCCCTGGTGGCGATCCTTGTTCTGATCTACATGAACGCCGGAAAGATTTCGGATTCCGTGCCACAGGCAGCGCCGCTGATGGATGCCTATGTGTCCAAAGTGGATCAGGGCCGGGTTTGGCTCGATTCGACGATCAGCCAGTATACGCCCAAGTAATCAGAACCGTTCCAGAAGGCGTCGCAGGTAATTGCGTTCGACTTCGGGACGTTCGTTGTCGCCCGAGCGGCGACGGATTTCGTCCAGAAGTTCCCGAGCCCGGCGATAGACATCTTCGCCCTGCAACAGGTTTTCCGGCGTCCCCAACGACCCGTTCGAACCCGAGTTGCGGCCCAGAGGATCGCGGTTCTGGGCCTGTGCGTCGCCGTCTGTCGTACCCTGACCCGGCTGATTCTGCTGCTGCGCCATGGCCTCGCCCAGCGACCGCATACCTTCACGCAAGGCCTCCATGGCTTCGGACTGCTGGTCGATAGCCTCGGCATAGTCGTCCTGCCGAAGCGCCTCTTCAGCACCGTCCATCGCGCGACCCGCACGATCCAACGCGTCGCGGGCGGCATCGCCTTCGGGTGTTCCCGCACCGGGAAGCCGGCCTTGCTGGCGGGCCAACTCGTCACGCAGCGCTCGCTGGCGGTCCGCCAGTGATTGTTCGCCGCCGGGCTGTCCTTGCCGACCGTTTTCACCGGACTGGTTCTGGCCCTCGCCTTGCCCCTGACCCTGTCCGTCATGGCTTTGCCCGCGGCCCTGACCACCGCTGCGGCCTTCGTTTTCCTGGCTTTCCCCGGCCTGTGCGCCCGGGTTGAACTGTTCCTGCAAATCACGGAATGCCTGATCGGACAATCCTTGCTGTTCGCGCAGGGTTTCTGCCAGCCCTTCCATCGCCTGTTGACCCTCGGACTGACCATTCTGGCCCTGCCCCTGGGTCACGCGCATGTTTTCCATCATCTGCTGCAGTTCTTGCAGCGCCTGTTCGGCTTCGGCCATACGGCCCTGTTCCATCAGTTCCTGAATGCGATCCATCATCCGCTGCAGGTCATCCTGCGTCATGCGCATCGCGTTCTCGGCCATTTCCTGTTGTTCGCCGTCCTGCCCTTCCTGCTGCGCCTGACGGGACAACTGGCGCATGTAATCGTCGGTCGCTTCGCGCAACTCCTGCATCAGTTCGGCGATCTCATCGTCGCTGGCGCCGTTTTTCATGGCCTCGCTCAGCCGTTCCTGAGCCCTGCGAAGGCGTTCAAGGGCACTGCTCAGATCGCCTTCTTCGAGCAGGATCGCCAATCCCCACAACGCTTCGGCAAGCTCGTCGCGTTGCTCGACCTTGAGCCCGTAGGCGGACAAACGTTCGAGCCGCCGCAGGATCACCCGAAGCCGCAGATAGGCTGTTTCGGACCGAAAAACATCGTCAGGCCGGTGAGAGATCGCCCGCAGAACCTGGGCGACACGCCCGGCATTGTCCCGGGTCCACAATAGATCGCGCCGCTGCTCGGCGACTGCCGCTGCGAGCGGGTCAAAGAACCGCCGACCCGGCAGCAGCATCGGGACCGGGTCCTGCTCGGCCACATGATCCGCCGCGTCTTCTACGGAAAGGGCGAAGGTGACCGGCAAGTTGGCCCAGGGGTGCTTTGAGAAATCCTCGATCAGTGTTTCGCTGAATTCACGCCGGTCGCCGGCGATGGGCATCGGCAACGGGATTTCGATGATTTCGCGCGGTTCCGGTTCGGCCGTCAGCCCATGGCGGCGGCTGAGCGTCTCGAGGTCCAGCGCGATCACCGCCTTTCCCGCGACCACTCCGTAGTCATCACTTGCGGTGAATGGCAGCTTCATCTCGCCGGTTGCCTCCGCCTCGGCAACTCCGACCACGCGAACCTGGGGATCGGCATCAGGGATGACCGCGATGTCCCAGGACTGGCCATTGGATCCGTCAATGCGCATCAAACCGCTCTGGACCACGGTGAATTCCTGCGCCGGGTCGGAAAGACCCGACGACTCTCCGGTTCGGCCGGATACGGTCTCGGCCAGTGTCAATGCACCAACCTCGCCATAGAATCTCAGCACGATGCGGCTGCCTTCGGGCACATCCACCCGTTTCCCGGTTACATCTTTCAGGTACAGGGTTGGCTTGCCTGTATAGCGTGGTGGCTCGATCCAGCCCTCCCATGACGGGCCGCCTGCAAGTCCCGTGCCCGCATGTGTCATGTCCGCGACCGACCCCACCCGCCAAACCGAGCCGAACAACAGCGCACACAAGAAGGCAAGCAACGCGGCATAGCGCAGGGCAAAAGGGTCCCGCCGCGCAATTTTCAAGTCCGGAGCCGGTGCCCGGGCATCGGCAGCCCGAACGGCCATCCGCGCCTGGTGGGCGCGCCAAACCCCGGCGGATTGCGGGTCACTGGCGCCGATGACCTGTTCATCCAGAATGGCCCTGATCGGACGTCCCGGCAGGGTTTCATCCAGGCGGGCCAACGCGTCCGCGCGCCGGGGCCAGCGACAGGTCCGGATGCCCCAGACAAGCGCGGCAACGGACCCGAGTATGCTCAGCCCCCCGCCGATCCAGACCACTTCGACCGGGACGTGGTCGTGAAACCCGAACATCAACAGCGCCAGCGTCAACAAGACGATACTGATCAACGGCCAGAACCCGCGCAGGACCTGTTCGGCCACCAATCCGCAATGTGTCAGCAACAAGGGAATGCGCAGTTTGCGCATCAAGGGGTTTGTGCCGGTGGGTCTGGCCATCAAGCTCTCCGAACGGCTGACACGCGGGATAGCGTTACAGCCACTCGGGGATGGTATCGCGATTTATCATTTCGTCAAAGGTCGGGCGTGCGCGAATAACCGCGAATTGATCGCCCTTCACCAACACTTCGGGGATCAGGGGGCGGGAATTGTACTCGCTCGACATGACGGCGCCATAAGCGCCCGCACTGCGAAAGGCGATCAAATCGCCCGATGCAAGCGGTGGCAGGTCGCGTTGCCGGGCAAAAGTGTCGCCGCTTTCACAAACCGGCCCCACGATATCATAAGGCTGCTGCCCGGTGCCCGCCGCGGGTTCCTTCAGCGGCACGATGTCATGATGCGCGTCATACATGGCCGGTCGGATGAGGTCGTTCATTGCGGCGTCGACGATCAGAAAATCCCGATCCTGACCGGATTTTGCATAGATCACCTTGCTGACCATGATACCGGCATTGCCAGCGATCAACCGGCCCGGCTCGATTTCGATCTCGCACCCCAGATGCCCGACCGTCCGCTTGATGAGCTCGCCATATTCCAACGGCAACGGCGGTGTTTCATTGCTGCGCGCATAGGGAATCCCCAGCCCGCCGCCAAGGTCCAGCCTTCGGATGTCATGGCCATCCGAACGCAGCAGCTCTGTCAGTTCCGCGACCTTGGAATAGGCCTGTTCGAATGGGGCCAGGCCTGTCAGCTGGCTGCCGATATGGACGTCGATCCCGATGACCTCGACGCCCGGCATCGCCCCTGCAACCGCGTAAACCTCTCGCGCGCGCGAAATCGGAATGCCAAACTTGTTTTCCGACTTGCCCGTGGCAATTTTTGCATGCGTTTTTGCATCCACGTCGGGATTGACCCGGATCGTGATCGGCGCGACCTGTCCCAACGACATGGCGACGTCGTTCAGGACGGCGAGTTCCGGCTCGGACTCTACATTGAATTGTCGAATGCCGCCTTCCAGTGCGGCGCGGATTTCATCCGCCGTTTTGCCGACCCCGGAAAACACGATCCGCTCACCCGGAACACCCGCGGCTCTGGCACGCAGATACTCGCCAATGGACACAACATCCATACCGGCCCCCGCGTTCGCCAAGGTCTTCAGGATCGCCTGATTGCTGGCCGCCTTCATCGCATAACAGACCAGATGGTCAGTTCCTTCCAGCGCCTCGTCGAACAACGCGAAATGGCGGAGCAATGTCGCCGTGGAATAGGCATAAAATGGCGTGCCGACCGCAGCAGCTATTTCCGCAACCGGAACGTCCTCGGCGAAAAGAGCGCCGTTCTTGTAGATGAAATGATCCATGCCGGGCGATTAGACCGAAACCGGGTAGAGGATCAATTGGATTTGCGAGTTCCGCGTCAGCTCTTGCGGCGCTTGCTGATCTTGCGCGCCTTTTGCAGGTTCAGCTTTTCCAGCCGCAGAGCATTGCTTTTGGCTTCCGTCTCTTGCAGGACGCCCAGAAGTTCAGCATTGCGGATCCCTTTGCCGGAGGCCAATTGATACAGCACATGGTGCGGGTTGCAGTTGCATTCGATGATCGCCGGTCCTTCGGCAGTGATGGCAATATCCCAGCCGACAACGCCAATTTCCGGAAACAGCGCATGCGCGTCCCGTGCCATTTCACAGGTTTCTTCCCAGAACGCGATTTTCTGGCCAATTATCGGCTCATCCGTGGTCGGGTGCGCATCGACCTGTTTTCTGTCCAGCCCTGTTCCCGCATGACAGGCAAGGATCTGGCCACATGCGCTGTCAACCAGCGCCAGCATGCTGCCCGCCTGCCAGAAATTATCGGACATTGCCGACGGCGAAGGCAGTTTCCACAACGTGTACAGAAGCTCGGGGTCATCTGAGCGGCGCACGGTCACCACACGGACCGATCCCACCGCGGGCCCAGCAATCCGGGTCAGATGATCGTGCTGAACCAGCGCAGTCTGGAAAACGAACCCGTCGGGGTAGTCGCGGAACACCTCATCACAAAAGGCCGCAATCGAAGTCTTGCTGCCGTTCCCCAATACCAGATCGTCGCCATCAACACCTTTGATCAGCGCCGATCCGATGCTGCCGCTGCCCTCGCATGGCTTGGCAAAAACCGGATAGCGCGCATCGCACCGCAGAAACATCTCGACGGCGGCGGCGTCGTTCAACGCGGGTATCGCACCAAACTTGCGGATCGGCGAAGCAGCAGCCTGGGTTTCGGTGGTTCGGAAACCCAGTTGCCGTATCAGTTCGGTGTACATCACCTTGTCGCGCAAAAAGGCCCGGATACGCGTAAAGTCGGCCGGCGACAGCGCCTTGTTGAGGTGAAAGCTGCCTTTTTCACCCACGAAGGTACGCTTTTCGCTCATCGGAATTTCCGGATCATACAAATTGAACGCGTAATACTCAGGAGCGTCGATCTTGCCCGGTCCACGCTTCAGGCTGAACATCTCGCGCATTTGCCTGAACGGGCTGACCCCGTGTTTTCGGGCAACTTGCACGATCAGGGGACTGGCCGGTGATTTGGCTGCCTTGGGTCCATTCAGAAGTGCTGTGTCTGCAACTGTCGTCTCTGCCATGGTCGAGCTTTCGTGTCGTACGTTTCGGATATGGAAACGTCATGACCGGAAATAGTGTCAGGATTTTGGCCGAATCGTATCGAGTTTCAGAACAATGCGACGTTCAGGTCACGGCGCGTGTGCGAAGAAAGAGATACAGCGGCAGCCCGCAGCTCACCCCGATGCAGAACGTGGCCGGAATGGCGATCAGTGCGCTCCAGTTGCGGCGCGCCATCACCTCGGCGAAGATGAACACCGTCAGGGCTATTGCGGCGATGGTCAGATCCCAGACCAGTCCACTGCTGGCCGCGTTGGCATGCCAGGCGTTCACCATCCCGACAAGATCAAATCCATTCTGCCCGAACCATTGCAGAAAATAATACATCGGGTGCACAGCGCCCCATAACGCCAACACCAGATAGATCATGCGCAGCGGTGACACGGTTCAGATTCCAAAGAAAACCGAGAACGGCCCCTTGTTGAGGCCAACGCCGCCATAAGGGTGAACACCGCCAGAACCAATTCCGACACCGACATTCATGGTCGGCTGTACCGGCTCGCCATCCGCGCCGCATCCAGCCAGAAACAGAATGGCAACCAGAAAGAGTTTTTTCATTCGTTCAACCTCGCGTTTTTCGCGGCGACACAGCAACCGATTCCATTCAGAATGCTACTCGCGCACGCATCAGTAAACCAATTCTCCAGACCCGAAACCCGGCCTTAACGTCTCCATGCGCGACACAGAGATGCCAAACCTTGCGTATCCGGACACCCGGACACCCGTTTCCGCCTGGGGCTTGGGATCGGGACGTTTTGGTTCGCCATCGACACCGCAGGCCGCCAAACACACCAACGCCAGAACGATCCAGGGTCGTTTCATTTGACAATCGCTTTCCATCGGGCAACCTGCGCCCTGACCTGATCTGGCGCGGTTCCCCCGTAAGACATGCGTGAGTTTACCGAATTTTCAACGCCAAGCACACCAAAGACGTCGTCGGTAATTCCCGGACACACGGATTTCATGTCATCAAGTGTCAGGTCCGGCAGATCGCAATCACGGCTTTCGGCCATCGCAACCAATGACCCGGTGACGTGATGCGCATCACGGAATGGCAGGTTCAATACCCGGACCAGCCAATCCGCCAGGTCCGTGGCCGTCGAGAACCCGGACCCCGCCGCGGCCGCCAGGCTGTCGCGATTGGCGGTCATGTCGCGCACCATTCCCTCCATTGCCGCCAGCGCCAGCATCCAGTTGTCGGCAGCGTCGAATACCTGTTCCTTGTCTTCCTGCATATCCTTGGAGTAGGCCAGCGGAAGCCCCTTCATCACCATCATCAAGGCGGTGTTGGCGCCGAATATCCGCCCAACCTTGGCCCGGATCAGCTCGGCGGCATCGGGGTTCTTTTTCTGTGGCATGATCGATGACCCGGTCGAAAAGCGGTCCGACAAGGACACGAACCGGAACTGGGCCGAGGACCAGATCACCAGTTCTTCGGCAAACCGGCTGAGATGCATGGCAGAGATCGAGGCAACTGACAGGAACTCCAACGCAAAGTCGCGGTCACTGACGGCATCCAGGGAGTTGGCGGCGGGCCTGTCAAAACCGAGGGCGGCCGCCGTCATGTCCCGATCGATCGGAAAAGACGTGCCGGCCAGCGCCGCCGCACCCAGCGGGCATTCATTCATCCGCGCGCGCGCATCGCGAACGCGGCTCAGATCGCGGCCAAACATTTCGACATAGGCCATCATGTGGTGGCCCCATGTCACCGGCTGCGCGGTCTGCAGGTGGGTAAAACCAGGCATGACCCAATGCGCCCCGGCCTCGGCCTGCCCCAGCAACGCGCGGATCAGCGCCAAGAGACCGGCCTCGGCCGCGTCAAGTTGATCGCGCACCCAGAGCCTGAAG
>CAYGNE010000101.1:0-11641 GCA_964351155.1 uncultured Rhodobacterales bacterium | reverse complement strand
ACAAGCTCAAGACCTGGCGGTTGCCGCAGGGCGGGCGCCCGTCCAAGGGCAAAGCGGTGGTCAATATCCTGCCGATCCCGGTCGGTGTTTCGATCGCCGCGATCATGCCGGTGGATGTGCCGGATGACGAATGGGAAAACCTGCAGATCGTCTTTGCCACCAGCGCCGGCGATGTGCGCCGCAATGCGCTGAGCGATTTCACGAATGTGAAGCGGAACGGCAAGATCGCCATGAAACTGCCGGAACAGGTGGAACTCGTGAATGCGCGCATCTGTACCGAGGATGACGATATCATGCTCGTCACCAACTCGGGCCGCGCGATCCGTTTTCGGACAACCGATGTCCGCATCTTCAAGGGCCGGGACAGTACCGGCGTGCGGGGCATTCGCCTGCTGAATGGCGACCGGGTCGTGTCCATGTCGGTGATCCGGAATTTCGAGGCGACCTCGGACGAAAGAGCCGCCTATCTCAAGATGCGCCGCGCCGTGGCGGGGCTGTCCGACGACGCCGAGGCGCCGGAAGACGAAGACGTGAATGCAATGGCCACCATCAGCCAGGAACGCTATGCCGAGATGTCGGCGGCGGAGAACCTGATCCTGACGATCACCTCGCGCGGGTCCGGCAAGCTGAGTTCAAGCCACGATTACCCGGTTCGCGGGCGCGGCGGCCAGGGTGTTGCCGCCATGGACAAGGCGATGCGCGGCGGGGACCTGGTGGCGTCGTTCCCTGTCGATCTGGACGACCAGATCATGCTCGCCACGTCCAAGGGGCAATCGATCCGGGTTCCGGTGGACGGCATTTCCTTCCGCTCGCGCAGCGCCGGCGGCGTCAAGGTCTTCGATACGGCCAAGGGCGAGGAAGTGGTCAGCGTTGCCTGGATTGCCGAACAGGGCGACGATGACGAGGATGGCGAGCCAGAGGTTTGATGCCTTTGCCGGCAAGCGGTGCCTGGTTGGGCGATTGCCCGATGGAAAAGTCCGGCCGGGGGCAGATCATGCGCCTTTGGCCGGACGTTCAAACCAGGTACAATGAACAGCTTTGATCAGAACGACCCCGCAAGGGACGGCCCGACCACGAACCCGAAGAACAGGATCGAAATCAGTACAGCCTTCATGGTGATTTCCTTTGGCAGCAGCAGATCACAAACTGTCGTAAAGGTTTTGGGCGGGAAAAAGGCAAAGCCGCGACGATTTCACAGCAGAGCCGTGAGAATTCAAATCGATCAGAGGTTGTAGATCTCGCCAAACTTTGCTTCGAGATAGGACAGCAGCGGTTCTTCGGTCGGTGCCATCCCGCTGGCTTTCTCGATCACCTCGCGCGGTTCAAACAGGCTGCCATGTCTCTGCAGGTTTTCGCGCAACCAACTGGTCGCCCCGTAGGTATCGCCGGCGGCCAGCTGGTCGTCCAGACCGGGCACCGCCGAGCGCAGCGCGCCATAAAGGCATCCTGCATAGACATTGCCCAGCGAATAGGTCGGGAAATAGCCAAACAACCCGACCGACCAGTGCACGTCCTGCAGGCACCCGTTGGAGGGTTTGTCCACCGCATAGCCGAAATCCGCGGCAAAGCGGTCGTTCCAGGCTGTTTCCAGCTCGTTCACCTGAAGATCGCCGGACATCAGCGCCCGTTCCAGATCAAAGCGCAGCATGATGTGGAGATTGTATTGAATCTCGTCCGCCTAGGTGCGGATGTATCCGTTTTGCACACTGTTGACCGCCGCGTAAAAGGCTTCGGCATCGGCCACGCCAAACGGGCCGAACAGGTCCTGCATTTCGGTGAACAGCCAGCCTGTGAAGGCGCGGCTGCGCCCGATCTGGTTCTCATAGATCCGGCTTTGGCTTTCATGCACACCCATTGATGCGCCCTGCCCCAGCGCCGTCAGCGCATATGACGTGTCCACGCCCTGTTCATAGGCGGCATGACCGACTTCGTGAATGGTCGAGTAGAGACAGTTGAAGGGGTCGATCTCGCTGGTCCGTGTCGTGATGCGCACGTCCGATCCGCTGCCCGAGCTGAACGGATGCACCGCCTTGTCCACGCGCCCGCGATTCATGTCATAGCCAAACACGCTGGCCAGTTTTCGCGACAGGCGCATTTGTCGTGCTTCGTCGAACACACCGGTCACGCCCGGCGGCATCGGCTGATCCAGAACGGCGGCGCGCAAGGCAACCAGCCGGGGTCGCATCGCATCGAAAAGTGCTGCAATCTGCGCACTGGTCGTTCCGGGTTCGTAGTCTTGCAACATGGCGTCATACAGGTCGCCGCCATTGGCCAGTGCCGCGCCTTCCTCGCGCTTCAGCGCGACGACCTCCTGCAGGACCGGAAGAAAACTCGCCACGTTTTCGTCCGCCCGTGCCGCCGCCCATTTGCCCTGCGCCTCGCTGGTCACCCGCGCAATTTGCCTGGCCAGGTCGCCAGGCACCTTGATGGCCCTGTCATACGCCCGGCGGATTTCGCGCAGATGGGCCTGACCCACCGCATCCGGGGCCTCTGCCGAGGCCAGCCATTCACCCACCTGAGGTGCCGACCTCCGGGCATGCAGAACGGCCTCGATGGCCGCCATTTCCGCGCCGCGCTGTTGGGCGGCCCCGGCCGGCATCATGGTTTCCTGGTCCCAGCCAAGCCGCCCCGCGATCTGGGCAAGCGCGGATGTCTCGGTCTGGTAGGCCAGCAGATCGTCAAATGCGCTCATGTCCGATGTCCTCTGACGGAAGTTGCAATGGGATAAAGGCTGAGGAACCGCGCCCGCAGGATCAGCACCCAGACCGCAATTGCCAGCACCTGATGCAGGATCGCCACCTGCCAGGGCGCGCCGTAGAGCACCGTCATGATCCCCAGGATCACCTGCAGGACCAGAGCCGCAAATGCAGCGTTGAACGCGAATTGGGTGGCCGGATGCGCGCTGCGCCGTCCGCGAAGCCAGACAACGACGCCAAAGGCCAGCAGAAGATACCCGGTGACCCGGTGGATGAATTGCACGAGTCCGGGATTTTCAAAGAAGTTCCGCCAGGCCGGCTCGAACAGGAACGGATCGGGCGGAAGGACCTGCCCGCCCATCAGCGGCCAGTCGGTATAGCTTCGCCCGGCGTCGATGCCGGCCACCAAGGCGCCGATCAGGATCTGCAGCAGCGCGAAATGCAAAAGCCCGGTGGACAGGCCGAATAGCCTGGCCTCTTTCGCCCGGCGGGCCTGCATCAACGCGCGATCCTCGCGGCCCAGCAGGAAGACGTACCAGGCGATAAACCCGAGAATGGCAAAGGCAAGGCCCAGATGGACAGCCAGCCGATAACTGGCCACCTGCGTCATGCCCTCGCCCTGAGTCACGCCGGATGCAACCATCCACCAGCCGATTGCGCCCTGAACGCCGCCAAGCGCCCCGATCAGCAGCAGACGCGACACCCAGCCGGTCGGCACCTTGCGCGCCGCGAGAAAGCCGAGGAACCCGACGGCCCAGACCAGCCCGATCACGCGGCCCAGTTGCCGGTGCCCCCATTCCCACCAGTAGATCTGCTTGAAATCCGCAAGCTGCATCCACTGGTTCTGAATGCGCCACTGGTCGATCTGCTTGTACTTGTCGAATTCGGATTGCCAGGCCGCCTCGCTCATTGGCGGCACCGCGCCGGTCAGCGGTCGCCATTCGGTGATCGACAGCCCGCTGTCGGTCAGCCGGGTCAATCCGCCGACCACAATCATTACCACGACCAGCGCAAACAGGACCATGAGCCAGATGCGAATGCCGCGCCGCGCACCGCTGCGTCCGCGGTCGATCATGCCGGGCTGGACGGCCGGTCTGGCGGTCTCCTGCCCGGACACGTCCTCGAAAATGCTGCGTTTTCCGCTCATGCCAGCCTCTTGTGCGATTTGGCCAGAACCTAGGCCCGAGTTGCGCGCCCGTCCAGCAGGTTCAGCGATCCCGTTCTTTCCAGCGGACCATCTGCCGCATGATACCGTGCAGCATCTGCACATCGGCCTGGGTCAGGGGCATCCGCGACCAGAGATTCCTCAGGTTGGTTTTCATGCTGTCCGCCTTGGGTTCGGGAAAGAAGAAACCCGCTTCGTGCAGACGTTGTTCGTAATGCTGTGCCAGTTTCTCGACCTCTTGTCCGGTGGCCCACCCGGAACGGCCCGGGTTGTTTTCACCCGCCTGAATCTCTGCGGTCTGCCGCCGCCATTCATAGGCGGTCAGCAGCACGCATTGCGCGAGGTTGAGCGACGGAAAGTCGGGATTGACCGGGACCGAGATGATGGCGTTCGCGCGCGCGATGTCCTCGTTTTCCAGCCCCGCCCGTTCAGGACCGAACAAGACCGCGACCCTGTCGCCGGCGGCCGTTTTTTCGGCGGCAACCTGCATCGCGTGTTCCGGGCTGAACACCGGCTTGGTCAGGTCGCGGGACCGGGCCGTGGTGGCCAGAACGAATGTGCAATCCCCGATCGCGCCAGGAAGATCGTCGCAGATCTGCGCCGCGTCCAGCAATCTGCCGGCACCGCTGGCCATCGCGTCCGCCGCAGGGTTCGGCCAGCCATCGCGTGGGGCCACGATGCGCATCCGGTCCAGACCGAAGTTCCACATGGCCCGCGCCGCGGCACCGATGTTTTCGCCCATCTGCGGGCGCACCAGAACAAAGGCGGGTTGCGGGTTATGGCTGGGCATCCGGACTCTCCAAAATCCGGCCATGCCATAAAGGCACACCGGCCCGGGGACAAGCGGTGACATGGACGTCTCAAATTGCTTTTGCCGGTTCGCATATGCGTTTTCATCCCCGCGCTGATCCGCTACACCACGGCGAGACCAGTAAAGGACCGCCCAAATGGACAGCCCCGAGCAGCCGCAGATCTATCTGCTGACCCCGCCCGCATTCGAGCTCAGCCGGTTTCCGGCGACGTTGGCGCGGGTTCTGGACAGCGTTCCGGTCGCCTGCATCCGGCTGGCCCTGACCAGCCGGGACGAGGACGAGATCGCCCGCGCCGCCGACGCGGTGCGCGAGGTCGCCCATGCCCGGGACGTGGCGCTGGTCATATCCGATCATCTGGTGCTGGCCGAACGCCTGGGTCTTGACGGCGTTCATCTGGGTGCCGCCGCCAAATCGGTGCGCGCGGCCCGCAAGGCGCTTGGACCGGATGCCATCGTCGGAAGCCATTGCGGTGCGTCGCGCCATGACGGGTTGTCGGCCGGCGAGGCCGGGGCCGATTACGTCAGTTTCGGACCTGTCGGTGACACGGGGCTGGGCGACGGATCTGTCGCCGAGCCCGAGCTGTTCCAGTGGTGGTCGGAAATGATCGAGGTTCCGGTGGTGGCCGAGGGCGGTCTGACACCCGAGTTGGTGCGCACGCTCGCGCCCTGTACCGATTTTTTTGGCATCGGCGACGAAATCTGGCGGCGCGACGATCCGTCCGCGGGGCTGGCCGACCTCGTTGCGGCCATGGGCTGAGATCAGATCACCCGTTCCACGAACCAGTAACCGCCGATCAGCGCGATAACGATCGACGCCGGGACACTGATCCGGGTGCGGTACCATGGTTTGTTGCGAAACCACAGACCGACGGCAAGAAAGGCAATGCCGATCACCGTCAACTGGCCGAGTTCGACCCCGATGTTGAACCCGATCAGCGCCGGCAGGAACTGGTCCGGTGGCAGCCCGAATTCGCCCAGGACGCTGGCAAACCCCAACCCATGCAGCAGCCCGAAGCAGAAGATCACGACCGGGCGCCACCTGTGCAGGCCATCCGTCAGTACGTTTTCGACGGCAACGTAAGTGATCGATGCCGCGATAAGGGGTTCGACGATCGCGGGCGACACATTCACCAGCCCCAGCGCACCAAGCGCGAGGGTCACCGTATGCGCCAGCGTAAACGCGCTGACCTGCCAGATCAGCGGGCGCAGACGTGTGCTCAGGAAAAACAGGCCCAACACGAACAGGATGTGGTCGAGACCCTTTGGCAGAATGTGATCAAAACCGACCGGAATATATGACAGGAACGCCTGCCACCCGGTCTGTGTGACACCGCCCGCGATGGGAATTGGCGGGCTTTGCGCACCGCCTTCGATATATCCGGTGAATGGCTCTTGCACGCCCTGCTGACGCAGGACAAGATCCCCTGCCCCGCCGGGCCAGGTCAGTGTCAGGCTCTGCGCATTCGGTGGAACCGCCCCGCCAAGCACCAAATGACTCGCACGGGGCAATTCCGGATCGCCGATTTCGGGAATCGTGATCTGTTTCACGGCAAGCGACAGGGGCGCACCGGCTGAAATCTGGAATCGCTCCAGCCATGTATCGGCAAACTGGCGGACCAATGGCGCAAGCGCGTTGGGCGGCAGGGCGCGCAGCTGATCATAGCGATCCGACTGGCCGGACTGGTTCGTGTCCGTCATGCCATCCAGATCGATTCCGGCGACAAAGGCCTCGACATTCATCCGCAGTTCCAATGTCAGTTCCCCATCGCTGACCGTCAGATCCGCTATGGTCGGCGTCACCTCGTGAGCGGCCGCATCGTCGAAATGCGTCAACAGAACGAGGGTTGACAACACGGCTGTGAAATACAGCTTTAGTCTTGACAGATCGAAGGCACCGCCCATGAATTTTCGCCTCCTGCTGACCGCTCTTGCCGTTTCACTGTGTTCCGCAAACGCGGCGGTTCCCCATGAGTTTTGGATCGAACCGGCGGAATATCAAGTCGAAACAGGTGTGCCGGTCCTGGCCGATTTTCGCAATGGCCAAGAGTTCAAGGGCAGTGCCCAGGCCTATTTCGACAAACGCACCGACAGGCTGGACATTGTCCTGAACGGGAAGGTCGAACCGTTCCAGGGGCGCATGGGCGATGTGCCGGCCGTTCAGACCACCGCGAGCGAAGAAGGTCTCATGATCATCGTGCATCAGACCGCGCCTTCGACCCTGAAATACACTGTATGGGACAAGTTCCAGGCTTTTGCCGATCACAAGGATTTCCCGGACATCCAGGCCCGGCACAAGGCACGGGGATTGCCCGAGACCGGCTTCACAGAGCGTTATACCCGGTTCGTCAAGGCGCTGATTGCCGTGGGGCACGGTCGGGGAGCCGATTTTCAAAGCGGGATGGAAACGGAATTCGTCGCGCTGGCCAACCCTTACACGGATGATCTGGACAATGGGCTGCCGGTCGAACTTCTCTACATGGGACAGCCGCGTGCCGATGCGCAGGTCGAGGTTTTCGACCGTGCGCCTGACGGCAACGTTTCGATCACCCTTTTGCGCACCGATCCGGCGGGTCGCGTGGCCATACCGGTCCGGTCCGGCCACAGCTATCTTCTGGATGCCGTTGTTCTGCGGCCAATGCCCGAAGGCAGCATGGAGGTATGGGAATCGCTCTGGGCCGGGATGACCTTTGCCCGGCCCTGACAGGCACGGCTCCTGTCTTGCGCGTCGCCGAGATTGACGGCACAAGGCGTTATGTCAAATCGGAATTCCACCCGCATCCTGTGCATCGGCAGCGTTCTTTGGGACGTGATCGGGCGGTCGGCCAGCCATATGCGGCAGGGATCGGATGTTCCGGGCCGGATCAGCCGCCTGCCCGGAGGCGTTGCCATGAACATCGCGATGACGCTGGCGCGGTTCGGTCTGCGGCCGGTGCTGCTCACGGCGATCGGGCGCGACCCGGAGGGCGACGAGCTGGCCGCGGCCTGTGCCCGGATGGGCATGAATACAGAGCATGTCTATCGCTCCGACGATTTGCCGACGGATCGCTACCTGGCGGTCGAGGGCGCCAACGGGTTGATCGCGGCCATTGCGGATGCGCATTCTCTGGAAGCGGCCGGTGACAAGATCCTGCGCCCTTTGCGCCAGGGTCCGCTCGGCACGGACAACGCGCCCTATGAAGGGTACGTGGCGCTGGACGGCAACCTCACCGTTTCCCTGCTGGAACAGATTGCCCGGAGCCCGGCATTTGCCGGTGCCGATCTGCGTGTTGCACCGGCTTCGCCCGGCAAGGCCGAGAGGTTGCTGCCATTCCTGAACCACAAACGCGCGACGCTGTATGTCAATCTCGAAGAGGCCGGCTTGCTGTGTCAGACCGCGTTCGCCACCTCCGAGGATGCGGCCAGGGGGCTGCTTCAGCGTGGCGCGCTACGGGTTCTGGTGACGGATGGCGGAAAATCCGCAACCGAAGCGGATGCAGAGGCGTTGATCACCAAAACCCCGCCCGAAGTGCTGGTGACCCGTGTGACCGGTGCGGGCGATACCTTTATGGCCGCGCACATTGCCGCCGAGGCCGACGGTGCCGATCGCACAACGGCCCTGAGCCGCGCTCTGCAAGCCGCGGCGACCTATGTATCAGGAGAAACGCCGCTGTGATTGACATCGTTTACTCATCAGAGGTGCGTGCCGCCCGCGCCGGGCGCACACCAATTGTCGTGCTGGAAAGCACGATCATCACGCATGGAATGCCGCATCCGCAGAACATCGAAGTGGCCGGTCAGGTCGAGGACGACATTCGCCAGGCTGGCGCAACCCCGGCCACCGTTGCGGTCCTGGAAGGTCGATTGCATGTGGGGCTTGAGCCGGAACAACTCGAAACCCTGGGACGGTCCAGGGGCGTTGCCAAACTGTCCCGCGCGGACCTTGCCGCCTGTCTCGCGACCGGCGGCACCGGCGCCACGACGGTGGCGGCCACGATGATTGCCGCGCGGCTGGCCGGTGTCGCGGTCTTTGCAACCGGAGGCATCGGCGGTGTTCACCAGGGTGCGGAATCCAGCTTTGACATCTCTGCCGATCTGCAGGAACTGGCGCAGACACCGGTGACCGTCGTTGCGGCCGGAGCCAAGGCCATACTGGATATTGGCAAGACACTGGAAGTTCTGGAAACGCTCGGCGTGCCGGTGATTGCGTTTGGACAGGACGAGTTTCCGGCATTCTGGTCGGCACATTCACGGTTCGAGGCCCCGTTGCGCATGGATGCACCGGCTGACATCGCCCGGTCGCACCTTGTCCGGCGGGATCTCGACATTCCCGGCGGGCAGCTTGTGGCGAACCCGATTCCGGCCGATGCCGAAATCCCCTCTGATCAGCTCGGGCCGATTATCCAGGCCGCCCAGCAGGGCGCAACACGCCACCGGATCACCGGCAAGGCCGTCACGCCCTATCTTCTGCAGCGGATTTTTGAACAGACCGGGGGGCGCTCGCTGGCGGCAAACATCGCCCTGGTGCGAAACAATGCCCGCCTGGCCGCACAAATTGCCCGTTCCATCTCTGAAATGACGGAATAATTCACCCAACCCGGTCGTCGGCCATTGTGAGCGACACGGCGAGTCCTTAACTTCCTGTCGAATCCGATGGAATGCGCATGAACACCCCTTTCGACGACGAACCTCAACAACGCCGGGTCAGCCTGTTCGCCCGCCTGCGGTCGTCCTTTCTGACCGGACTGGTGGTGATTGCCCCGGTCGGACTGACGATATGGCTGATCTGGACCGTGATCGGCTGGATCGACGGGTTCGTGTTGCCGCTGGTGCCGCGCAAGTTCCAGCCGGAAAGCTATATCGGCATCAACCTGCGCGGCGTCGGCGTCATCATCTTCCTGATGTTCACCATCTTCATCGGCTGGATTGCCAAGGGACTGATCGGTCGTTCGCTGATCCGCTGGGGTGAGACCCTCGTGGACAGAATGCCTGTCGTGCGTTCGATCTATTCCGGGATCAAACAGATTTCCGAAACCGTATTCGCCCAGTCCGAACGTTCGTTCGAGAAGGCCTGCCTGATCGAATACCCGCGCAAAGGCATCTGGGCCATCGGTTTCGTATCAACCACGGCCAAGGGCGAAATTGCAAAACGCGCGGAAACGACCGGTGACCTGCTGAGCATCTTTCTGCCCACCACACCGAACCCGACATCGGGCTTTCTGCTGTTCCTGCCGAGCGAAGATGTGATCGAACTGGACATGACCGTGGAAGAGGCGGCGAAACTGGTGATCTCCGCCGGGCTCGTCTATCCCAACGGCAAGAACCCGACCATTCCGCCCGAAGCGACGCCACCGCCCTCCGTGCCGCGCACCTAGCCGTAGGTTTCGGCCAGATTGACCGTTCCGGTCACGTTCAAATCGTCCTTGTGTTTTTTCAGAAACCCATCCGCCGCCGTGCGTCCGGCTTCTTTCAGCTGCTGCAGGACATAGGCGTTCGGCATCAGTTTGGTTGCAACCGACAAGTCGTTCATCAGAACGTCATCCGCGATCATGTGAACCAGAACCCGGCGCATCCTGTCGGATTTGAGCGTACCATCGTCCAGAAGTCGCTGAACGAAACCGATGGCGCGCAGTTCGCGCAACAGCGAGGAGTTGAAACTGATCTCGTTGATCCGGTTCTGTATCTGGTGTGGTGTCACCGGCACCATGTCCCGTTCCAGCGGGTTGATGTTGATGATCACGATGTCCGCTGGCAGATGTTTGGCGAACAGCGGAAACAGGGCCGGATTCCCGGTGTAACCGCCATCCCAATAGGCCTCTCGCCGTCCGGTTTGTGGATCGTCGATCTCGACCGCCTGAAACATCGTCGGCAGACAGGCCGAAGCGAGAATCGCATCGGTGCTGATGTCTTCACCGGAAAACACACGGATCTTTCCGGTGCGAACCCGCGTGGCGCAAATGAAGAGCTCTGGCCCGGACTGCGCGCAGACTTTGTCATAGTCAAAGGCCTCGACGATCGAGGCAAGCGGATTGCGATAGAACGGTCCATAGCTGTACGGCGATATGATCCGCGACCACAGATCGGCAAATGCAAAGGCCGGAGAATGCTCGATGGCACGGGCCACCCTGCCCGGATCAAGGCCGCGCATCCAGTCGACAAGCCGGGCATCCTGTTGTGCCCCGACCTTTGACCACAGCCAGTCCAGGTTGGCCCGCGCGCCGGCGCGTCCGCCGGTGATCATCCCCGCCTTGAGTGCGGCCCCGTTCAGCGCCCCGGCGGAGGTGCCCGAAATTCCCGAAATTTCGACATCGTCCTCTTCGAGGATGCGATCCAGAGCACCCCAGGTGAACGCCCCGTGTGCGCCGCCGCCCTGAAGGGCCAGATTGATCCGTTTCATCTCGGTCACCGCTTCGTTGTGTAAGGGTCCGGATGCGTGTGCAAGGCCAGGGCCTAGAGTGCGGTCCAGCCGCCATCCACGCTGATGGTGGTTCCGGTGATCTGGGCGGCCGCGTCAGAGCACAGGAACACGGCCGTTCCGCCGAGTTGTTCCACGGTCGCGAATTCCTTGGAGGGCTGGCGCTGCAGCATGACCTGTTCGATCACCTTTTCGCGGCCCATGCCGTATTCCTTCATCGTGTCAGGGATCTGCGCTTCGACCAGCGGGGTCAGGACGTAGCCGGGGCAGATGGCGTTGGCGGTGATCGGTTCGCGCGCGGTTTCCAGCGCCACGGTCTTGGTCATGCCGACAACGCCGTGCTTTGCCGCAATGTAGGCGGCCTTGTAGGGGCTGGCTGTCAGACCGTGCGCGCTGGCGATATTGATCACCCGTCCCCACCCCGCCTTGCGCATCAGAGGCAGGGCCGCCGCCGTGGTGTGAAAGGCCGAGTTCATGTTGATGGCGATGATCGCGTCCCATTTCTCGACCGGGAATTCATCAATCGGTGCGACATGCTGGATGCCTGCGTTGTTGATCAGGATATCGCAGACGCCGGA
>CAYGNE010000100.1:0-11696 GCA_964351155.1 uncultured Rhodobacterales bacterium | reverse complement strand
TTCATCGCCTCGCCGTCCTGCAGCATCTGGCCGAAATCCATCATGTAGTTGGACCAGCCGGTGAAGGACGATGTCAGCATGACATTCTTGCGGATCAGAGCGCGAACGTCATAGCCGTAGCCATCGGCCACGGCGTCGCCGACCGCCACCGCGCCCTGCATGTCATCGGCGGTAGGCATCCAGTAGGTCGCCACATAGTCACCATCGTCGTTATATTCGACAAGTGCCGTGCGCCCGCCATGATCGTCATCATTTGACAGACCAGTGATCATCATGCGCCCGGGCAGGGCAAAGAACGTATGCGGCCCGACAACGCCGCCGCTGTCCTTGACAAAGGTTTCGATGGTCTTGTGCAGTGTCGGGTTGGACGGGTCGGTATGCACGTCGAAAATGAAGATGCGGTTGGTGTCCAGGCCACCGGCCCAGAAATACCGGCGGTCCGCCGAGAACCCGCCGTGATGCGCCTCGTTCCGGCCGCCAACCGAGATCGAGTTGATGACCTGGCCGCGGGTATCGGAACCGGCTCTCACATCGATGGTGACAAGCTTGTCCTGCTCATCCCCCATCCCTTCGACACCCAGTGTCCAGACATAGACATATTCTTCGTGTCCGGTGATTTTCGGCATGTAGGGCGATTGGCAGGTTTCGTCGGCAAAGGCCCGGAACGGCAGTCCCATCGCCAGTGCCGCTGCCGAAAAGGCGCCGAATTCTCTTCTGTTCATTTGTTTTCTCCCTCGTTGGATGATGTTGAAAGCTATTATTGTGCCAGTTCAGACCGCGATTTTGCGTTGGAGTTTGCCGCTTCGGCTTCGGCCAGCGTGCAGTGTTGAATGGCAGCCGAGGCGCGCACCGCCCCGGCCGCAAGCACCTCTGAAATTCGGGTTTCGATCTGTGGCTTTACCCTGCCGGATGGCCCGACGACGCCAATGCTGAACGCCGCGCCCAACCGATCGACATTGACCGGTGCGGCAACACTTGTCACGCCTTCGTCGATTTCACCGTCGCAGACGGCATAGCCATTGCGCCGCACGAGATTCAGCTCCCGCTCGATCAGGCGGGGGTCGGTAATCGTTTTCTCATTGTAGCGCATCGGATGCAGGTCCAGAAGGCTCTCGCGCAGTTCGGGCAGGATGAACGCGGCAATCACCTTGGCCGAGGAACAGGCATGTGCCGGGCGCGGGCCCAGGCCCGGATAGATGTAGGAGATCGCCGGGTTCGACGGGGTTTCGACATGCACAAGATCGACCCGACCGCCGCGGTACCGCGCCAGGAATGCCGTTTCGCCGATGTCGGTCACCAGGTTTTGCAGAACCGTCGAAACCGCCCGTATCACCTGGATGTCGGATTTTCCGGTCAGCGCGATCTTGATGAACCGCGTCCCCAGAATGTACCGGTTCCCGCATTCCGACATCTCGACAAACCCGCAATCCACAAGAGAGGCGACATTGCGATAGATCGTCGGGCGGGGAACACCGGTCAATTCGGCCAACTCTGTTGCAGTGGGCGGGTGGGATGCCCCTGCGATTGCTTCCAGCAACAGTATTGGTCGTTCCTGCATCTTTTCTCACTTTCCGGACATTTTTATCGTAATCCGATGAAACGGCTCCGTGCAATGTTTTTTTGAATCGACGGCAAATCCGGTGGATACAGAGCAAAAATGGTGCAGGGGACTTGACCTTCCCGTGACTGGAAGCCCCATCTTGGCAGCCATGCAATCGTATTGGAGCGACTCATGTCCGACAACACCACCATTCGTATGAAGCTGTCGGGTTTGTCCTGCGCATCATGCGCAGGTCGGGCCGAGCGTGGCCTGTCCTCGGTTTCGGGTGTATCGGATGCATCCGTCAACCTGGCCAGCGAAACCGCACAGGTGACATTTGCCCCCAATGTCCAACTGTCATCCCTGATCAGCGCCCTGGAGCAGGCCGGATACCCGGCAAAACGGTCGCAGGCCACGTTGGAGATCGATGGCATGACCTGTGCCTCCTGCGTCGGGCGGATCGAGAGGCTCTTGCTGGCAAGTCCCGGGGTCGTGTCAGCGGCGGTCAACCTCGCCACCGGCACCGCGGCGATTCACTATGTCGACGGCGCAACCACGCCGGCGCAGCTCGCCGACGCAGTCGGCAAGTCCGGGTATGCGGCTCGGGTTCAGTCGCATGAAACCCGGCACCACGACAGCGAAAGGGAGGCAAAGGCGGACCGGTTGCGTCGGTCCACGTTGATTGCGGCCTCGCTGACCCTGCCTGTCTTTGTGACCGAAATGGGAATGCACATGATCCCGGGCATGCACGGATTGATCGAAAGCACGATCGGCATGGAGAACAGCCGGTTGATGCAGTTCGTTCTGACTACCGCGGTTCTGTTGGGCCCCGGATTGTCTTTTTACACCAAGGGTTTTCCCGCCCTTGCCCGGTGGGCGCCGGACATGAACTCGCTCGTTGCGCTCGGAACCTCGGCAGCCTACGGGTTTTCGACCATCGCGACATTCGCGCCGTGGATACTGCCGGCGGGCACTGCGAATGTCTATTTCGAGGCCGCCGCCGTGATCGTCGTCCTGATTCTCCTGGGCCGCTATCTGGAGGCCCGTGCCAAGGGCCGCACCGGCGCCGCAATCCAGAAACTCGTGGGGCTGCAGGTCAAGACGGCGCGTGTCGAGCGTGACGGCGTGATTGTCGAGGTCCCGATCGAGCTGATCGCTGCCGGGGACCTGGTGCATGTCAGACCGGGTGAACGGATTGCGGTGGATGGCCAGGTTATTGCCGGTTCCAGCCATATCGACGAAAGCATGATAACCGGCGAACCGATACCGGTCGCGAAATCGCAATCTGACGAGGTCATCGGCGGCACGGTCAATTCGACGGGCGCCCTGACCTTCCGCGCGACACGTGTGGGACCCGACACGATGCTGGCCCGGATCATCGACATGGTGCAGCAGGCACAGGGCGGCAAACTGCCAATCCAGAGCGCGGTGGACCGGATCACGGCGTGGTTTGTTCCGGCCGTGATGCTGGCGGCGGCAGTGACCGTTTTGGCCTGGCTGGTTTTTGGACCCGATCCGGCACTGGCGCTGGCGCTTGTTTCCGGTGTGGCGGTTCTGATTATCGCCTGCCCCTGCGCGATGGGCCTGGCAACTCCGACCTCGATCATGGTCGGAACCGGCAGAGCCGCCGAGATGGGTGTGCTTTTTCGCAAGGGTGATGCATTGCAGATGCTGCAGGACACCAAGGTGGTTGCCTTTGACAAGACCGGCACATTGACCGAAGGACGCCCGGAGCTGACCGAACTGATCATTGCCGAGGGCTTTGAGGAGAACGATGTTCTGCGGACCGTGGCCGCGATAGAAGCCATGTCCGAGCACCCCATCGCTCGCGCGATCACGCAGGAGGCCAGGCGTCGCGGCCTCGATTTTCCGGCCGTTTCGGAGTTTCAGTCCGTCACCGGGCTTGGTGTCCGCGCCACGGTTGCGGGCAAGACGGTTCTGGTCGGCGCGGACCGGATGATGCAGCAGGAAGGCATTGACCTCGACACGCTGAGCCGCATCGCAACACCCATCGCCGAAAAGGGGCATACGCCGCTCTATGCCGCGATGGATGGCAAACCGGCGGCCGTGATCGCCGTCACCGATCCGATCAAACAGTCGAGTGTTCAGGCCATCGCATGCCTCAAGAAACTTGGCCTGGAATGCGCCATGATCACAGGCGACAACCGGGCCACAGCCCTCGCCATCGCCAATGAACTTGGCATAGACACCGTTGTTGCCGAGGTGCTGCCCGAGGGCAAGGTTGCCGCCCTGAGATCACTGCAGGAAACCGGCAAACTGGCCTTTGTCGGGGATGGCATCAACGATGCCCCCGCCCTGGCCCATGCGGATGTCGGGATCGCCATCGGCAGCGGCACGGATATCGCGATCGAGGCCGCCGACGTGGTTTTGATCTCGGGCGATCTGACCGGTGTGGTCAACGCCTATCACATCTCGGCCCGCACCATGCGCAATATCCGGCAGAACCTTTTCTGGGCTTTCGGGTACAACGTGCTTCTGATCCCGGTCGCGGCCGGCGCTTTCTATCCGGTTTCCGGAGTGCTGCTTTCCCCGGTTCTGGCAGCGGGAGCCATGGCGATGTCATCGGTGTTCGTGATAAGCAACGCCTTGCGCCTGCGCCGGGTCAAACCGCTTGTGACCGCGGCACATCAGCCTGAACACCGGCCGGATCAGGCCTTTGTCCCTGCGCCAGCTGAATGAAGGGAAGGACCGAATGAACATCGGAGACGTCGCGACCCGCGCGAGCCTGCCACCCAAGACCATCCGCTATTACGAAGATATCGGCCTGGTCCAACCGCTGCGCGACACCAATGGCTACAGGGTGTTTCGCGACTCGGACCTGCACAAGCTCGTCTTCATCGCCCGTGCGCGCGCCCTGGGGTTCACGATCGAGGACTGCAGAGCCTTGCTTGCCCTTTATGAAGACAAGAGCCGCGCTAGCGCGGACGTCAAGAAAATCGCGCAGAGGCACCTGGCTGAAATAGAGGCGAAAATCCGCGACCTGAAGGCGATGCACCATACATTGACCCATCTGGCGAAGGAATGTGCCGGGGATCATCGCCCGGATTGCCCCATCCTGCAGGGGTTGAGCGGCAAGAGCCCGGATTAGAAAAGCCGCGAGAACCGCCCGAAAGCCGGGTCAGCGTGGCAGAAATTCCGGATCTATCCTGCCGTCCGGTCCCAGGCGGATCGCGTGCAGCGGTGCCCCGCGAGAAAGACGCCCGAAGCCTTGAGCATTCCGAAGTACGGAGGCAGGGACCGATGTCGCCATCGACATTGCCTCTTGCGGCGTTACGCCGACCTCGGCCTGCATGAGCAACAGCGCGGTCGGCATATCGAGATCGGCACCGGCAAGCGTGCCATCGGCAAGTGTCAAACGCCCGTCACGGCGCAGAACACGGCGCCCATTGAGCCTGAATTCCGTGATGTCGGACCCAACCGTCGACATTGCATCGGTGACCAGGAACACCTTTCCCGGCCCTTTCTTGGCGTCCAGCGCGGTGCGGATGGATGCGGGGTGAACATGAATTCCGTCCGCGATCAGACCGGCAAAGACCGATCCGGATTGCAGGACCGCACCGACAAGGCCCGGTTCACGGTTTCCAAGCTGGCTCATCGCGTTGAAAAGATGCGTCGCGCAGGTCGCTCCGGCGCCAAATGCCTCCTGCGCCTGGGTAAAACCGCAATCCGTGTGACCAAGCGACACGATAAGCCCGGCTTGTGTCAGGCGCGCGATCTGCTCGGCCGTCACGTTTTCCGGTGCGACGGTCACCAGCACGTTGGGCAGACGTTCGACCGCTGACATCAGCACGGCTTCGTCTTCGCGATCCATCGGGCGGATCAGGGCCGGGTCATGTGCCCCCTTGCGCGCCAGCGACAGATGCGGGCCTTCGAGGTGCACCCCCAGTATCCCCGGCACTCCGCTCGCTATGGCGGTCTCAACCGCATCGATGGCCGCGCGTGTGCGTGCCCGGGTATCGGTAATCAATGTGGGCAGGATTGCGCGCGTGCCGGTGGAGGCATGTGCCGCGGCAATGGCCGCAACCGCCGCGGGCGTGGTTTCGTCGTTGAACATCACGCCGCCGCCGCCGTTCACCTGCAGGTCGACGAAGCCGGGCAGGATTGTTCCACCATCGACCCGTTCCAGTTCGCAACCATCCGGAACGTCCGCGGCAGGGACCAGGTCGACGACCCGGTCACCATCTGCAAGCAGGGCGCGCGCAGAATGCAGAGTGACCCCGTCGAATATGTCGGCTCCCACATAGGCTTTGAGCGTCATACCGTTTCCGTCACTTTTTTCAGGTGGCGCGGCGCGTCGGGATCGACACCACGAGACGCCGCGACCTTTTCGACCATTGCGTAAAACGAAGTGATCAGGGCGATTGGATCGGTCAACGGATGCCCGGTGCGCACCGCCGGAAGGACCGTCGCCCGGCATGCGCGTTCGGACGTGACATAAACCGACGCCCCCTTGGCAGCGATTTCGTCGGCGACCCCGACAAGGGCGTCCTCGGCGGCGTCGCCGGCGGCCAGTGCGATGACCGGAAACCCCTGGTCAACGATAGAGACCGGACCGTGCAACACCTCTGCCGATGAATAGGATTCGGCATGCATCTGGCAGGTTTCCTTGAACTTCAGCGCCGCCTCGTTCGAAATCGCCAGGGACGTGCCACGACCCAGGCAGAACAGCGAGTTTTGCGCGGCGATCTCATCGCCCAGGGGATGCCAGTCAAAGCCCGCTGCCGTTTCCAATGCCCTTGGCAATTCGCGGATCGCCGCCAGAAGGGTGTCATCCTGTGCAAGCTCGGCCAGAAGCCAGACAACCGAAACCGCGGAGGTCACGAAGGTCTTTGTTGCCGCCACGCTGATTTCTGCACCGGCGTGCAGCTCGAGCGTGTGATCGCTGACCGCGGCCAGATCACTTTCGGGATTGTTGGTCAGCGCAAGTGTCAACGCACCCTCTGACCGGGCCATCCTGGCCATCTGGACGATATCCGGGCTTTTCCCGGATTGCGAAACGGACAGGCAGGCGCTGCCCTTCAACTTCAGCTTGCGGCCATAGACCGACGCCACGGACGGGCCAACGGATGCAACCGGCAGACCCGTCAGGATTTCGCTGACATATTTGAAGTAGGTCGCGGCATGGTCGGAAGACCCGCGTGCCACCGACACCATGAATGCCGGATTTTGGTCCGAAATTGCCTGAGCAGCCTGCCGGATCTGGGCGGCTCCTTGCGTCAGGAGCCGCTCCACGGCGACCGGGATCTCTGTTATTTCGCGCCGCATATGTGTTTCGGACGTCATGGCTATTCCTTTGAAAGGCGCAGTTCGGCCACAAAATTGTAAGCATCGCCGCGATAGAGTGATTGCGTGAACTCGACGGCACGGCCATCGCTTCGGTACGAGATACGTTCGATCCGCAAACCGGCGCTGCCAGCGCATACGGCGAGCAATTCGGCATCCGATGTCTCGATATTGACGGCCGAGATCTTTTGCATTGCCCGTATGGGCCGCGTGCCATGGCGCTCCAGAACCTCATAGAGCGATGTCTGCACGTCCAGGGGATTGGGCAGGATGTCCGTCGGGAGGGATGCGCGTTCGATGGCCATCGGTTCGTCATTTGCAAGGCGCAATCGGGCAATGCGTGCCACCGAGCCTTCGGATGAAATGCCAAGTGCGGCGATCTCGTTCTGGGACGGCATGAACAATCCCCGTTCCAGCCACCGCGACGTTGCTTCCAGACCGCGCCGGGCCATGTCTTCGGAGAAAGACGTCAGCCGTGTCAGTTTCTGCTCGATCCTTGCCGGCCCGTCCGAAATGAAGGATCCGGACCCCTGTTTTTGGATGATCGTTCCCTCGTCCGCCAGAGACTGGATCGCCTTGCGCACCGTCACCCGCGACAGATCGGTTATGCTTGCGATTTCCCGTTCCGGCGGCAGCGAACTGCCGGGGGAAAGAATGCCCTGTTCCACACCGTCGCTCAGCCTCTTGCGCAGTTGAACATACCGGGGCCCGCCGTCCCGGCGAAGCCAGCCGGTGGGATTCAGAAATTCCGCAATGCTCATGACACCTCCTGACCGGTCAAACGCCCGATACGCGCAAGGCGCAGCGCCCCATCCAGGGCACTGCCTTGTGCGTTGACGATGCGCGCCTGCAGATCGGACCGCAGCCAGCGCGCGTATCGCGGCCCGAGCCCACCCGCCAGGCAGAGCACATCGTCGCCACCAATTCCCAGTGCATCCAGGGCCAGGTGGAAGAAATCGGCGCCGCGCCGCATCTGCTCAATCCCGACCGGATCGCCGTTTTCGGCCGCATCACACACGCGCGGCGCAAATGCCGCATACTCGGCCGGCCGCGCGTTTCTGGCAAAATCGACGATCTGGCTGGGATCGGTGCCAAAATCCGCCAAAACGGAAAGCGTCAGGCCGCTGTGATCCAGGATGTCGTCGTAACTCAGCAAGGCGCGTTCGATGACCGCCCGACCGAGCCACGCGCCGGAGCCCTGGTCGGAAACCTGCATGCCCCATCCATTGACGAACCGCACCGCACCCTTTCGCGAGGCCGCAATGATCGTCCCGGTCCCAACGGCCAGAAGGATGCCGGTCCGGTTGCCAAGCGCACCGGCGAGAAAGGTGCGCCGGTCATCCGTAACCACGGCATGTTTTGCGGGAATTCCGCCCCGCACGAATTCGGCCTGCGCCTCGCCCAGGACGCCCGCCAGGCCAACATGAGTCCAAGCATCGTCAAAAACCGTCTCATTCAGCCCGCCCTCATGGAGAGCGGCGCGAATTGCGGCGCTGACATTTTGCACCGCCTGTTCGGGATCGGTCCCCACATTCGCAGGTCCGGCCGCGCCGCGGCCGAGAACCCGCCCCTGACCATCGGCTATCGCCGCGCGACAGCCGGAACCGCCGCCATCGACCCCGATCAGGTATTGTGCGCTCGAGTCATTCATATAATACCTTTAGCATACCTATTTGCGCAGTAAAAGACCAAATTAAGCCGTTTCTTTCGGAAACCCGTCGAAAATCTGGAATTTTTCGGCCATTGTCACAAAATGGTAGACAAAAGGTATTGTTTCGGTATCTTACCCTGAACGGGAGGGGATTCGCTGTGCAGGACACTGGCGCCGACACCACATACACGATCGACACGATGTCACCGCTGGCCGCGCTGCGCGCAATGGCGGAGTCCCACTCTCTCGCGGCCCAGGCCGTCCTTTGCGCCCTTCCCCAGATCCAGGCCGCTGCCGCTGCAATCGCCGCCGCAATCTCAAGCGGCTCGACGCTGCATTACATTGCGGCGGGCAGCTCGGGGCTGATGGCCCTGGCGGATGCCTGCGAACTCCCGGGCACGTTTCGCATACCGCAAGAGCAAATTCGAATTCACATGGCCGGCGGGGTTCCCGCCGATGGCCGGATGCCCGGCGATACGGAAGACGACGAGGTCGCGGCACGGAGAATCGCAGAGGCGATGAAGGCCGGCGACATCGCGATCGTTGTCAGCGCGAGCGGAACCACCCCCTATGCCTGTGCCGCCGCACGTGCCGCGAATGAACTTGGCCACAAGGTCGTCGGGCTGGCAAATGTTTCCGGGTCCCTGTTGCTCGATCTGTCCGATATCGCGATCGCGCTGCCGACCGCGCCCGAGGTCCTGCAAGGTTCAACACGGCTTGGGGCCGGAACCGCCCAAAAAACGGCATTGAACATGATCTCGACACTGGCCGGTGTATTCCTGGGCCATGTCCATGACGGGATGATGGTAAACCTGAAACCGGACAATCAGAAACTTCGGCAAAGGGCCGCAGATATCGTCCGCAATGTCGCACGGGTAGACGGCGACGCGGCGCAACGCGCCCTGGTGGTCGCGGGCTATGACACCAAGCTTGCAATCCTCATCGCGACCGGCGCCGAACCGGACGAAGCGCGGACGATTCTGGCGGAAAACAACCACAATGTGCGCGACAGCCTGAACGCGGCAAAGCCATCATGAACACCACCAACACAAAAGGGAGACCCCAATGAAACACACCATCTTGAAAACGGCCGTACTGGCCACTGCCGTGGTCGGCGCTGCGGCCGCGACCGCGCAGGATGCATCTCTGGTCATCGAAAGCTGGCGCAATGACGACCTGACAATCTGGCAGGACAAGATCATTCCGGCCTTTGAGGCGCAGCACCCGAACATCAAGGTCAAGTTCACCCCTTCGGCTCCGGCGGAGTACAACGCGGTCCTGAATTCCAAGCTTGATGCCGGGTCCGCCGGCGACCTGATAACATGCCGTCCCTTTGACGCATCCCTGGCTCTCTACGAGGCCGGGCATCTCAGCAATCTCAGCGACCTGGACGGCATGGCCAACTTCTCCGATGTCGCCAAGTCCGGCTGGAGCACCGATGACGGCAGTGCCACCTACTGCGTGCCAATGGCCAGCGTGATTCACGGCTTTATCTACAACAAGGATGCATTTGCCGAACTGGGCATCGGCGTTCCAACCACCGAAGCCGAGTTTTTTGAGGCACTGGACAAGATCAAGGAAGACGGTGGCTATATCCCGATGGCCATGGGCACCAACGATCAGTGGGAAGCGGCCACGATGGGCTACAACAACATCGGCCCCAACTACTGGAAGGGAGAGGAAGGCCGCAACGCGCTGATCGCGGGCGACCAGAAGCTGACCGATGAAGGCTGGGTCGGCCCGTTCCGCCAACTGGCGAAATGGGGCGATTACCTGGGTGACGGGTACGAGGCCCACACCTATCCTGACAGCCAGAACATCTTTACGCTCGGCCGCGCGGCGATCTATCCGGCGGGTTCCTGGGAGATTTCAGGGTTCAATTCGCTGGCCGACTTCGAGATGGGCGCCTTCAACCCGCCGGTCCAGAATGCCGGTGATACCTGCTATATCTCCGACCATACCGATATCGGAATCGGCATGAATGCCGCGTCCGCGAATCCGGAAGCCGCAAGGACCTTTCTGAACTGGGTTTCCACGTCCGAGTTTGCCGAGATATTTGCAAACGAACTGCCAGGTTTCTTCCCGTTGTCCAACGGTGCTGTTCAACTTGAAGACCCGCTTGCGCAGGAGTTCATCTCTTGGCGGGACAAGTGTGAAAGCTCGATCCGGTCGACATATCAGATCCTGTCGCGCGGCACCCCGAACCTCGAAAACGAAACCTGGAATGCCTCTGTCGCCGTGATCAAGGGCGAAGAGAGCCCGGAAGACGCGGCAAAGCGTCTGCAGGATGGCCTGTCCAGCTGGTACGCACCCCAGCAGTAGACAGGGATCGTCCTGATGGCCGGGCGACCCGCTCGCCCGGCCACTCCCTTCCCCAACAAAATCCCGTGGAGTGAATCGATGGCTCAGCCGACCAAGAAACCAGCGATCAGATGGCACATCGCCGTATTCCTGGCGCCTGCGGTGCTGGTCTACACCGCGGTGATGATCTACCCGCTGTTCAACACGCTGAGGCTGTCCTTCTTCTCGGAGATCGACCAGCAGCGGGTGTATGTCGGTCTCGGCAATTTTCGGGCCCTGTTCGGCGACGCTGTCTGGTCCGATCAGTTCTGGAACGCCCTGGGCAACAATTTCTGGTTCTTCCTGATCCACATGCTCGTGCAGAACCCCATTGGCGTCGCCCTGGCCGCGATGCTGTCGGCGCCACGGCTCCGCTTTGCGGCGCTGTATCGCTCGGCCATTTTTGTCCCGACCATCCTGAGCTTTGTGATCGTCGGTTTCGCATGGAAACTGATCCTCTCGCCGATTTGGGGCATTGCGCCGGGCATGCTCGACGCGATCGGGTTGAAATTCCTGTACCAGCCCTGGCTCGGCAAGGAAGAATACGCGCTGACCACGCTGGCCCTGGTCTCTGTCTGGCAATTCGTCGGCATCCCGATGATGTTGATCTATGCCGCTCTTCTGTCGATACCGGAAGAAATCCTCGAGGCGGGCGAATGCGACGGGATCACCGGCATGTCCGCCTTCTGGAAGATCAAGCTTCCGCTGATCCTGCCTTCCATCGGCATTATCTCGATCCTGACATTCGTCGGAAACTTCAACGCGTTCGACTTGATCTATGCCGCGCAGGGCGCGCTGGCCGGGCCGGATTTCGCGACCGACATCCTCGGCACGTTCATGCATCGAACGTTCTTTGGCTTC
>CAYGNE010000099.1:5951-11862 GCA_964351155.1 uncultured Rhodobacterales bacterium | reverse complement strand
TTTGTCGCTTGCACCGTCAAAGGCCAGCGATTTGCTTGCCCAGCGCGGCCTGCTTGAACCCGGCGTGACCGAAGATGACACCAAGGCCCTGACGGACCAACTTGTCAGGGAATTCGAACCGCTCGTCTGCGCCTTTCTCGACATGCGGCAAACTGAGGGTGCGGCCTTGCTCATGGTTTTGCAAGAGCAGTTGTCCCGGATCGAAGCCCTTGCCGCTCAGGCCGCAGAATTGGCCGAAGCGCGCAAGGATGCGACGGCGGAAAACCTGAAAGCCAACCTTGCCCGTGTTCTTGAGAATGCCGACGGCGCCGACCCGGCCCGCGTTGCGCAGGAACTGGCGATGATCGCGGTCAAGGCCGATGTGACCGAAGAAATCGACCGGCTCGCCGCTCATGTGTCAGCGGCAAGGGCATTGCTGGACAAAGGCGGCCCGGTCGGGCGCAAGCTTGATTTCCTGATGCAGGAATTCAATCGCGAGGCCAATACGCTCTGCTCGAAATCGCAATCTACAGCCCTGACATCGGTCGGCCTGGAGTTGAAGGCGGTCATTGACCAGATGCGCGAGCAGGTCCAGAACGTGGAGTAACAACGGGGGTATCTGGGAAAAATGGCAGATCGGCGCGGTCTTTTGATCATCCTGTCCTCGCCTTCGGGCGCTGGCAAATCGACGCTGGCCCGCAGGCTGCGGGTTTGGGACCCGTCTGTTGTGTTCTCGGTCAGCGCAACGACACGCCCTCCGCGTCCCGGAGAGGTTGACGGAGTGGACTACCTGTTCACTTCCGAAGCCGACTTCAAGGCGCATGTCGCCTCGGGTGACATGTTGGAACACGCCCATGTTTTCGGAAATTTCTATGGATCCCCGCGTATTCCGGTTCAATCCGCGATCGATGCGGGCAAGGATGTCCTGTTCGACATCGACTGGCAGGGCGCACATCAGCCATTGGGATGGTTATGATTTTGTCCTGATCAACGACGATCTGGATGCCACCGAAGATCGGCTGAAGACCATCGTCACCGCAACCCGCCTGCGCCGCAGCCAGCAACCCGGCCTGACAGAACATGTGCGCATGCTGCAGGCCGAATTCGAGGACATGTCATGACCATCTACGCTCTGGGTGAAAAAAAACCGGACCTGCACGACGACATCTGGGTGGCACCGGATGCCAACCTGATCGGTCAGGTTGTGATGGAGGCCGGTTCATCGGTCTGGTTCGGGGCCACGATCAGGGCCGACCACGAAATCATCCGGATCGGCGCGGGCTCGAATGTGCAGGAAAACTGCGTCATGCACGTGGACCCGGGTTGTCCGCTGACGATTGGGACGAACTGCACGATCGGGCACAAGGTCATGCTGCATGGCTGCACGATCGGGGACAACTCTCTGATCGGAATGGGGGCCACGGTTCTGAACGGTGCAAAGATCGGACGGAACTGTCTGATCGGGGCAGGTGCGCTGATTACAGAAGGCAAGGAAATTCCCGACGGCAGCATGGTGATGGGCGTGCCGGGGAAGGTTGTGCGCCAACTGGACGAGACCGCACAACAGCGTTTGGCCATTTCCGCGGCGCATTATCACGAGAACATGCGAGTTTTCCGTGACCAGTTGAAGGCCGTGGACGAATGAAGAACAACAGGGGGTCGCTGGTGCGTCCGGTTCCGTTGCCCGACAGCGCCAGTCGCCCGGTTGTGACGCCTCTTTCGCCGTCGGTGGTCTATGCCAGCGACACGCCGGATGCACTTGATGATCAGTACGAAGGCCGCGTGAAAGGCTATACCTATTCGCGTGAAGGACATCCGAACGCGGACGTGGTTGCGGCCCGCCTGGACGCGATGGAGGGGGCCCAGAACGGTGTGGTAACCGGGTCCGGCATGGCTGCGGTATCCGCGGTTCTGCTGGGGCTTTTGAAAGCCGGAGATCACGTGGTCGGCGGCAATCAGCTCTATGGCCGTTCGCTCCGGCTGATGATCGAGGATTTGCCAAGGCTTGGCATTGCGACGACGTTGGCCGATCCCGGTGATGTTGACGCAATGCGCGCCGCGATCCGTCAGGAAACGCGGCTAATGGTGGTCGAGGTCGTCTCCAACCCGACCTTGCGCCTTGCCGATATTCCGGGGCTCGCGCGGCTTTGCAGGGAACGGGGCATTCTCCTGGCGGTTGACAACACGTTCACCACGCCGCGCGGCTTTCGGCCGTTGGATCACGGCGCCGACATCGTCATTCATTCGATCACAAAACTGCTGGCCGGCCATTCCGATGTTATGCTGGGCTATGTCGCGGCGCGGGACCCGGAGCTGACCGAGGCCATGCGGGTGTTTTCCGTGACCACGGGCCTGACGCCCAGCCCGTTTGACTGCTGGCTTGCGGAACGGGGCATGCTGTCATTTGAACTGCGGTTTGACCGGGCACAACAGACGGCGGCGATGCTGGCTGACCACCTGGCGACTTTGCCGGGGGTTGCGCGGGTCATCTATCCGACCCGCAAGGATCATCCCGATCATGCCCGGGCGACCCAATTGCTGAACGGGCAGGGGTGCAACATGGTCAGCTTCGCGTTGAACGGCGGGCGGGCCGCCGCGAATGCCTTTACCCGCGCCGCCGACGGGTTGAGTTTTGCCCCGACGCTTGGCGATGTCGGCACGACTCTGTCCCATCCTGCGACGTCTTCCCATCGTGCAATGAGCGTGGCCGACCGCGCGGCTCTGGGGCTTGGCGAGGGGTTCTTTCGCGTCTCCGTCGGGTTGGAGGATCCCGGGATACTGAAGCGCGTGTTCACCGACGCGGTGGCGGCGGCTGTTTCAGGCTGAAACATAATGCCCATTGATCTGATCAGCGATTTTCTGGAGGCGACCCCGTTGCCGACCCTTGTCGTGGATGACGCAGAGTGGATCATCGCCGCGAATGCCGAGGCGCGGACACTCTTCGGGCAGGAACTGGCCGGCCGACATGTCGCCAATGTATTGCGGCAGCCACAGGTCATCGAGGCGATTGAATCCACGCTGCAGGACCATCAGGAACATCTCGCCCGGCACAGGATGGGCCAAGGCGCGCAGGAGTCCCCGCTGGACGTGACATGCCGTTATGTCCGGGCAATCGGGGCCGATCAAGGCGGGGCGGCCATCGTCAGTTTCCAGGATCGTGCCGATGTCGAGCACGCAGGCCAGATGCGCCGGGACTTCGTGGCCAACGTCAGCCATGAATTGCGCACCCCTCTGACCGCCTTGATCGGGTTCATCGAGACACTCAGGGGCGCGGCGCGCAATGACGAGGCGGCGCGCGACCGGTTTCTGAGCATTATGGAAGGCGAGGCGAACCGGATGAACCGGCTGGTCGGCGATCTTCTTTCGCTCAGCCGGGTCGAGGCCGAGGAACGCGTGCGGCCGACCAAGAAAATCGAGTTGACCGGGCTTCTGAAGTCCGCCCTGTCATCGCTGAAACCACTGGCCGACAGCAACTCGGTTTCCGTGGAACTGTCGACACCGGGACATCCGGTCGAAATTCCCGGCGACGATGATCAGTTGCGACAGGTTTTCACCAACCTGATCGAGAATGCGATCAAGTACGGCGGATCAGGCGGCGAAATCAAAATCGGGCTTGAGGAAATCGAACGCGATCCAAGCCTGCGGGCATCTGCCGTTCTGGTGCGTGTCAGTGACAATGGCCCCGGCATCGAGGAAATCCATCTTCCTCGGCTGACCGAACGGTTCTATCGGGTCGATGGACACCGAAGCCGTGAACTGGGAGGCACCGGGCTGGGGCTGGCGATCGCAAAACACATCGTGAACCGTCACAGGGGCCGGATGCGGATCGAAAGCACACCCGGACAGGGTGCGACGTTTTCGATCATCTTGCCCCGTTAAGCGGGGTCAGACCGGTTCGCCTGCAAACTGGGCCAATCCGAAACCGGCTGTCTCGAGTGCCGACCGTGTCGCCCGCGCGATCCCAACCGATTCCGGTGTATCGCCATGCAGGCAGATTGTGTCGATGCGGGTCGGAATATGCTTGCCGCTCTCGGTGATGATTGCGCCGGCCCTGATCATGTCGACCATACGTGCCCCTGCCACATCCGGGTCATGGATAACCGCGCCCGGCAGGCTGCGGTCAACCAACGTGGCGTCGTCGTTATAGGCCCGGTCGGCAAAGATCTCGCAGGCCGCGCGGCACTTCAATTCCGAAACGGCGGCCTGCTGAGCGGTGCCGGCCAGCACCATGATAATCAACTCGGGATCAACCGACAGGGCGGCCTGGTAGCATGCCAAGGCCATTGCCTTGTTCTCGGAGGCCATGTTGGCGAGCGCACCATGCAGCTTCAGATGTCGAACCACGCCCCCGTTTGCGCCCGCCATCGCCCGTGCGGCCCCCAGTTGATAGCGCACGAGGTTGCCCAGACTGTCCAGCGGGACATGCAT
This sequence comes from uncultured Rhodobacterales bacterium, assembly GCA_964351155.1. Classification (GTDB taxonomy): domain Bacteria; phylum Pseudomonadota; class Alphaproteobacteria; order Rhodobacterales; family Rhodobacteraceae; genus CAYGNE01. Next base: position 7,455 of record CAYGNE010000099.1, on the reverse strand, counting down.
GCGTTGCCTGCCAAATCCCTGCAGGTCCGCAAATCCCGGATGCGCGCCGATTCCGACGTCGCGTTCCGCCGCAATCCGCATGGTTTTCGCCATCGTGTCCCAGTCGCCGGCATGGAAGCCGCAAGCGATGTTGGCCGAGGTCACGATGCCCAGCAGGGCGCGGTCATCCCCCATGGTCCAGGGGCCAAAACTTTCGCCCATGTCAGCGTTGAGATCGACCGTGCGTGTCATGGTGGTGTCTCCTCGTTTCGGCCAATGGTCCAGTTTTGGCGGTCGCTTGCGCAGTCTTGCCAGGGTTTTTGCAAAGCGCAACATTCCGTGGATGAATTGCGGCCTGAAATGCCATTGATCGGGTTCATCCGGTCAACACGGACCCGTTATTGCCCGCCAATCACGTATCCGGGTCGATGAGGCCGAGGCCGCGCAGATAGATGCCGATTCCGGTTTCCAGCAACTCGTCGGGCGGAAATGGTGACCGGTTCCCCGGTGTTGCCCGCGCATAGAGCTCCACCACTCCGTGGCTGAGTGCCCATATATGCGCACTGAACATCGTGGCCGGCGGGCGTTTTTCGGGCGGAATGTGCTTGGACAGGTCAGTCGCGGCGCGCTCCAGAACCGCGTGCGCCCGTGCCGACGCGGCAGCCAGTTCCGGCGTCCGGTTCACCGAGATACCGCTTTCGAACATCGCGATGTAATGCCCAGGATGCTTGCGGGCAAAGGCAAGGTACGCCCGTCCGGTCGCCTCGAACGCCGCAAGTGCGGAGGGCTGTCCCTTGTCATAGGCAAACTGCATGAGATCGGCGAACATCTCGAACCCTTGCCGGGCGGCTTCTGCGATCAGGTCTTCGCGGCCTTCGAAGTGCCGATAGACCGCTGCAGGTGTCACGCCTGCCTGCTTGGCCGCTTCGGACAGCGTGAACCCGGTCGGACCCTTGGCCTCGATCAGTTCCAGCGCGGCGTCTATCAGGGCCTGTCGCAGGTTGCCATGATGATAGCCGCGCTTAGACATCCCAGATGTCCGGGCCGCCGCAGATATCGGTGTCGATCCGGCCGAGCGCCTTTTTGTCTTTGCGATCGTAATCCAGATTGTGCAGAACCGTTCGGATCGCCGACAACCGGGCACGCCGTTTGTCATCCGACCGGATCACCGTCCATGGGGTGTCCTCGCCATGGCTCCGGGTCAGGGTTTCCTTGATCGCATCGGAATAGGAATCCCATTTGCCTAGCCCCTCGACGTCGATACGGCTGAGCTTCCATTGCTTCAGAAGGTCCTTTTCACGCGACAGAAAGCGGCGCAGCTGCTCGGCGCGCCCGACGTTGAGCCAGAACTTGAACAACCGGATGCCGTCATCCACCAGCGTTTTTTCAAACGGAACGACCTGCGAAAAGAACCGCTCGCGCTCGGCGTCCGTGCAGAATCCGAACACCTTTTCGACGACGGCGCGGTTGTACCAGCTGCGGTCAAAGAATGTCAGTTCGCCCGCTGACGGAAGATGGTCGATAT
>CAYGNE010000099.1:0-5941 GCA_964351155.1 uncultured Rhodobacterales bacterium | reverse complement strand
GCTGGAAATACCATTGCGTCTGCTCGGCCTCGGTGGGTTTCGGCAGCGCGACCACGTTGGCTCCGCGCGGGTTCAGGTTTTCGCGAAACCGTTTGATCGTGCCGCCCTTGCCGGCGGCGTCGCGGCCTTCAAAAACGATGACGACCCTCTCGCCGGTCTCCTTGACCCATGCCTGCATCCTGACCAGTTCGATCTGCAATGCGGCGATCTCTTTTTCATAGACCTTGCGTGCCAACCTTTCCGAGTGGGGATAGCTGTGTGACAGGATATCGCCCTTTTCCGCACGCATTATTGCGTCCCGCACCTCCTTGGGGGCGTCATTCCTGTAAAAATCGCTGATCGCGCCGTCAAAGGGAAGTTCCATTGCCCGCATCCATTCTTCTGTCTTTTCAGTAATATGGGATGTTAATCGGATTAACGCAAACCCGCGCGTGCCGCCGCCCGGTCGATTGCGGCAATTACCGCGTCCTCTGCAACATGGTGCGGCATGTGTCCGATCCCGTCCAGCCGCGTCAAAGCGGCCCCGGGGATCTGTTTGACGAGTATCTCGGAGTGGATCGCCAAACCAACGGTTGTATCCGCGGTCCCGTGCAGAATCTCGGTGGGCACGGTGATCTTTTCATAGTCAGACACCTGTGCCCGGATATCCCCCAACAACCCGGCCCGCTGATCGGCATTGGCGCGCATTGAGATGCGACGCAAAGTCAGCGCGGCCCCGACATGTTCGGCGTAACCATCCGGCGGAACTTGCGGAGGAAACACATCAGAAATGGCCTGTTTCAGCTTGTTTTCACTGACAAACGCGGTCAGGAGCGGCACGATGAACAGCTTGCCCCACCACGTCGATGTCACACGGTAAAACGGATCGAGCGGCGTCGTCCAGGGATTTGACACAGACGCGACAGGAACCAGGGCCGCGATGCTGTCCGGAAACTGCGCCGCCCAGGACAGGGCGACTGCGCCGCCATAGCTCTGCCCCATTACGATCGGTTTTTCCGCGCCCAGGATTCGGGCCGTTTTCATCAACAGTTCCGCCTGTGCCGCGAGGCCTGATCCGGCGGGCCCGATAAGGTCGGTATAGCCCAGCCCGGGCCGGTCGATGACGATTACGCGATATCTGTCCGCCAACCGGGGCGCCAGGGAATAGGTCATGTCCCGGACATTGCCGCTGGCGCCATGGATCAGGACCAGATCGGGACCTTCGCCCATCACGACTGCATGCACGCCAACTTCGCCGACGCGGATGATTTCGCCCTCGGGCGGAAAGCGCGCCTCGGCACGGGCCTCGTTCCTGGCCGCGCGCCACTGCACGGTCGCTGTCGCCGCAGCAATCAGGAAAATCCAGAATATGAACGCCTTACTGGCCAATCTTCTCCAACTCGAACGGGGTGGACTGATAGATTTCGTTTATCCAGTTTCCATATAGAAGATGGGCGTGACTTCTCCACCTGTTCTGCGGTGCGCGCGACGGATCATCGCCGGGATAGTAGTTGATCGGCACATTGATCGGGGTTCCATCAGATACGTCCCGGTCGTATTCCTGTTTCAGCGTATCGCTGTCGTATTCGAAATGATTGAAGATATAGAGCGCCCGGTGCGTCCTGTCCTCGACCAGGCAAGGCCCGACCTCGTCGCTGCCCAATAGCGTGGTCAGCCCGTCAGCGGCATCCATTTCGTCCTGCCGCATTTCCGTCCAGCGCGACACCGGAATCACGCAATCATCTGAAAAGCCACGCAGATAAGGTGAGGCCGGTTGCATGTTGCGATGTCGGAAACAGCCGAAGGCCTTGGCCTTGAGCATGTGCTTCCGGATTCCGTGAAAATGATTGATCATCGCCATGCCGCCCCAGCAGACGCCAAAGGTCGAATGCACGTTGGTCTGGGTCCATGCAAAAACCTCGCGCAGTTCGTTCCAATAGGTTACCTGGTCGAAATCCAGATGTTCGATCGGGGCACCGGTGATGATCAGCCCGTCGTATTTTTCGTCCCGCACCTCGGAAAAGGGACGGTAAAAGCTCTCCATGTGGTCGGCCGCGGTGTTCTTGGCTTCGTGTTCGCTCATCCGGATCAGGCTCAGCTCGATTTGAAGCGGCGTTGCGCCGATCAGCCGGGCGAACTGGTTTTCGGTCTGGATCTTCTTGGGCATCAGGTTCAAAAGGCCGATGTGAAGAGGTCGGATATCTTGTCGCGCGGCCTGATCCTCGGACATCACCATGACGCCCTCGCGGGTCAGAACGTCATAGGCGGGCAGGCTGGCGGGAATCTTGATCGGCATGTCACAGGGTCCTTGCTGGCGTGGTCTGCGGAGTTACGCGCACTGTGCGCGCTTCTCAAGGGCACCGGTGATCAACTCATCGAAAGCTTCCGCCGTATCGGCAGCGGCGATTTGGTCGGCGGTCACCGTGATTCCCCATTTTGCCATTGCCTCATAGCGGGGCTGCCTGTGGGCCAGTGCCTGTGCATAGGTCCAGCGAATGAACGCATCAGGATCAACATCGCCTTCTAGTAAATTGTTTTCTCGTAGATAAATTTCCCAGGAATGCTCAAGGAACTCGGGTTGATAAGCCATCGGCTTGGGGGCCTTGTCAAATCGGCTGATCAGGTCGCGGGTATGGGCGTCATCGCCCTTTATCCAGACCATCAGTGTGTGTTTGCTCAACTCCTTCAGGATTGGGTCCTCGGGGTTGTGCGCATCCACCCACTCACAGATCGAGCCGCCGGTATCGCAGATGAAATGCGGGTAATGGTACAGCCTGCGAGCACGATCGATAAAGTACTCGGTGTCCAGCAACGCATAGACCTCGGCATGCCGGAACTGTTCCTGCCGGCGGCGGTATTCCTCCATGCTCAGCCCGCCCTTGTCCGGGTTGCCCGGTTTTCCCAGATAGGCCGATACCGGGGTCAGATTGGCGAAACTGATATTGGAACCGATGAAAATCGAATCTGACAGCAGAAGATCCCGCAGAAACGGAACCTTCATCGCTTCGGCCTTGGCGTTGTCGGCGATGTACTCGCCCATGTACCGGGTGCCGATGCGGTAATCGATGCTATAGTGGAACCGGCCGCCGGAATCCCGCAACATCTGGCTGACATGGGTTTTCCCAAGCCCAGACATTCAAAAGAACAGCACCCGTTTGTGGGGCGCATTGCGCCAGTCGTTTGCGGATTGATAGAGCATGACCCCGGTTCCCTGATTTTGCCTTTGCTACCCAGCCGGGCAGGCGGGGTCAATCGCGCGCTTTGCCATTGGAAAGGTTCAGGATCAGAAGCCCGAACGCCAGCAATGCAAATCCGGCATAGACCCTCGGGACGAGGCTTTCGCCAAGAACCACCGCGCCAAGAACAATTGAAACCGGCGGGATCAGCAATGTGACCAGCAACAGGTTTCCACTGCCGGCCATCGCCAGCACGCGATAGTAGAGCAGATAGGCGCCCGCCGTGGCGAAGATCGCATAATAGGCGATGGCGCCCCAAGTCACAGGTTGCAGATCAAATGAAACGGGACCATCGACGAACAGGGCCAGGGGTAGAAGGATCAGCGTGGAACCGGTCAGCATTCCGGCTGCGGCCACCTCGGGACGCAAATCGCCAAGACGAACCCGCGCCCACGCGCTTGCCAACGCATAGCTGAATGCGCCCGCCAGAACTGCGAGCTGTGCGGTACTGCGCAGATCAAGGCTCAGCAACCGGTTTGGACCGATCGCGGTTGCAACCCCGAGAAAACCGAGCCCAACGCCCACCGCCCGCGCAAGTGTCAGGCGTTCGTCCGCGAACACCATTGCCGCAACAATGACACCAAAAATCGCCGTCGCAGCGTTGAGTATCGAGGTCAGGCCGATTTCGATATGCAGCTGCCCCCAACTCATCAAACCGAATGGAATGACGTTGTTCAACAGCCCCATGATCAGGAACGCCAACCATGTACGGGCATCGCGTGGCACCTGAAGGCGCAAGGCCAGAACGATGGCCCACAAGACAAGCATCGCCCAGCCGGTTCGGTGCAGTACCGACGTGACAAACGGAACCTCGTTCAGCGCCAGCCGGATTGCGAGGAACGATCCGCCCCAGATCGTTCCGAGGAGCAACAATTCGACCCAGGCGCGGGTTGATATGGTTTTCTGCTGTGTCATGATCGCATATCGGGGAGTTTGGCCCGGTCAGGCGACCCGAATCTTGCGGGTTTCGGCCAATATGTTGAGATAGTTGCCGGCAAAAATGACGACGGCGCCGATCAGAACCCAGATATCCAGCGCTTCTCCGTACAGGATCATGCCGATCACGGCGATGGCCGGCAGGCGAACGAAATCAAACGGGACCACGATTGTGGCCGGTGCAATTGCCAGGGCGTTCGTGATGCAGAAATGGGCCAGCAATCCGCAGATCCCGACCACGACCAACCAGGGCGCGGTGTCGGCATCCGGCAACGCGATTTCGGCGTCGATGCCGGCGGCAATCACGCCGAGAACCGCCTGGATTACCGTAAGCCAGAAAAGGATGCATCCGATGCTGCAGACCTGCGTGAGCTTCTTTGTCGAAATCGCTGTCAGGGCAAAAAACAGTGCTGATGCCGCTGCGGCCAGCAATCCGACACTGACGGACGAAACCCCGGGCCTCGCAACGATGAGAACCCCAAGAAAACCTAGTGTTGCGGCCAACAATCGCACCGGTGTCAGACGTTCCCGCAAAAGCAGGGGCGACAACAAGATCACCCATAGCGGCATCGTGAATTCAAGCGCGAAAACCTGTGCCAGAGGGATCATTGTCACGGCAAAGAACCAGAGATTCTGACCGGTGAAATGAACTGCGTTGCGCGCGGCATGCAGACCAAAAGCGCGGGTGGAAACCTCGTGCCATCTCCCGGTGAGAGAAAGGACAAGCGCAACGATCGCGATCCCGACGAAACTGCGATACATCATGATTTCAAACGTATCGTGCGAGCCGCTCAACTCGCGTCCCGCGACAGCCATGGCCGAGAACGATGTAATCGCTCCGGTCATCCACAGCGCGGCCCGGAGCGTGGTGTTCATTTCCGGGGTCCGGAGATCGTATAGTGACGTTCTATTCCGGCGGTGATTTTGGCCCAATCCGACGCTTGCGCCCTTTTCTGATGGGCCTCAAACGCATCCGCGTCGGCAAATCGTTCGCTGACATCGAACCGACCGGGCATTGATTTGCTCTCGACAACGTCAAAAGACAGGCATCCCGGCTCGGCACGAGTCCGGCGGATGTGGTCCGGCAGAGCCGCGCGAACCTCGTTCAGTTTCTCCTCTGGGACACCGATATGGCCCGTCAAGACCACATGTCGGGACGTGTCGGCATTCATTCCCATTCGATCGTACCCGGCGGCTTGCTGGTCACGTCATAGGTCACACGATTGATACCCTTGACTTCGTTGATGATGCGGGTGGCGGTTTCGCCAAGGAACTCGTGGGTGAATGGGTAATAGTCCGCCGTCATGCCATCCACCGACGTGACTGCGCGCAAGGCGCAGGCATAATCGTAGGTGCGCCCGTCACCCATGACCCCCACGGTCCGCACCGGCAGGATCGCGACAAAGGCCTGCCAGATGTCATCATACAAACCGTGTTTGCGAATCTGATCGATGTAGACCGCGTCCGCCTTGCGCAGAATGGCCAGTTTTTCCCGGGTGATTTCGCCGGGGCAACGAATCGCAAGCCCGGGGCCTGGGAACGGGTGGCGCCCGATAAAGGATTGCGGCAAACCAAGTTCGCGTCCGAGTTCCCGCACTTCGTCCTTGAACAACTCGCGCAGTGGTTCGACCAGTTTCAGGCCCATCTTCTCGGGCAAGCCGCCGACATTATGGTGGCTTTTGATCGTGACCGACGGACCACCGCTGAAGGAAACCGATTCGATGACGTCCGGGTAGAGCGTACCCTGGGCGAGAAACTCGGCCCCACCGACCTCGCCCGCGTGTTTCTGG
>CAYGNE010000098.1:0-11868 GCA_964351155.1 uncultured Rhodobacterales bacterium | reverse complement strand
ACACGGCCATCTCCTGCCTTAGACCAGTTGGTCGAGGTGCTGCGGTCGCAGTCCGCAGTGCGACATTCGCCGCGCCTGCAAAACCTGAAACTGCTCGAAATGACAGACCGCGGGACGAAATGAACTTTCGCCGAGACTGAGACAATGTCGGCATTTGACAAAACGCGCCGGACAAAAACGGTTCTCAGGTTGCGGCCTGATCAAGCGGGTGAACAGTTTTTCCGTCCGGGGTCATGGTTCTCGCCGAGGTCGGGGAAGGGAGAACGTCATCTGCTCGCAGTCGTGAGGAGTGCGCCGATTCCGATGAAGGCAGCGCCCGTCGCCCGGTTGAACCATCGACCCCAGCGTGAAAGCCAAGGCGCGATGCGCTGCGCCAATCCAGCCAGAGCCAGTTCATAGGCGGTTTCGACAATGACAAAAGTTCCACCAAACACAGCCAGCTGCATGAGGAACGACATGCCTGGCACCATGAACTGCGGAAGAAATGCAGCGAAGAATATGATCCCTTTGGGGTTGGAAACCGCTACAAAAAGACCTTCGCCGAATAGCCGGGACGGTCTGGGATGTCCGGCTCTTGCACTATTGAAAACGTCTGTGATGGATATCCCGGGTGCGCGCCATAGCCGAACGCCAAGAAAGATCAGGTATCCCGCGCCGATGAATTTGGCGAAAGTGAATGCCCGTTCCGAGGCGGCGAGCAACGCCCCCATTCCCGCCAGAGATGCCGCGATGAGCAAAAAGAAGCCCAAGGCGCCACCCAGAATCGTATTGATGGTCGGCGGAAGGCCATAGTTGGCGCCATGAGTCAGCGCCAGGAGGCCGTTCGGACCAGGTGTAAGTGATAGACCGATGGCGGCCAGGAAGTAGACCAGCCAGACTTCGATGCTCATCTGCTACCTTTCGAATTTTCCATTCAGCGCATGCCCCGGGTTCCGGGTCGCCGGGTGACACTCGACAGTCCGACGCCGATCAGAACCAACACGACCCCTGCAACGAACTGAAGACCCATGCGGTCGCCAAACATTACCGCCGAGGCGCCGATGCCGAAGACCGGTTGAAGGAACTGGACGCTCGCTGCGACACGGGCCGGGACGGTGCGGAGCAGCCAGAGCCAGAGGAACAGACCGATCGCCGACACGAGCAGCCCGAGATAGACCGCCGAGGCGACGGCCACGGTCGTGACGTTGAAGGACGTCGTGGTGGCCTCCCAGGCGGCGAACGGCAGGAGCACGAGAAACCCGGCCAGCGTGCTCCAGATCACCACCGTCACGGTGCCGTGGCGGGCCGCCAGTTCGACACTCCACACATAGTAGAAGGCGATGGTCACCGCCGATAACAGCACGAGGGCAACGCCCGTCAGCGTGGTCTGCGCAAGATCGCTTGCCCCGTCGCCCTGACCGACGGCGACCAGTGCGACACCCGCAAAGGCCGCCACCAGACCGAACTGCTGCGCGCGGTTGACCGACTGGCCGAGGCGCAGGGCCGCAAGGATCACGATGAAGACCGGAATCGTGGCGGAAACGATGGTGCTGACAGACGCAGAGGCCCCGGCGACGCCAAAGGATTGCGACAGGTTACCGATGCCAATGCCGACCAAACCAAGTACTGCCACCCGCGGCAGGGCGCTGAGCGGAATCCGGTGCCGCCCGAGTGCGAAGAGAAACAGGAAGGGCACCGCGAAGGTGAACCGCAAGGCGGTGAACGCGATCGGCGGCATGTCAGCGAGCCCGAGCTTGGTGATCGGGATCGACAGGCCCCACAGCACCGCAAGCAGGAGCATTCCGCCAATGCTGAGCGGCGAAAGCCGCGCGGGAAGCGGTGCGAAGCTTGGGGCGGCGGTTTCGGGCGTTGTGATCGTCATCGCAAAGCGTGGAGGCAAAGGTTGCTGTCGCCTCATGTCCTGGCGCCGAATGATCATGCTGACAAACGATATTTTTGATGATTATGATTGAGTGAAACGCAATCGTGAGATCGCCATGCCCGCTCGCCCGCCACCCTTGCAGACCTTGCGTGCCTTCGAAGCGGCGGGGCGACTGTTGAGCATGGCGTTGGCCGCGGCGGAATTGAGTGTCACGCCCGGTGCGGTCAGCCGACAGATCCAGACACTGGAGGACGATCTGGGGGTCTCCCTGTTCCGCCGCATGACGCGGCGCATCGCGTTGACCGAGGAGGGCGCAAGCCTGCACCAGGTGGTCAGCCGGTCTCTTGCGGAGCTCACACGCGAGGCCGAACGCTTGCGCGCGCGGGACGCTATGCCGCGGCTGACGGTCAGCACGAGCGTATCTTTCGCCAGCAAATGGTTCGCACAACGCCTGCACCGGCTGATCGCGCGGCTGCCGGATGTCGATATCAGGCTCGAGGTGAGCGATGTGAACATCGATCTCAGCGACGGTCAGGTGGACGCGGCCCTGCGCTATGGCACTGGAACCTATCCCGGCACGGTGGCGGACCGGATCCTCGAGGAGACCATGAGCCCGGTCTGCAGCCCGGATTACCGCGCGCGCATGGGCGGGCTTGCCGATCCGGCGGATCTGGTTCGTTGCACGCTCCTGAACGAAAGCCGCGTCCTGCATGACGACAGCGCCCTGCCAAACTGGGAACGCTGGTTTGCGGCCGCCGGGGTCGGGGGTGCGCGCAGCCGGGGGCCGACGCTCAGCCACGGCAGCCTCACCATCGAGGCAGCGCTGCGTGGCGAGGGCATCGCCCTCGGGCGCAGTGTGCTGGTGGCCGAGGACATCGCTGCCGGACGCCTGGTCGAGCTGTTCCCGCAATTCGCGCTTCCGGCGGGTCGTGGTTACGACCTCGTGCATCGGCCGGGCGAAGAGAACGATCCTCGGATCGTCGTCCTTCGCGACTGGCTGAACGAAGAAGTGGTCGCACTCAATGCCATGAGGCAAGTCAACGGCTAATGTTGTGGTGCCGTCCGATGCCGAACCTGTCACAGGAATTGTTTCCGGGGGGTGAAAAGGCAGGATGGCGGCTGAAGGCCGTGCAACGCGCCGTGGAGGCCAAGGATGTGATCGCCCGGCGGCAAGATGCCGGTGCGGTTGTTCGGTACCGGGGAATGAGCCAGCTGCGATTGAACATCGAGCATGATCGCTTTGCACAAAGCGACATCGCCACGGCCGAGATTGGTGCGGCTTGCAGCATCCGTTTCTCGGGGATCCCGTGCAGTCGTTAGATCGATCGCAATATGTTCACTTGGTGAAACGTACTGCTAGAGCGGGGACGGCCCTGTGCCGACCTTGGCCAATCGGTCACGATGCTGCGGTCGCAGCCCACATCGCCGCCACTTGCCGCTGGCGCGAATTCTGATTGCGTTTGAATTGACCGTTCAACGACAAAGCAGTTGTGCATCGCAGATTGGCAACTGTTTGACCAAGGGTTCGACTTGCACCGTGCCATCATCACTTCAGCCGGTCCGGGAATCGTATGAATCGCACATACTTTTCGCTTCCAACCGGCGATGTGAGTCTTCCCAAGCACGGTTTGCACCAGCTTCGAGTTTAATGACAATATGGTAAAGCAGGTCGGCGAAAACCGAAAAAACCTTGCAGCGGACGCTAAATCCAAAACCGCTTTCGGCCATGTCTGCGAATTCTGCCTGAGTTCGCCCACCTGCGCGGATCATCATCAGGTCGAATTGTGTCAGTTTGGACTGTGCAGTGTGGCGGGTCATCCCGGACCTCCGTTTTAAGTTTCTGTTGTGCCTGCCCCCCATCTTGGCGATGCTGCGTTCCAAAGGTGTGATACGCGGCGTTCCGAATTCGTAGAATCGGATTTCTAGACTAAGAATGACGCCGGAATCGGTGCTATTGATTGAAAAACAACAAGAAATATTATGTCCGTTTGTTGGGCCCTCCGCTTGTCGCCGACAACGAAGGGCATCCAGTTCAGCTCTCAACACAGAAAACCTTGGCCCTTCTTGCCATGATTGCGGCCTCCAAGAACAACGGATTGCGGCGGGAACAAGCGGCTGCAACGCTTTGGAGCCGAAGCCCCGAAGCGCAAGCACGGACAAATCTGCGGCAGGCCTTGTCGGTCATTCGCACAGCGATTGGGGATGAGATCATCCAGTCAAACGGCGGGTTGCTGGAACTGGATCGCGGTTTGGTCGAGCTGGATATTGATGCGCTGGGAAACAACCCGATTGGTCCAGACGACAGCGTTTCGGATTTTGGAGGAACGTTTCTTGACGGCATATTGATCAATGAACCGCCGTTTGAAGAATGGCTGGCGACCAAACGGGCGGCATATGCTCGCACGGTAAGGGATGTCTTGTTTGACATTGGCAACGAAGCTTTGGACACTGGAAATGCACAACGGGCGTTGAAGGCCGCAGAGAGGATCCTGGCCCTTGATCAATTCGAGGAAGCCGGTATGGCATTGTGCCTGAAAGCGCATGCGGCGAATGGCGAACGTAGTCGCGTGCAAATCAGGTTCGATGAATTTGAACGCCTGCTGCGCAACGACCTGCACATCGACATTGGTCGCGAACTGGTTGCGTTGAAGACCAAGCTGTTGAAAGCCGCCGACACCCCGGCCGCGAGATCGACCGCGATTAGCGTTCCGACCGTTCTGGTCTTGCCGTTCAAGACACTCAGTGACGTTCCGGACCATCGGTATTTCGCGGAAGGATTGGCAGAAGATGTGATCGCCCAGCTGTCAAAATTCTCCACAATTTCGGTCGTTACCCGCCAATCGAACTATGCGGTGATCGCTTCGGGGGGGTCGCTATCGCAGGCCGAGGAAGTCGGTTCGGATTATGTATTGACGGGCAGCGTGCGCTGGTTGGGCGCGCGGTTTCGCCTGTCTGTGGAACTGGTCGAGGTTGCAGGCGGCACGGTCAAATGGGCCGAACGTCTGGATCGTCAATCCTTGGATCTGTTTGATCTTCAGGATGAGGTGTCGCGCCATTTGGTCGGCGCAATCCCCTATCGGATCGAAGAGGATGTCGCCGAAAAGGCCAGAAAAAAGCCCGCCGATGAATTGAATGCCTACGAATTGATGATCCTTGGGAAACGCTTGCGGGACACGATCAGCCTTGAAGGCAATCTTGAGGCCCGAGGGCTTTTGGAACGCGCGGTGAAGAAGGACCAGGGTCTTGCCCGGTCGCACATGTATCTTTCCGACAGCCATGTGGTGCAACACTGGTTGGGGCAGCTAGACGCGAGCGGTAAGGAGAAGGCGCTCTATCATGCGCGACGTGCTGTGGCACTGGACCCGTTCGATGTCCACATTCAGGACCACCTGGGTTTCGCCCTTCACACCATGGGGTTTTGGGACGCGGCAGAGGCGCAGATCAGAAATGCATTATCCATGGCAGAGAATGAGATCGAGTCCCTTTCCTGGTGCGGATACCTCCTGTTGATGCTGGGCAGACACGATGAGGCCGCCGAAATCATCGAGGCCGTGGCCCGGCGCAGGACGACGCTGCCGCCCACATTCGAATGGATTCTAGGTCAGCTGTTCTCTTTTCAGGGGCGCGACGCCGAAGTTATTCGCACCCTGAACGGTGCCTCTTTGCTGAATTCAATCGGGCTGGCGTTTCGCGCAGGGTCCCAGGCGAGGTTGGGTTTGATCGACGAGTCTCAGTTCACACTTGCCGAGTTCAAAAGGGCGCGCGTTCGGGATCAACGCCTCTCCGGGATCAAAGCTGGCGCAGATACAATTGAAACTGGTCTGGGCGGGTTTCGCGCGTTATGGCGCCGAGTGGAGGATTGGGATCATATCGCACAAGGATTACGTTTGGCTGGCATGCCGGATTGATTCTCGAGCTTTGTTGACCCAGAAACCCGAGTTCTTGAATCCGGCCTCGAGCCTGTCCAGCGGCAAACCTTCCATAGCGCGGAACGGCGATACTGCTTGTGGCCCATGCACCAAGCCTGTCGCCGGGCGGCACAAGATAGGCCGTCAGCAAACCCGAGTTCTTCGTGCGCGCGCTGTCGCGCCTGTTCCGCCGCTTGTTTCTGGACAGGCTGCTTGCGGCATCGTGCCGGGGACCTGGCTTTTTCGGGGAACTGGAGAGTCCGGCGCAGACAGACGCCTTCACCGCCTGGCTCACCCCGTTCCGCAAATCCGAACAGGTGGTCCACTCCAAACCGCTCTTCGGTGGCCCCGAGGCCGTGCGCGCCTAGACGGGGCGAGATGTGGCGAGACGAGCGTTCCCCTGCTCCACAGTGGAAAAACCGAGCTGGGCCGAGATCTCGGCGGCAGCGTCGACCAGTTTCTGGCGATGCGCCCAAAGATCGTCGGCACTCCGTTTCCCTGTCATGTCCCACATGCTGACCGCTGCAATCACGTCGCCGTTGTGATCGAATACCGGGGCGGCGAGGCCGACGTCCTGCAGGTATTCCTCGCGATTGCTGATGGCTATGCCCACTTCCCTTACCTTGTCCAGCTCGGCGGCAAAGGCCTTTTGATCGGTGATCGTGCGATGAGTAAATGGCTCAAATTCCAGCATGCTCAAAATCGCCTGTCTTCGAGCGCGGTCGGAAAACGCCAAGAGCGCCTTGCCTGCGGCGCAGACATGAACTGGCGTCCGGTCGCCGACCCGGGGCGCCTGGCGATGCCGCGACGGGTAGTCGACGATTCTCAACCAAAGCACCTGGCTTTCATCCAAAATGGATATTGCTGCCCCAGTCATGACTTCGTTGCTCAGTTTCATGAGTGGCGTCGCAGAGATCTCGGGAAGATCCGCCGCACTGAGGACATTCGTCGCCCAGCCCATCAATACTGGTCCGGGCCCATAGACATTGCGGAGCGGGTCAAGCGCCACCAAACCCTCCTCTCGTAGTATCGACAGCAACCTGTGGGTCGAGCTCTTGGGCAGTCCTGATGTTTCGGTGATCTGGGAATAGGTAAGCCGTGTTCGACTGCCGCAGATGATGTCCAGCAACTGCGCGCTTTTCGAGATTATGGAACTCTTCGTCATACGCCTGCCCGGGTTTTGTTGACAGCTTTTGGATTGCTGTGCATCATAATATAGAGAATTTGTTCCACAATATGGAACTAAAATGCACCTGAACAAATATCAAAACGAGACCGCATGTCGGTTCTCAGCCGAAAATGCAAATGACCTTTTCTTCCGGGGGCGCCAATGAAATCTGAGGTGCAGGTTGCCGTCATCGGTGGTGGTATTGTCGGAGCCTCCGTCCTGTACTGGCTTGCAAAGATGGGATGGACGGACTCCATTCTTTTAGAGCGTCGTGAGTTGACCTCGGGCTCGACCTGGCATTCGGCGGGCAACACGACCTACTTCGGACCTTACCCAGCCATGACCCGGCTATTTGCCGGGTCGATCCGTACCTACTTGCAGGCTGAGGCGGAAAGCGGTCAGTCGGTTGCGTTCCACCAGACCGGAAGTCTGCGGCTCGCTGCGACCGAGCGGGAGTTGAACCTGTTCCATGAATATGCACCGCGATATGCAGAACTGGGTATTCCGTTTCATGTCCGGACCCCCGAAGAGGTCGCGGAACTTCATCCTCTTATCGATGTTTCAAGGATATTCGGTGCCGCGCACACCCCGACCGATGGCCATGTCGATCCGACCGGGGCCACGCAAGCCTTGGCGATGGCGGCTCGCAAGATGGGAGCGACCGTAAAGCGACATTGCCCTGTGGATGCGATCCACAGAGAAGCTGAACACTGGGTGCTAGAGACGCCAAACGGCGTTCTGCGCGCATCACAGGTTGTGGTCGCCACGTCGTTTTGGGCGCGAGAAATGTTGATGCCGCTCGGCTTGAATATTCCGATCTACGCAACGCAGCATCAGGAAATGATAACGGAGTCGATCCCGGCACTGGAAGCGCTCGCGCATGAAGTTCCCGCCTGGAGAGACAGCTATGTTTCCGGCAGCGTGCGCCAAGAAGCCAAAGGCGTGCTCGCAGGCGTTTACGAGGCTGAACCAAAGTTCTGGGCATTGGATGGCATTCCGAGAGATTTCAAGGAAGATCTTTTCCCACCAGAACTTGATCGCATCATGCCGCATCTGGAACGGTTGATCGAACGGATGCCGAGCTTCGGAGAAGCCGGCATCAAGGTCGTAAATAATGGCCCCATGTGCTGGACGCCGGATGGGTTGCCCATGCTCGGCCCCTTGCCGGACCATGAAGGCCTTTGGCTGGCAACCGGGTTCAATGTCGGAATCGGCACGGGAGGCGGCAGCGCCGAGTTCCTGGCCCACTGGATGACCAAGGGGAAGCCACCCTTCGATCTGGGCATCGTCCGCGCCGACCGGTTTGGTAACCACATGTCTACAGAAGCGGCGCTGGACGCCATCCGCAAGGTCTATGCGGTTGGTTATGAATTGCCCGATTCTATCTGAGGGAGAACTCTCTGACGGCCCAAATCAAGAAAAGGCTCCGCAAGAGGGACTGTTGCATTAACCTGACCAAGGTTGATTGTGCGCCTGTGTGGACGCCCTGTATCATGCATCAGCCAAGCGTTGTTCGATGAATGCAGTCTCGCCTTGAAGACTTGGTTGTTTGTGATGGATGTGGCCCCGTTTGATGTTCCGGATCGTCTCGATCCCGCTGAGAGTGGCCTTGGCAGATCGGAGCGTCCGAGAGCTCTGACGGGATCCAAGCAGCCGCTTCATTGCCGCATGGTCGCTCTCGATGAGGTTGTTGCGCCACTTGCGGTCCATGTGCCCGATGCTGTCAAGATGCGGATCGTAGCGCTGATTGATCTTGCGGAAAACGATGATGCTTGAATGGTGATTTGCGGGGCATGCTGAACCGCAAAAGCATGAACGTGGCCAAAAAGCCGGACCAATGCAACGGTCCCATCTTTGTCATGAGCATTTGATCGAAACCGACATTCGGGTCGCTGTTTGGCGGGATGCCCTCGATAATAAAGCCATTCTGCGCTTGTGAGCATCGCGATACATACAGGCGCGCCGTCGCTGTCCCGAACTCTCCAGGGGATTGCCTGCGTGTTGGCTGGCATGGTTCTGTTTGTTGGACAGGACCTTTTGATGAAAGGTATGCTGACAAGTTATCCAGTGTGGATGCTCATCTTCGCCCGCTCCGTCGTCGCTTTGGCGACTCTGTTGCCGCTGGTCCTCTGGTTGGGCGCGCCGCATCGCGTTCTTACCCCCCTCTGGCCCTGGTATCTGGCCCGCGCGCTGCTTTTTACGACAGGCTTCGCGATGTTCTACACGGCGTTCCCGTTCATGGGTCTGGCTCAGATAACGACGCTTTTCTTCGCAGCACCCCTTATGACCGCGACCCTTGCGGCGTTGTTCCTTCAGGAAAGTATCGGCCTGCACCGGATATTGGCACTGCTGGCAGGGTTCGCGGGGGTGGTCATCGCGATGAACCCTGTGGGCGGAAGTTTTGGCTGGATTTCAATCCTGCCGCTGGCCTGCGCCTTCACCTATGCGATCAGCCAGATCATCGTCCGCAAGATTGGCGAGCAGGACACATCGCTGGTCATCGGCCTCTACACGATCTCGTTTTCGGGTCTGCTGATTATCCCGATGGGCTTTGTCGTGACGCAGGTGATCGTGATCACACCGGAACTCAACCACCTGCGCATGAACTGGCCGGTGCCACAGGGCAACGGCTTCGCAATGCTGGCCCTACTGGGGTTGATCGGAACGGTGGCCTACACTCTGGTCTCGCGCGCCTACCAGATCGCCAGCGCCAGCGTGATCGCGCCCTTTGACTATAGCTACCTTCCGCTGGCTGCCCTCATGGGCTATCTACTTTGGGGCGAAATCCCGCCGCACACCACCTTCATGGGCATGGTGCTGATCGTGGCAAGCGGCATGTACACCGCCTATCGCGAGTTGCGCCTGGATCGCGCAGCCAACGATATCCCACCCACCGCCGAGACCGTCTTCACCCCAGGCGCACCAGCCGTGGTTCTGGCCGAGGCCCTGGATGCCGAAGCGGTTGAAATCGATGCAACTGTGGACAGGCCGGCCTGATCGGATCGCAGCCTTGCTGGTGGGGGTTTCGCGGCGGATCAGATCGGTGGCGCTGCACGCTCGGTGACCAGTTTCCGGGCGGTGACCCTTTCGCGGTGTATCATGTACAACCCCGAGCCGATGATGATGGCGATGCCAGTCAAGGTCAGCGTGTTGGGGAAATCCTGGAATACCAAGTACCCGAGCAAGGCCGCCACTGGCAGTTCAAGGTATTGCAATGGCGCCAAGGTGGCAGAAGGCGCCAGCGACAGAGCATAAGTCATCATCATGTGACTGAGCGTGGCGAAGAACCCAACGCCCAGCAACCACAGCCACGCTATGCCTGCCGGCCAGACCGTATCAAGCAGTGCGTTGCCTGAACCTTCGGCCAGCATCAACACCGGCACACAGAAAGCACCTGCGATCAAGCCCGTGTAGAATTGAAGGGTGACAGGGTGAACCTGCTTCGAAAGACCGCGCGTTACAAGAATGTAAAACGCGAACCCCACAGCCGTACCAAGCGGAAACAGCGCAACGGCGCCAAACGCTTCGAAACTGGGCTGGATGACGAATAGGACACCCACGAACCCGACGAGGGCCGATCCCACGCGGCGTGCGCCGACATCCTCGCCAAGGTAGAATTTGCCGACCAGCAACACGATGAACGGGGCCACGAAGACGATCGCAAGAGCGTCTGCAAGCGGCATTACGCGGATGGCAGCGATGAAGCAAAACGTTGAGACCAGCAAAAGAAATGCACGAAACAGCAATGCCGGCCATAATCCGCGCGCAACCCGCAACGACAACCCCATCAACCACACGAACGGTGCCATCAACGCACATTGCACGACAAAGCGTGCGGCAGTGATCTGGCCTATCGGGACGCTTTCCGAGGCCAGCTTGGCCGCCACATCCAGCAAGGGGGCAGTCAGGCAAAACCCCAGCATCAGTGCGACGCCTGCAAGCGTGCTGTCTTTGTCGAGGATTAATGAGGCGCTTTTTGTCATCGCCTCACATAAATCCATCACCAAGCGCCTGTACATGCCAATTATGACGCGAGAAGGCGGGTTCGAACGTCCGGCATTCGCTCGCTCCTGGCTGGAAATGGGGTTCTGTTCCCTGAAATAGGCTGCCTGAAAAGTCCCGCGATCCGGTCTTGGAGCCTGGTTTGTTATCGGTCCGCTCCCGCGCAAAACAGTATTCCCGCCTAAAACCCGGCCGCGACGACCGCCAATGACCGCTCGGTAGGTTAGACCAGTCATCCGGTGCGGGCTCTGGTGACAGTCCTGGATGTTTGACAGATCCGGCTTGTCTCCCGGTACATTTCAATCAGGTCGCAAAGGGTTTTTTTGAGCGGGGACTGTTGCATCAAGTGACCCCGGCCGTCTGGACCCGGCGACAGACGGTCGCTCGGTCGACCATTGTTTGCGTTCTTCCAGGAGATCAACGACATCTCCTCAGGACGGCGGAAATCGCAGATACCAGCGCACGGCACAAAGCATGACATCACGTGGAAAGCGGTGACGCTTGAGCGGTGATTTGCGCGGCATGCTCGACCTCAGGAAACGCAACCAGTCGAAGAACCGCGATTGACGCAACAGTCCCCTTCAAAGCTGACGAAGCTGTATTGGGCTTGTTCGAAAGCCGAGTGCCAGGTCCATTGACCAGAGTACATCAATTGATATATCAGATGAGGTATCATTATCTCGAACAGGGCGGTGCCATGCTTTCCGACGGTTACGCAATTCAAGGAGTGCTGAACGAAGCGGCGATCCCAAGTCTGGGCCGGTTTGATGTGATCGTTGCCGGTGGCGGCGCTGCGGGTGTCTCGGCGGCAACGAACATCGCCCGGAAAGGGCACCAGGTTCTCCTGATCGAGCGCTACGGTTTCTGTGGCGGCGGAGCGGTTGCCGGTATGTCGGGCACGATTTGCGGTCTCTACATGTCCAGCGATC
>CAYGNE010000097.1:5758-11876 GCA_964351155.1 uncultured Rhodobacterales bacterium | reverse complement strand
CGCAGCCCGCCCAGCCCGTAAAGCTTGGAAAAGGTGCGGGTCATCACCACGTTGTCGCGGGCGCCGATCAGCGCCGCGCCGCCGTCGAACCCGTCGACGAATTCTGCATAGGCCCCGTCCAGAACCAGCAGGACCCGGGGCGGCAACCCGTCGGCCAGCCGCGCGACTTCGGCCTCGCCGATCATGGTGCCGGTGGGGTTGTTCGGGTTGGCGATGAACACCAGCCGGGTCCGGTCGGTGCAGGCGGCGAGGATCGCGTCGACATCGGTGACGCGGTCGCGTTCGGGCACTTCGACCGGCGTTGCCCCGGCGGCCAGCGCGCTGATCCGGTACATCGCAAAGCCGTGTTCGGTGTGGATTACCTCGTCGCCGGGCCCGGCATAGGACTGGCACAGGAAGGTGATGATTTCATCGCTGCCGACGCCGCAGATGATCTGTTCGGGGTCCAGGCCGTGCACCTCGCCGATCGCGGCGCGCAGACCTGCGTGGTCGGTCGACGGGTAGCGGTGGATGGTGGCGGCGCTGCTGCGCACCGCCTCGACCGCCTTGGGGCTGGGTCCCAGCGGGTTTTCGTTGCTGGACAGCTTGATGACATTGCTGACACCCGGCACATGTGCGGCCCCGCCCTGGTAGAGGGCGATATCCATGATGCCGGGCTGCGGCGTGATGAGGCTCATGTCGGGGCTCCCAGAAAGTGCCTCCTCATAGCGTCACAGCGTGTCAGTGAAAACCCGCAAACTCACGCGGCGATGATCTGTCCCTTGAAACGCGCGGTTGCCGGGTCCGATGTGTAATAGGGCGCGAATTCGGCAGTGCGGCGGGACAGGTCGTTGACGCTGTCGATGATGAAGCGAACCGTCTCGTCGTCCATCAGGTAGCTGAAGTTGAGCCGCACCCAGCCCGGTTTGCGCAACTCCTTGCCGGCGGCCAGATCGGCATGCAGCGCGTCGGACGCGGCGCGGTCGATGCCCAGCAGGCGATGCGCGTAGGGACCGGCGCAGGCGCAGCCGCCGCGCGCCTGAATGCCATAAACGTCGCTGAGCATCCGGGTAAACAGCTGCTGATGCACCGGCGCGCCGTTTCCGTCCCGGACCAGGAAGGAAAAGATCGGCAGGCGATGCGGTTTGTCCGCGCCCAGAAGCGTCAGGTGCGGATTGCCGGCCCAGCCATCCATTGCCATCCGGTTGTACCGCGCCTCGCGGGCGGCGATGGTCCCGGCACCGACCGCGTCCTTGACGATAAAGGCCAGCGCGGCGCGGATGTCGCCGATGACGTTTGGCGTGCCGGCCTCTTCGCGGGTGGCCAGATCGCCGGAATAGTCGTGCCGCCACGGGGAGACAAATGTCACCGTGCCGCCGCCCGGCCAGCTGGGCGCGGTGCGGCGCACCGCCGTCCGGTTCACGATCAGGATACCCGAGGCGCCGGGGCCGCCGGGGAACTTGTGCGGCGAAACGACAATGGCGTCCTTGCGGGTTTGCGTGTCCTCTTGCATGTCGATCGGCAGGTAGGGCCCGGCGCCGGCATAGTCCCAGACCGAAAGCGCGCCATGCGCCTTGAGCATCCGGGTGACCGGGCCGGTTTCGGTGATCACGCCGGTGACGTTGGACGCGGCGGAGAAGCTGCCGATCCGCAGGTCGCTGTCGGCGTGATCCGTCAATGCGCGTTCCAGGGCGGCCAGGTCCGGGCCGCCGTCGGCGGCTTCGGGGATTTCCACGATCCTGGCCTTGCTTTCGCGCCAGGGCAGGATGTTGGAATGGTGTTCATAGGGGCCGATGAACACGACGGGATCGCGCGCCTCGCTGATGCCCAGCAGGCTGACCAGCCGGTTCAGCCCCGCCGTTGCGCCGGCGCCGGCAAAGATCACCGCGTCCTGTTCCCCGGCCCCGACGATGCGGGCGATTTCGGCGCGGGCCTCTTGCCGCAGACGGGTCATGTAGGCACCGCAAAACGAGGCCTCGGTGTGGCTGTTGGCATAGTAGGGCAGGACGTCGGTTGAAATGAACGATTCGACCTGCTGCAGCGCGCGCCCCGAGGCGACGTAATCCGCATAGACCAGCGGCACGTCGCCCAGCAGACCCGGGATCATCATGTGCTCGCCGATCAGCCCTGCCCGCAAGGTTCCGTCGTGAGTGGCGGTTTTCATGGTTTGCCGAAATGCGGACAGGGTCATCGGGTGTCTCCTCGTTGCCATTCATATATGATGGGGTTTGGGCGCAAATTCTTTACCTTCTTACCTGTACATCCGATAATTTTTGGGTCATATGATCGCATCATGGAGCGAAAGACGGATCAGATTGACCTGAACATCCTGCGCGAGCTGCAGAAGGATGGCGGGTTGTCGCAGCGCGACCTCGCCGATCGAGTCGGAATTTCACAGAACGCCTGCTGGCGCAGACTGCGCGCGCTGAGCGATGACGGGGTGTTGTGCGGCTCGTCCGCGCGGGTCGACCGGCGAAAACTGGGCCTTGACCTTGTTGTGTTCGTCATGCTGCGCACGCGGCATCACTCGGCGGGATGGTTGCAGACCTTTCGACGCCATGTGCTGACGATTCCCGAAGTGGTCGACTTTCACCGCATCGGGGGCGATTACGATTACCAGCTGAAGGTGGTGACCGAGGACATGGCAAGTTACGATCGCGTTTACCAGCGCCTGATCGAAGGTGTCGAACTGGACGGGGTCACGTCCTATTTCGCGATGGAGGCGATTGCCGAGGGCCGGCCTCTGCCGCTCTGACGTCAGGCGTTTCGCCCCGCGCCGACAATGCGCCGCATGATGGGCCTTGTCGCGCGCCTCGCGGGCGCGTGGTGTGAGCCAGATCTGCCGGGCGCGCGAGCCGGAGGGGTGTTTTTTCCGGATGATCAGGCCGTCCCGCTCCATGCGGTTCAGGGTATTGGCGCGCGTGGCCTGTTCCAGGTCGAGACTTTGCAGCAGATCGCGCTGGGTTGTCCCGTCTTTTTGCCAGAGCGCGAGCAGGATCGGAAACTGCCCGATGGCAAGCCCGAGGGGGCATCCGTTTTTGCAGCCCCCTGGCGAACAGGCGGGCAGCCGGTCCTTTGACACCGCGTTCTACGCGGTCCAGGTGATCGAGTTGCTGGCCGGCGCCATCAACCTGACCCTGATGGGGCTGACCATCCGCGATGGGCGCGCCATGGCGCGTCGCCGGAAAACAGGGGGGACCGCCTGACCTTGGGTGGGCGGTGCGGTTGCTGTCAGCTGCGGGCCATGTCGTCCGCGAGGCGCTGCAGGAATGCGGCGAGCGCGGAAACCGCCACCGCCATGTCATTTGAAGATGCGAATTCTTCGGGCCTGTGGCTGACGCCGCCGCGGCATCGCACGAACAGCATGGCAATCGGGCAAAGGTCCGCCATTGCCGAGGCATCGTGGGTCGCGCCGGAGGGCAGGGAGAGGCCGCGCGCTCCGGCCTCTTGCGCCGCCCTGGCAAGGCGCGCGGACATCTCCGCGTCACAGGGCTGTGCCTCCTGGGCATAGGTCGTTTCCGCTTCGATCCGAAGGTTTTCGCGTGCGCCCAGGTCCCGGGCAAAACGGTGGAGCGCCTTGCCCGCGCGGCGGCGGGTTTCATCGTCCGGCGCGCGGAACTCGGCCGTCATCCGGACGGCGCGCGGCACCGCGTTGACCACATTCGGCTCGACTGTCAGCGCGCCGACAGTGGCGCGCAGGCCGGGGGTCTCCCGCCCCAGCCGGTTGACCTCGGTGACGATCGCCGCCGCACCGACCAGTGCATCGCGCCTGCCGGTCATCGGCAATGTGCCGGCATGGCCGGTTTCGCCCGTGATCACGATCCGGTGCCGTTGAATGCCGCAAATCGCGGTCACGACGCCCAGAGCCTCGTCTTCGTGCTCCAGCACCGGACCCTGTTCGATATGGGTTTCAAGAAAGCCGATCACGTCCCTTGGATTGCGCCCGAGCGCGCCGATCCGGTCGGGATCGAGGCCGAACGAGACCATCGCGTCGCGCAACGAGGTCCCCCGGGCGTCCTGCATCGCCAGAACCGTGGGATCGAAACTGCCCGCCAATGCCCTTGACCCGACCAGGGCAGTGGGAAAGCGCACGCCTTCTTCGTCGGCAAAGGCCAGCACCTCGACAGTGAAGGGCAGGTCCACCTTCCGGGACCGGAGTTCTTGCATCGCGAGAATAGGCAGGACAACACCCATGATCCCGTCAAAGCGGCCGCCTTCGCGCACCGAATCCTGGTGCGAGCCCATCAGGAAGCTGCCCGAACCCGGCGGGCCGGGGCGCCGGCCGATCAGTGTTCCGGCATCGTCGAGGGTGACGCGCAGGCCGGCCGTCTCCATCAAGCTGCCCAACAGATCAAGTGCGGCGCGGTGTTCGGGTGTGAAGGGCAGGCGCGTCACGCCCGGCCCCGGTTCGGACAGGTGCGACAGGTCTTCCAGCAAAGCGGCGGCCCGCGTGCCCCAGTCAGTCAAGGATACGCTCCTTGTCGGACATCACCGGCACCTGGCGGGTCCAGTCGGCATATTCGCCGGTCGTGGCTTTGCGACATAGCTGGTCCAGTGCGCCGATCGGGTCATCGGGGTGGTGGTCGATCCGCAGGCTCAGGGGCGGGTGGTCCGGATGCAGGACGAGCATCGCCGCGGAAAGAAGCCCGCGGAAATCGCCGCCCGCATCGCGCGCGGCGGCCAGCGCCCGCAACAGGCGGTGCCGCAAGGGCTGGTCCGGGGCGGCAATGGCGTCTGCCATTGCACGCAGCACGTTCTCGCCTCCGAGCATGTTGCCGGACGCGATCCCGCCGGGAAAGACGAGGCTGCCCTTCACATCCTGGTTCTTGTCGCCGGTAAAGGCCGCTGCCTTGCCGCGCAGGTCGAGTGCGGCGAGTTGCCGGTATTCACATCCGCCATCGCGCAAGACGACGTGTTTGACGGCCTGATCCGGGGTCATTTCATTGCGCATGTGCCGCAGCACGTCTTCGCCCCAGAAAGTGGATGGCGCGGCGCCCTGACTGGCCGACATCCCGGCCATCGGATCGCCGCGCAGCACCCAGCCGCCGACGCAAAGGCTGCCTGTGGCGGCGGCACCTCCGATGGCGCCGGTTTCGGGATCGCGTGCAAGAATCGAAAAGGTCATGTCTCACCTTAGCCGGGTTTTCCATATTTATCATGATAATTTGACGATTGCAATTTATCATGATAAATATGCGGCCAGAGCATCAACAGGGAGAACTCAGATGACGCTATTATCCTGGACCCGCAGGGGCCTTCTGGCTGCTGCCGGCGTGGTCCTTGTTGCCGGCGGCCTGCCCGGACCGGTGACCGCGCAAACCCCACCCGGTGTTTTGATCGTCGGCCAGATCGCCGAACCCAAATCGCTCGATCCCGCGGCGGTGACGGCGGTGAACGATTTCCGCATTCTGGTGAATGTTTACGAGGGTTTGACCCGCTACAAGTCTGGCACGCTGGAGGTGGAACCGGCGCTGGCGACAGGCTGGGACATCAGCGATGACGGCACCGAATACACCTTTGCCCTGCGCGAGGGCGTGACGTTTCACGATGGCACGCCTTTCAATGCCGAGGCGGTGAAGTTCAATTTCGACCGGATGCTGGACGAATCGCACCCCTATCACGACACCGGGCCGTTCCCGCTGTCGTTCTTTTTCGGATCGGTCAAATCGACCGATGTTGTCGACGACATGACCGTCAGGTTCACGCTGAACGCGCCCTATGCGCCGTTCCTGTCGAACCTCGCCTATCCCACCGGCCTGATCGTGTCGCCCGCCGCGGTGATGGAGCATGGCGCCGATTTCGGGCGCAACCCGTCGGGCACGGGCGCGTTCCGCTTCGCCGAGTGGCGTTCGAACGAGGCCGTCGTGATCGAGAAGAACCCCGACTACTGGGACGGTGCGGCCGCGCTTGAGGCGGTGGTGTTCCGGCCGATCACCGACGCCAACACCCGCGTGGCCGAGATGCTGGCGGGTGGCATCGACATGATGGTCGAGGTGCCGCCGACCTCACTGGGACAGTTCCAGGGCGACGACTTCAAGGTTGTGGAACAGGCCGGGCCGCATGTCTGGTTCCTGATCCTCAACGCCAAGGAAGGCCCGTTTGCCGATGTGCGCGTGCGCCAGGCGGCGAATTACGCGAT
>CAYGNE010000097.1:4044-5748 GCA_964351155.1 uncultured Rhodobacterales bacterium | reverse complement strand
AACAAGGAAGCGATCGTGACCGATGTCCTGGAAGGTACCGCGACCGTTGCCGCAGGCCCGACACCGCCCGCGTTCGCCTGGGCCTATAACGCGGCGCTGGAACCTTATCCCTACGATCCGGAAAAAGCCAAGGCGTTGATTGCAGAAGCCGGGGCAGAGGGTGCGGAACTGACTTTTTTTGTCACCGAGGGTGGCTCGGGAATGCTCGACCCGGTCCCCATGGGGACAGCCATCCAGGCCGATCTTCAGGCCGTGGGACTGAACGTCAAGATCGAGACCTATGAATGGAACACCTTCCTGGGCGAGGTGAACCCGGGCTTGGAGGGCAAGGCCGACATGGCCGAGATGGCCTGGATGACCAACGATCCCGACACCCTGCCCTACCTGGCACTGCGTTCGGAAGCCTGGCCTGACAAGGGCGGGTTCAACTCGGGCTATTACGCGAACCCAAAGGTTGACGAACTGCTGGAAGCGGCGCGCACCGCGACCGATCAGGACGAACGCGCGCGCCTGTACCGCGAGATGCAGACCATTGTGCAGCAGGATGCGCCGTGGGTTTTCGTGGCCAACTGGAAGCAGAATGCCGTGACCAATAACCGGGTCGAGAATTTTGGTTTGGAGCCGTCATTCCTGTTGCAGCTGCAGGGCGTCCTGAAGAAATGACACGACGATCCTGGCCCGGCGGAACCTCTCCACCGGGCCAAGAATTTTTGGAAAATTCTTGGCAAATTTCTTTGGAAGAAATTTGCGT
Source organism: uncultured Rhodobacterales bacterium (assembly GCA_964351155.1). GTDB lineage: Bacteria > Pseudomonadota > Alphaproteobacteria > Rhodobacterales > Rhodobacteraceae > CAYGNE01. The sequence continues at coordinate 4,997 of CAYGNE010000097.1, read as the reverse complement.
CGGGAGACACCTGGATGGGCGGCTATATCCTGAAACGGCTGGTTTCGGCGATCCCGGTTCTATTGGGGATCACGATCATCGTTTTCCTGATCATGTCGATGATCCCGGGCGACCCGGCGACGGCAATCCTGGGTTCTTACGCGACGCCGGAAAACGTGGAGAAACTGAACCGAGACCTGGGTCTCGACAAGCCGATGGTGCCGCGGTACTTCATCTGGCTCGGCAATATGCTGACCGGCGATTTCGGACGGTCCTTCTCGCTTAACCGGCCCGTGCTGGACGAAGTTCTGGAACGGTTCAATGCGACCCTGATCCTGGCGGGCACGGCTTTTGTCCTGTGCTCCGTTCTGGGCATTCTGGCCGGTGTGATTTCGGCCGCGCGGCAATATGGGCTGGCCGACAAGGCGATAACGTTCATCGTGCTGATCGGGATATCGGTGCCCTCGTTTTTCCTCGGCATGATGATGATCCTTCTCTTCGCGGTGAATCTGCGCTGGCTGCCGGTGTCGGGGATGTACGCGATCTATGGCGGCGGCGATCTGCCCGATCTGCTGCAACACCTGATCATGCCCGCGCTGGCGCTGGCCGCCGTTGCCACCGGCGTCATTGCAAGGCTCAGCCGGTCCGCGATGCTGGAGGTGCTGCGGCAGGACTATATCCGCACCGCCCGCGCCAAGGGCGTGCCCGAGCGCCGCGTGATCATGGGACATGCGCTGCGCGTCGGCATGGTTTCCATCATTCCCGTGCTGGGTATCCAGGCGGGTTTCGTGCTGTCCGGTGCGGTCTATATCGAGATCGTGTTCCAGTGGCCCGGTGTGGGGCGGATGCTGGTCGACGCGATCCTGAAGCGTGACCTGCTGCTGGTGCAGGGCGGCGTCGTGCTGGTCGCGGCTTGCTACGTGCTGTTCAATATCGCGGTCGACGTGGCGCAGAGCCTGCTTGACCCGAGGATC
>CAYGNE010000097.1:3763-4034 GCA_964351155.1 uncultured Rhodobacterales bacterium | reverse complement strand
CGGTTGTTCCGCAACCGCCTGGCAGCGATGGGCGCGGTGGTGATCTCGGCAATTCTCCTGCTGGTGCTGATGACGCCGATCCTGCCGCTGCAGGACCCGGATGTGACCGCAACCGCCGACCGGTTCAAACGCCCATTCACCGACGGGCACGTGCTCGGCACCGACCATCTGGGCCGCGATCTGCTGAGCCGCCTGCTGCACGGCACGCGCCTCAGCCTTGCCATCGGCATCGCCGCCGCGCTGATCGCCGCCACCATCGGTTCGGCCATCG
>CAYGNE010000097.1:0-3753 GCA_964351155.1 uncultured Rhodobacterales bacterium | reverse complement strand
CAGACTATATCATCATGCGCGGCGTCGATATGCTGATGGCCTTTCCCTACATCCTGCTGGCGCTGGCCATCGTCGCCGCGCTCGGTCCCGGGCTGATGAACGCGCTCATCGCCGTGGCGGCGGTCAACGTGCCGTTCTTTGCGCGCAACATCCGCGGTATCACGGTGGGACTCGCGGGGCGCGAGTTCATCGACGCCGCCCGACTGGCAGGCATGGGCCATGCAAGGATCATACTCACGGAACTTCTGCCCAATGTCCTGCCGGTCATCGTCATCGCCATGTCCACGACCGTGGGCTGGATGATCCTTGAAACGGCCGGGCTCTCGTTTCTCGGACTTGGCAGCCAGCCGCCGCAGGCCGACCTGGGCTCGATGCTGGGCGAGGCGCGTTCGGCGATGATCTCGCATCCGCATACGTCGATCGTTCCGGGCATCATGATTTTCCTGATCGTGATGTCCATCAACCTTCTGGGCGACGGGGTGCGCGACGCGCTGGACCCGCGTCTGAAGTCGGGCGCGCTCAGCCGTCCGCGCGCCACCACGCTGGTTGATCGCAAGGGCGATATTCCCGCGGCAACGGACGACCTTCTGGCGATCCAGGATCTGCAGACCCGGTTCCAGGTCGGAAAACGCATCTACCGCGCAGTGGGAGGGGTTTCTCTGGCCGTCAAGCCCGGGGAATGCCTGGGCGTGATCGGCGAGAGCGGATCGGGCAAATCGGTCACGGCGCTGTCCGTGCTGGGCCTGGTCGCGTCGCCGCCCGGGATCATCACAGGGGGCGCGGTCCGGTTTCAGGGCCAGGACCTGATTGGCGCGCCCTACGAGACCCTGCGGCAGAAACGCGGGGACCGGGTGGCCTATATATTTCAGGACCCGCTTTCGACCCTGCACCCGCTCTATCGTATCGGTCGGCAACTGGCCGAAGCGATCCAGTCCCATCACAGCGTGCCAGATGACGAGGCCCGGGCGCGCGCCATCCGGCTCTTGAGGGACGTTCGCATTCCCAACCCCGAAAGCAGGATCGACAATTACCCGCATGAAATGTCCGGCGGAATGCGTCAGCGTGTCGGCATCGCCATGGCGTTGGCCAACGAACCGGACGTGATCATCGCGGACGAGCCGACAACCGCGCTGGACGTGACCGTGCAGGCGCAAATCCTGTCGCTGCTGGATGACCTGCGCCGCGCGCGCGGGCTGGCGATCATCTTCATCACCCATGATTTCGGGGTGGTGGCGCAGCTTTGTGTCCGGGTGGCGGTGATGTATGCGGGCCGCATCGTGGAGCAGGGGCCCACGCAGGCGGTGCTGGATGCGCCGGCGCATCCCTATACCAGGCGCCTGATCGCCTGCGTGCCCGAACTGGGTGGCGGGCGGCGCGCACTGGCGGCCATTCCGGGCCTGCCGCCAATGGTCGATGACCTGCCGCCGGGCTGTGCCTTTGCGCCGCGCTGCGACAAGGCGCAGGACAGCTGCCGGCGGGGGGAAATCCCGCTCGCCGGTGTTGCGCCGCGCGCGGTGCGCTGCCTTTATCCCGAGGAGGCGATCTGATGCCGGCGCTCAAGGTCGAGAACCTCGCCAAGACATTTGCTCTGAAGAAACCGCTGTTTGGCCCGGCCAAACCCGGGGTTCGCGCGGTGCGGCCGATGAGTTTCGAGGTCGCAAGCGGCGAGACGCTTGGCGTGGTGGGAGAGTCCGGCTGTGGCAAGTCCACGCTGGCACGGATGCTGGTCGGTCTGCTGGAGCCCTCGGGCGGCAGGATCGAAATCGAGGGCCGCGCGCTTGACACCGCAGACCCGGCGGAGTTTGGCAAGCTGATCCAGTACGTGTTCCAGGATCCCGGAAGTTCGCTCAATCCGCGCAAGACGATCCGGCAGGTGATGGAAGCACCGCTGCGACGGCTGCACAAAATGGCTGGGCCCGAGCGGCAGGCCCGCATTCGCGAGATATTTGCCTCGGTGAACCTGCGCGAGGAATTCCTTGACCGTTACCCGCACGAGTTTTCCGGCGGGCAGGCGCAGCGGATCGGCATCGCGCGCGCGCTGGCGGCGAACCCGAGGATCATCATCCTGGACGAACCGGTCTCGGCGCTGGATGTATCGGTTCAGGCGCAGGTGCTGAACCTGCTGGCCGATCTGAAACGGCAGTTCGGCCTGACCTATCTGTTCATCACCCACGACCTGGCGGTTGTCGAGGCCGTCAGTGATCGCATCATCGTGCTCTACTTCGGGGCCGTGGTCGAAATCGGCAAGGCCGAGAATATCTTTGCAACCCCCCGCCATCCATATACAAAACTCCTGGCAGACAGCGCACCGGTGGTGGGCCGGCCACTGACCGCACCCGAACAGAAAGGGTCGGATCTGCCCGATCCGCTGAACCCGCCGCCGGGATGTGCCTTTGCCGGCCGTTGCCCGCGCGCGACCGATCTGTGCCGCACGCACGTGCCGGAGTTGAAAGAAATGGGAGAGGATCAGCTTGCCGCCTGCCACAACCCGATCCAGGACTGAACCCAAGCTCAGCCGCCCGGTTCAGGTCGCCGAGGCGATCAAGGACTGGGTGGTCGAACAGGGACTGCAGGCGGGTGACCGTCTGCCGGGCGAGGCCGAACTGATCGAACGCTTCGCGATGGCCAAGGGCACCATCCGCGAGGCGATGCGGATCCTCGAGGCACAGGGGCTTATCAAGACCCGGACCGGCCCCGGCGGGGGCAGTTTCGTGCACGAGGTCAGCCGACAGCGTGCCAAGGCGCTGCTGGGCAATTATTTCTATTTCAAGGATCTGACGATCGGCGACATCTATCAGCTGCGCCTGACGCTGGAACCGGAACTGGCCGCGACATTGGCGGGCAAGCTGCCCGAGGATGTCCTGTGCCAGCTCGAAGCGAACGTCGCCGAGTATTCCGAACCGGCGACGACGCTGGATGAGGAACGCAGCCAGCACGTTGCGTCGCTTCGGTTTCACGCGATCCTGGCCGAACAGGCGAGCAACCCGCTGCTGGGGTTTGTCATAGACTTCATGGTGAACCTGCTGTCCGATCTGACCGTCTATCGTCGCCTGTATTCACCGCCCAACTTCGCGCTTTGGGAACAGGGGCGCGACCATCAGCAAGAGCTGATCGTGGCGTTGCGTGACGGCGATGCGGATCGGGCCCGTTCCATCATGTCCGACCATATGCAATCGGCCTGGAAACTGATGCGCCAGCAGGAAGTCGAGATGCAGAGCCGGTTCATTTCGGAATAGGCATCCCGATGGCCGCGCAAAGCCATGTGGCTGGCCGGCCGTGACCGGCCCGCAAGGGCCCGGTCGGGCGGCGATGAAAGCAGCGCCGTCGCGACCGCAGACCCTTGCGGTTCATCCCGACCGGGTCAGGTCGCCAGCACGTTGCGGAACTGCCAGGGGTCGCTTTCGTCGATATCCTCGGGGAAATGTTCCCACCGGTCCTGAAGCGGTGTCCAGTCGGTGTAATGCGCCTCTACAGGGCCGAGATAGGGGCGCTGGACCTGCAGACAGCGGGCATGGTCCATCTCGTCGGTCTCGACGATGCCGGCCCTTGGATTTTCCAGCGCCCAGACCATGCCGGCCAGAACCGCGCTGGTCACCTGAAGGCCCGTGGCGTTCTGATAGGGGGCCAGCTTGCGCGCTTCGGCGTTCGACAGGCGCGAACCATACCAGAGAGCGTTCTTTTCGTGGCCATAAAGCAGCACGCCAAGCTCGTCGATGCCTTCGACGATCTCGTCCACGTCCAGGATCTCGTGTT
>CAYGNE010000096.1:0-12027 GCA_964351155.1 uncultured Rhodobacterales bacterium | reverse complement strand
GGCATTGATGCGTCTCGACCGCAGCAGTAATCCAAGGATTTCAGATTGAGATCGTTGTTTCGCTTTCAATCAACCGATCTGGCCCGGTGCCGGTCTGTGGTGTCTGGCAGGGCCGGTTGTTGGCTCGCAAATACGAATTGAATCACCTGCAAATGCGGACCTTGCGATGGGCACAAATGATCGTGCCGTGGCGGGCCTTGCCGGGATAATGGGGGCAACAACTCGGCATTCCCATCAAAAAATCAAGCGGACCGGCAAAAGCCAGGAAGCGTCATCTGGATTGTCCGAACCGGCGCATGTTCACGGCAATCGGGGCACCGGGACGGGCACCGACACGGAACCGGGACGCGCTCTGGCAGGCGACCGGCCTGCCCAGCCGGGGCGTGCGTCCGATGATGCTTTGCAGGCGAGGATAGTCCTGTGTATCCCAGCGGCAGGATTCGTCCAGCAACGCCCGGGTGACACGTCGCGTCCAATGCTCTCCCGTGCTTCGCAGGAACGGAAGCAGCGCGGTGCGCCTCACGCCGCAGGGTGAATCCGGTGTGGGCAGGCTTTGTCGCAATTCGGCATAACAGGCCCGTTCCTGGTCACTGAGCACTCTGCTCCAGCCATCAAGGTGACCGGTGACATGCCGGCCACGTTGCATCAGCTCGTTGGAAATTCTTGTCACCCAGGAAGGCTGGTTGATACTGCGATTTCGCGGCGAGAATTGCTGATCGACTTCGAGGCTGACCGAAAGCCGGAATTGCAGGGAAAACGACGTGGTCCAGGAAAGCGGCCCGTTGGCGGTCAGAATTTCGGTGGCATCGTAGGACAGCGTGGGAACGATGCTGAGCGTCACCAGTTCGAATGCCACCGAACGCGTGAACCTCGGCTGCGGCGCGGTCAGTCGTGACCCGCCGCCAAAGGACAGCGTGATCCGCGGCACACGGTTTCGTTCCCGCTGAATGAGATCCATTGCCTCCTGATATGAACATTCGACCTTGGCCATCTGGTCCCAATCAAGCGGTGCGCCTGACCGGATTGTACCCGCGCGCGGAGACAGACGCAAACCGGCGCACCCCGGTGCGGCTGACCTGATCGGGGCGGCCCGTGAGCCGCGCCTGCCTGGTTCAAGGTTTCCGGCCTTCGCGCCAGCGCGTTTGGCAAGGCTGGCGTTTCGCATCGATCCGGTGGGATTGCCGTTGCGGGAAAACCGAGGGCTCAACTTTGATCTGGCGCGGTCCGGAATGCGGACAGGTCTTGCGGGGAAGTCGGCCACGGCTTGTGGCAACGCGTTGAAGATGATCACGTATGAAGCCGTTGATCCTGTCCGTTTGGCCGGGATTTGTTCCCGTCACGATCGCGCAAGCCATTGTCCCAGCCCGCATCCAACGCGCCCAATGTCACATCAAAGAACAGAACGAATTGCTGACTGCGGGCAAGGCTCCAGTTTTCCGATTCAGCACCGGCGCCTGCCTCCATCTGGCGGCGCAGCTGCGTCAGAAGCGTTCTTGCCGAATTGTTCCAATGGCGCTGGATCTTGTCGGGCGACGGCGTTTTTGCGAACGCCGCCTCCGTCCTGTCGCGATTAGTCAGAGACCGTTGCGCGCATCCCGGCGTATCATGGCCGTGCCGGTTCGCGTCGGGACGGTGCGCCAAGCCAAAGGCATTACTCGCCTCAGGGGCGAAAATTTGGTATTCCTTGATGAACGTGATCGTCCTGAAGGGTTCACCGCTGTCACGGTGACCGGGTTGTCACGGCCTTGGGGAGGGGTCTTTGATGTCGGATGCCATAGCATTTGAAAGCCATGTTCGCGAAATCGTAACGGTGGCGGAAGGCGGCACAACAACGCGGGACCCGGAAGTCGTGAGTTCCTGGTTGCGGTGTCTCAACGATTATCATCTGGACCCCGAACACAAGGGCGAAGCGATCATCCTGCCGGAGGCCGAGCTGCGCCACCATCAACAGGAGGCCGAGGGTCTTCTCTCGATTGCGCGGTATGGAATGGAGGATCTGTACCGGCGGGTGAATTCGATGGGTTATGTCCTGCTCCTGACCGATGCCAAGGGAGTCACGGTCGATTTTATCGGCGATGAAAAAGTCGACCGCGAACTGAAGCGGGCCGGATTGTACCTGGGGTCGGAGTGGAGCGAAAAGAGCGCCGGCACCTGTGGTGTCGGGGCCTGCCTGACCACGGGCAAGGCCATTACCGTGCATCAGACCGACCATTTCGACATGGCCCATACGCCGCTGAGTTGCACCGCCGCGCCGATCTATGATCTGACCGGCACCCTGAAGGGGGTGCTGGATGTCTCGTTGCTGATGTCGCCGGCGGAGAAGTACAGTCAGGCGCTGACACTGGAGGTGGTCAAATCCTGTGTGCGACGGATCGAACTGGCCAACCTGGTGGCGCAGCGCAAGTCGGACTGGATCGTCCGGATGAGTTCGTCGACCGAGTTCCTGGGGGTTGACCCGCATTGCGCCCTGTCCGTGGCCATGGATGGAACGATCTCGGGCATGACACATGGTGCGATGCGGATGATGGCCGAAGCGATCGGGGGTGGTGCCGAGGTCATGCCCGATCTTGTCGGGCGGAGGTTCGACGACGTGTTCGAATTCGATTTCAACGATCTGCCCTGCCTGCTGGGGGCCAGCACGCCGGGCGAGCAGGCGATGGAGACCCGCGATGGCAAGATCGTGTTTGCCAATGTCCAGGCCCCGGTCTCGTCGCCCAGAACGCAAGCGCGACCCGGGGTACCCGAACCGCTGGCGCGGATCAACGGCGGCGACCCGGCCATGGCATTGCTGGCACAGAAAGCAGCCAAGATCGCCGACAAGCAGATCAGCGTGATACTGGAAGGCGAGACCGGCGTCGGAAAGGAGTTCGTCGCCCGCGCCCTGCACGAAGCGCGCAAGAAGAAGGGACCGTTTGTTGCAATCAACTGTGCGGCCTTGCCCGAGATGCTGATCGAAAGCGAATTGTTCGGATATGCGCCGCACGCCTTTACCGGCGCGAATGCCAAGGGAAAGAAGGGGCTGATCGAGCAGGCCAGCGGCGGCACGCTGTTCCTGGACGAAATCGGAGACATGCCGCTGGCCCTGCAGGCGCGGTTGCTGCGGGTGCTGTCTGAACGCGAGGTGCTGGCGGTGGGTGGCACCCGCCCGGTACCGGTGGATATCCGGGTGGTGTCGGCATCGCACCGGGATCTCAAGGAACTGGTGGATTCCGGACAGTTCCGGCAGGATCTGTACTACCGGCTCAATGGGGTTGTTCTGACCATCCCGCCATTGCGGGACCGGGAGGACAAGGTCTGGCTGATCGACCGGGTCGCAGCGATGGTCTCGGGCGACGAGCCGTTGAGATTTGCGCCCGACGCGGTCGCCGAGCTGTGTGCCTATGACTGGCCGGGTAACATCCGAGAGATGATCAACGTGTTCGAACTGTGCCTTGCGCTGGGCGACGGCGACGTGATCGAGGTAAGTGATCTGCCGGATCAGGTCCGCAGACGGCAGTAGGGGACGGGCACGCGGCTGACCGGTGCGAGGGCATCGGTGGTCCAGCCGCGCGCGGGCGTTTACCGCGCTGTCCGTCGGCCTAGAGCGATACCCACCCTTCGGGCGGTTTACCCTTGCCGGGGTGCAAGGTGCCGCATTCGGGGCAGGTTCGCGCCTCCGTATCATTGTGGAACGCGTCATAGATCTTGGGAAGTGCCGCGACAATGCCGCCGGGTTCACCCAGCGAAACCTCGGCGCGGTGAACCCGTGTGCCGCAGTCAAAGCAATACCATTCGAACCCTTCCATCATTCCGGGCTGGCGCGGGGCCTCGACCACGATCCCGATCGACCCTTCCTGTGGCCGCTGCGGGGCGTGGATCACGTGCGGTGGCAGCAGGAACACCTCGCCTTCGCGGATCGGGATGTCATAGATCTCGCCTCCGTCCGCGATTTTCAGCATCATGTCGCCCTTGACCTGATAGAACCATTCCTCGACCGGATCGTCATGAAAATCGACCCGCGTGTTCGGGCCACCGACAACCATGACGATCATGTCGCCTTCGGTGTGCAGCAGCTTGTTGTTCACCGGCGGGCGCAGCTTGTCCGCGTTGTCCTCGACCCATTTCTGAAAATTGAAGGCGCGTAGTTTTGGATGTAAAGCCATGTGATTCTCCCTTTTTGCCCGGCGGCAACCGGGTCTTGTGTCATGCTTTGTGGCGCGGGTCTGACGGGTTGCCTGCCCCGGCCTTGCCTGTCTCTTGGGCAGGCTTGCCGGGACCCCCGGTTCCGTCCGGCCATGCGGTGCAGGGGCCCGGACCGGGCCCGTGGGTTTGGAACCCCGAATGGTTGGCGGCGGCATCTACGGCGCATCGGATCTGATCATAGCCATGGTGTCCCGGAACAGCTGCCGATCCGGCCGTGCCAGATCGGTGACGATGTCAAAGTGGTTCCGGTCGCTGACCTCATATGCTTGCACATTGCAGCGGGCCTCGTGTGCCATTTGCGCGTAGTCGCGGCTCTGGCGTTTGAATTCGTCGGTTTCCGAACCGCCCCAGACGATCAGGAGGTCCGTGCCCGTGGGAGGCGGTGTGTGAATCGGGCTGTTCCGCAGCGCAGCACTCCGGTCCAGTCGCAGCCAGGCATTCGGTTCGCACAGCCGCACCGGTTCAAGATCGTAGAGGCCGCTGGCCAGCAGGGCACCGCGGATGGCATTGCCAGCCAGCCCGAACCGCGCCTGCCAGTCGGTGATCATGGCCATCGCCGCCAGATGCGCCCCGGCGGAGGAGCCGCCGAGAAACACGCGCCCCGGGTCAAAGCCCAACGTGGCCGCATTCGCGATCAGATGAGCGATGGCGCGGCGCACCTGCTGGACGATATGGTCCACGCTCACCGCCGGGGCGAGCGAGTACTCCACCACCGCCACCGAGACGCCCCGCGTCACAAAGGTTTCGGCCATGAAGCCGGACTCGGCCCGGCCAAGCGCCCGCCAATAGCCGCCGTGGATAAAGACCATCAGCGGGCTTTTTGTGTCTGATGATGGGAAAAGATCAATCTTTTCATCGGGGTGAGGGCCATACTGAATGTCGCGTACCGCTGTCAGGCGCTCATAGGACTGCGCGGTCAGGGCGCGGTAGGAGGACATTTCGGCATCAAAGTCGCGCACGGTGGCGCGTGCGTTGTACTGGGCGTCAAGTTCTGCCTGATCCATTCCGCGATAGATGGCCGCCATGATCAGACCCCGAGATATTTTTCTGCAAAGCCGTCAACGGCGCGCATCGCCTGTACATCGCCATGCCATGCGATCTTGCCTTTTTCCAGCACGTAGTTGTAATCCGCCACGCGGGCGACCTCGTCGAGGTTTTTATCAATGACCAGAGTGGTTTGTCCCTCTTCCTTCAACTCGGCAAGCACCGCCCATATCTCGCGGCGGATCAGCGGCGCCAAACCTTCGGTCGCCTCGTCAAGGATCAGGAGCCAGGGGTTGGTCATCAGGGCGCGCCCGATCGCAAGCATCTGCTGTTCCCCGCCGGACAGGGAATCGCCAAGCTGGTTTTCGCGTTCCTTGAGGCGCGGGAAACGCGAGAACACCCGGTCCAGATCCCAGGGGCGGGCACGGTTGCTTCGGTTGGCGGCGGTGGCAACAAGGTTCTCGCGCACGGTCAGGGTGGGGAAAACCTGGCGGCCCTCGGGCACCAGTGCAATGCCCGCCTGACCGATCCGGTGCGGCGGATCGGTCGATATCTCGCGATTTCGGAACCGGATTCTGCCTTTGCCGACCGGGGTCAAACCGGTGATCGAACGGACGGTCGTGGTCTTGCCCATCCCATTGCGGCCCATCAGCGTCACCAGATGCCCCTCTGGCAGGGTCATGGTCACGCCGAACAGGACCTGTGAGGAGCCATAGCTTGTTTCGATCTGTTCAAGCGTCAGCATCAAGCCACCTGATCATCGTGAAGACTGTGCGTGCCCAGGTAAGCATCCTGAACGTCCTGATTGTTGCGGATCGCGTCGGGCCGGTCGGTGGCGATCACCTTGCCATAGACCAGCACCGAGATTTCGTTGGCCAGCGAAAACACCACGTCCATGTCATGTTCGACCAGCAGCATCGTCGTGCTGTGCCGCAGATTGTTGAGGACCGCCATCAGGTTGCGGCTTTCCTCTACACCCATACCCGCCATCGGTTCATCCAGCAGCAAAAGCTTGGGTTCGGCGGCCAGTGCCATGGCGATTTCCAGCTGGCGTTTCTGGCCGTGGGACAGGTTCTGCGCCGGCGCGTCCGCGTGATCATGCAACCCGACACGCTCCAGAATGGCGCGGGCCTTGTCGCGTTCGTTCCGGTCCTCGTTGGCGTTGCGGAACATCCGGAAGACCTGATGGCTGATCGACTGAAGCACAAGGCATACGTTGTCCAGAACCGTGAACGCCGGAAAGATCGAGGTGATCTGAAAGCTCCGGACCAGACCGGCATGCGGGCGTTTGTGCGCTGGCAGGGCCAGAAGATCCCGGCCGTCAAAGGTGATCGAGCCGCTGGAAGGCGCGAGATAGCCGGATATCTGCGAGATCAGGGTTGTCTTGCCCGCGCCGTTCGGGCCGATCAGGGCGTGGATCGTGCCCTCTTTGACCTCAAGGCAGACGTGGTCCGTCGCCTGCAGCGCGCCGAATGATTTGCAAAGGTCCTTGATCACAAGCATGGGGTGGCCTCAGCTCTGGCTTTGTTTCTTGAACAGCACGCCGTAAAGCCCGGTCTTGGCGAACAGGACGATCAGGATCAGGATCGGGCCGAAGACGAAGCGCCAGTGTTCCTTCAGCAGGTCCAGACCCACCGCGTCAAACAGGACCGGCAGGAACTCTTCGAGCAACAGAAACAGGACCGTGCCCAGAACCGGGCCCAGCAACGTGCCCATCCCGCCAAGGATTACCACGATCATCAGGTCGCCCGACTTGGTCCAGTGGGTCAGGGCCGGGCTGACGAATTCCGTGTGGTTCGCCATCAACGCCCCGGCCAGACCGGCCCCGGAGCCAGCCACGACAAAGATTGTCAGCTTGGCGAGATAGGGTTGGATGCCGATGGAGGTCAGGCGGTCCTCGTTCTGCCGGATGGCCGACAGGACGCGGCCGAATTTCGATTGAACCAGACGATTGCAGAACGCAAAGAACGCCACAAAGCAGGCAAGGCAGAAGTAATAGAAGGTGATACGGTCGTTCAAATCCAGAAGCGGCAGCGTGTTGCGCCCGTCAAACATCATCATGCCGTCGTCACCGCCATATGCTTCGAGCGAGACGAACAGAAAGAACAGCATCTGCCCGAATGACAGGGTGATCATGATGAAATAGACGCCCTTTGTACGCAGGGACAGCGCCCCGATCACCACTGCGAAGAGGGCCGATATCACCACCGCAAGCGGCAGAACGACCAGCCCGGCAAGCGTGCCGTCGAATCCAAAAAACGGGGTTTCCTCGTAGGCATGAAAGGACAGGATGCCGACCACATAGGCACCCACGCCAAAGAACGCCGCATGGCCGAAAGAGACCAGACCCGTATAGCCGATCAACAGGTCAAGGCTGATCGCGCCGATGGCAAAGATGACCAGACGGGTGGCGGTGGATACGAGGTAGGACGAGCCGAAATAAGTCAGAAGCCAGGGCAGGGCGCATAGCGCCAGAATGCCGATGGTGTAGATGGCGGGAAGGTGGCGCTCGCTGATCATGTCAGGCGCTCCTGGCGACCGGAAACAACCCGGTGGGCCGGAAAATCAGCACCAGGATCATCAGCAGGTAGACCGACATGGAGGACAGGGCCGCACCAATGCCGCTGGCCGAGGCGGGGTCCAGAAACCGGCCCAGCAGGTCAGGGATGAAAGCACGCCCCATCGTGTCGGCGATGCCCACCACCAGCGCACCCAGAAGGGCGCCGCGAATGGACCCGATGCCGCCGATCACGATGCACACGAAACAGAGGATCAACAGGTTTTCCCCCATGCCGACCTCGACCGATGTCAGTGGTCCGGACAGCGCGCCGGCCAGCCCCGCGAACAGCGCCCCGGCAATGAAGATGACCGCGTTGAGTGCGGCAATGTTGACGCCCAGCGACTCGACGATTTCACGGTTTGTGGTTCCGGCGCGGATCTGCATGCCGGTTCGGGTTCGCACGATGATGAACCACAGGATCAGCGCCACCATCAGCCCGACGGCGATAATGGCGATCCGGTAGAGCGGGTAGGAAAAGCTGTCGGTCAGCTGGACGGTTCCGGACAGCATTTCGGGGACGTTGAGAAAAAGCGGGGTGCGTCCGAACACCATTGTCACCCCTTCGTTGAAGAACAGGATCAGTCCAAACGTGGCCAGAACCTGATCGAGATGGTCCCGATGGTACAGGGGGCGGATGATCAGGACCTCGATGACCGCGGCAAAGGTCGCGACCACCGGGAAGGTCAGGATCAGTCCCAGCAGGAATGATCCGGTCAGGTTGGTCAGGTAGGCGGCGGAAAATGCGCCGATCATGAACAGCGATCCATGTGCAAGGTTGATCACGTTCATGAAGCCGAACACCAGCGTCAGCCCGGCAGAGACCAGAAACAGGAACATGCCCAGTTGCAGGCCGTTCAGCAGTTGCTCGACGAATAATTGCGACATGCGAGATTTCCGCGGTAAGGGCCGTTGTTGAAACAAGGGCTCTTTCCAGAACCTGAAAAGAGCCCCGTTTTTCCTCGGTTCAGACCGATGCCTTACATCTTGCACTCGGAGGCATAGGCGTCCTCGTGGTTTTCGGCGATGATCCCGGTGATCTTGTTGCGGAATTCGCCGTTCTCTTCGACGACAACCCGACCGTACCAGTTCTGGATCGGGTGGTTGTTGTTGTTGAACTTGAACGGTCCGCGGACGGCTTCGAAATCGGCGGCCTTGAGCGCGGTACGGAAACCGTTCATGTCGCCAAGAACCTTGCCGCCGGTGGCCCGCAATGCGCTCGAGATCAGCCGGGCGGTGTCATAACCCTGACTGGCATAGACGGTCGGCAGACGGTCATAGGTTTCCTCGAAGCTGGCGACAAACGCCTTGTTCGCTGCATTGTCCAGATCGTGGTTCCAGTGCGAGGAGTTCTGTACGCCGACCATGGCCTGGCCCACCGCGCGCAGGATGTTGATGTCCGAGGACGGAGCAGCCAGAACCAGCGGGATTTCATCGCGCAGGCCGGCTTGCGCATATTGCTTCATGAAGTTGATGCCCATACCGCCGGGCAGAAAGTGAAACACCATCTCGGGTTTCGCGGCGCGAATCTTGGCGATCTCGGCCGCATAGTCGGTCTGTCCAAGCTGGGTATATACTTCCTCGAGGATGTCGCCCTTGAAATAGCGCTTGAAGCCGGCCAGCGCGTCCTTGCCAGCCTGGTAGTTGGGCGCGAGGATGAATGCGTTCTTGTATCCCAGCGACGTGGCATTGATGCCCGCGGATTCATGCAGCGTGTCATTCTGCCAGGAGGCGACGAAATAGTTTTCGTGGCATTTCTTGCCGGCGAATTGCGAGGGTCCCGAATTGGGCGAGATATAGAACCGGCCCGCGCGCAAGGTGAGCGGGGCCACCACCGGCGAAATGTTCGAGAAGATGACGCCGGTCACGATTTCCACCTCGTCGCGTTCCAGGAACCGTTCGGCGATTGCGCGGCCGTTTTCCGGCTTGAGGCCGTCATCCTCGACCATGACGTCAACCGGAACGCCGCCCAATGTGCCGCCTTCTTCCTTGATCGCGAGCATGAACCCGTCGCGAACATCCGCGCCAAGATATCCGGCCGGTCCTGACAGCGTGGTGATCATGCCGATTTTCAGCGGATCCTGCGCCGCGGCCTGTGTGGTCAATGCCGCCGAAGCGAGCAGACCGGCAGTCAGCATATGCTTGATATTCATGTTGTACTCCCTGTTTATTTCAGCGCTTGCATTCCGCGCCATTCGCTGTGTCGGGCGCACACGCCATAAGATCCGGGAGCACAGTGGCGCCAGTGCGCCCAGTCGACTCCCGTTGCCTCACGGAGCGTTTGTCCGATCCCGATTTCTGGCCGACAGAGTGCGTTTGATCCCGATGATCCACAATGTTTACCAGAGAAACTGGATATTCGATAAACTAATATCAGAGCGCGATTTTTTGCAATTCAAACTTGGCAATTGCCCAGCGTGCAACGCCGTCGGTGTGATCGGTGCCCGGGAACGCACGTCCAGGCAGACCGAAAAGGCCGATCGCCCGGAACCCGAATGCGGCGTGTCGGTGCCGGTACCTTGATTGCCGATTTCCGAACAGCAACCGGGCGGGGGCAGGGCCATAGCTGACCCGGACGCAAAGCGTGGGCAAGAGGAGGTCAAGACCCGCCGAACCGGAGGAAAAGCCGTGTGAACTGGGCGAGCGACATGTGCGGTACCTTTGTCAAAGGGGTGAGGCCGCGATGACAGTAAAAACCGCGCACCGAGTCCATTATAATAGGTGAACTTCACTATCGGCTCCTTTACAGGCTGAATAACCGTGTGTGGGGCACCAAAAAGGTCCAAAACGGCCGCTGGAACGACGATTCCGTTTTTGACTGCGGTGAAAAATATTGAGAAGAGTGAAAGTGGCTGGAGGAACTTCGCAATGGCGCTTGACACGAACGAACCGAAAAAAGGCGTATGGAAGTCAGGGCGCGGTCGTGGTCGTGTCCGCCCCAAGGGCCGACAGCTCGACGACACGGCCCTTTCACAGGTTCGCGAACTGCTGGGCGATCGCCCGCGCCGCCGCGATCTGCTGATCGAATTCCTGCACCTGGTTCAGGACCGTTTCCGGCATCTGTCCGCCGCGCATCTGCGGGCGCTGGCCGAAGAGATGCGAATGTCGATGGCGGAAGTGTACGAGGTCGCTTCTTTCTACGCACATTTTGATGTTGTCAAAGAAGACGAGACCCCGCCACCGGCGCTGACCATCCGGGTGTGTGACAGCCTGTCTTGCGAAATGGCCGGGGCGCAGGCGCTGAAGGCGGCGCTGGAAGACGGGTTGAACCCTTCCCAGGTACGGGTTCTGCGGGCTCCCTGCATGGGGCGTTGCGACACCGCACCGGTGTTGGAACTGGGCCATAACCACATTGATCACGCAACGCCGGACAAGGTTCACGCGGCGATTGCCGCGGGCGAGACACATGCGGTGATCCCCGATTATCAGGATCTTGACGCGTATCGCGCCAAAGGCGGCTATGAGACGCTGACGGCGCTGCGTGCCGGGGGCGACCCGGTGGCCGAGGGGGAAAAGGTTCTGTCCTCGGGTTTGCGGGGTTTGGGTGGCGCCGGGTTCCCGTCGGGAAAGAAATGGGAATTCGTGCGAGCCGAGCCGGGCCCGCGATACCTTGCGGTCAACGGGGACGAGGGCGAGCCGGGCACGTTCAAGGACCGGTATTACCTGGAGCGCGAACCGCACATGTTCCTGGAGGGCATGCTGATCGCGGCGTGGTCGATCGAGGCGGAAACCGCGTTCATCTACATGCGTGACGAGTATCCGGCCGTGCTGGAGATCCTGCGCCGGGAAATTGCTGCGCTGGAGAACGCGGGCATCGTTGCGCCGGGCTATATAGACCTGCGGCGCGGGGCCGGGGCCTATATCTGCGGCGAAGAAAGCGCGATGATCGAAAGCATCGAAGGCAAGCGCGGGCTGCCCCGGCATCGTCCGCCCTTTGTTGCGCAGGTCGGTGTGTTTGGCCGACCGACCCTGGTCAACAACGTCGAGACGCTTTATTGGGTCGCACGCATTTGCCGCGAGGGCCCCGAAGTATTCGCGATCGAAAAGAACGGGCGCAAGGGGCTGCGCAGCTATTCGGTTTCGGGCCGGGTCAAGACCCCCGGCGTTCATCTGCTGCCGGCCGGCTCGACAATTCTGGACGTGATCGAGGCTGCGGGCGGCATGGCCGATGGGCATGTATTCCGCGCCTATCAGCCGGGCGGGCCGTCCTCGGGTCTTCTGCCGGCGACGCTGGACGACGTGCCGCTGGATTTCGACACGCTGCAGCCGCATGGCAGCTTTATCGGTTCGGCGGCGGTTGTGGT